>CAVKGN010000031.1:19644-20878 GCA_963655595.1 uncultured Oscillospiraceae bacterium
TGGTTGAGGGCTTCGGTTATCCGTGCGTACAACACGCTGTCGTTGTGCAACTGTTGCGCCTCGTTGCCCGTCTGGCGGTTGCGCAGTTCACTCATGCGGCGGTACACTTCCGGACGGACGGTTTCTGCCTGGCAGTGAGTCAGACTGTCAATGGTTTGATAGCGGACATCGTCCTCAATGTTTCCCTTTAATGGTTGCGTTCCGCTCTCTGCCTCCAAACGTCGTAGGACAAAGTGGACGGAAGCATCGTTCATGCCCCGTGCGTGGTAGAACTGCTCCATCCGTCGTAGCCATTCCGTACGTTCCTCCGTCGTCCACACGCCGCTCTCCTCGGCAGCGTTGAAAAGAACGTGGAGCAGGTCGCCAGCGAAATAGGTGCGACTGCCGTCTTCTTCCTTAAAGAGGGGGAGGTAATCGTGCGTTCGTGCTGCGGCAAGGGTTTCCATACAGCTGAGCGAAGTTTCAAAGGCGCGCTTTGCCCGAGTTTGGAGACTGTCTCGGCTGTTCTCGGCGTCGCTCTCCGTGCGCAACCAGCACTGCGCCAGGGCGGATTGCCACAAGCATCGCATCATGGGTTGTTGCTCGCGTTGCAGTCCTTGTTCAAGGCGACGGGTATAGGTCTTTGCGCTATCGGCTGACAAACTGCCTCCATACATGCGCTGCATGAGCAGGGCGCGGAGCAACTGCACGTCGTTGCCTTCGCGCAGAGCTTTGGCCTCGATCTGCTGCGTTTGGGCAAGGGCTGACTTGGGCAGGTCCTTGGTGGAGAGTTGCTCCACTTGTTTCCACATCTTCGGATAGCTCTGGGCCGAAGCGGTCAACGCCGCACAAGTCAGGGCAGCGATGAATATAAGGGGTCTGAAAGTTTTCATTGGTAGTAGTATGAGGAGGATCATTCTACAAACAAACCGTCCGCGCCAGACATTCTTGCACCGAACGGGACGGAAAAATCACTTGCGCCACCGCTTCCACACCGAACGGTAATAGGTGGCGTACCCGGCGGCACCGAGGAGCATCACGAGGATGGTCTTTACGCCGTGAGTGATAAGGGCGAACGACTGGGCAGCACCTTTGGCCACGCCATATGCGCCGGTGAGCGTCTTGACAATGGCAAAGTGCCACGGACCAGCTCCAGCGGGTGTGGGGAGCAAAACGCCCACGCTGGCGGCGGCGAACACGTGGAGCATGTCGGCGGCGTTGACTCCGTCGAGGGAGTCGAAACAGGGGACGAGCA
>CAVKGN010000032.1:0-20631 GCA_963655595.1 uncultured Oscillospiraceae bacterium
GCATCCAGCAGGACATCGACCGCCGAGCGCAGAAGATGTACGACGCCGAGGTGGACAGACTGCGCGAGCAGAAACGCAAAGCGCATGAGGCCAAGGGTGAGGACAGCAACGCCTCTTACTATTCGGACATGGCCGAAGCCCATGCCGAGGCGAGCAAGAAGCGCAGACAGTTCAAGCATGATGCCACCGAGGAGTACGGAGCCGACCTTGCCGGACGCATTGGCGAGGAAGGCTTTGAGAAGATGAGTGCCGAAGAACTTACGTTCTGGGGCAAGTTGAAAGCCATGCTTCAGAAAGCACTCGAAAAGTTGTTGGCAGGGCTGGAAATCCCCGGCAATAAGAAGTGGAGTGACAAGGAATGGGCATTTGTTCTGCACGAGGCGTACAAGCGGAAGAAGAACGGCGGCAAGCCTGACGTGTTCGATGCGGCCGATACGGAGGTTATGCGGAGAAAGACGGGGTTTGGAGAGCCGAAGTTCAGTGATGGCGAAGGCTCAAAACGCTCAGAGAACGATGTAGAATCTGTCAATGCGAAATTCAATGAAGAGTTGCAACAACAGATTGACGGAGAGCTGCCCGAAGGTCACATCTATAAGATGGGCAAGCCCGGACAGATATTGCTCTCTACAGGCGTACCCAACCTTCCAATACAGATGAGCGCCAAAAGGCTCGAAGAGAAAGCAACTATGTATGACCATGATTTTAGCCTTTCAGAGGTGAAAGATTTGGTGAAAGCGTTGCAACACCCATTGGCTGTGTTTGCTTATGGAGACAAGTCTAAGGCACAGAACATCATTGTTCCACTGCAAAAAGACGGAAAGCATTTCATCGTTGGACTTTCTCTCAATCCCACGGTCGGTGGTCGCAAGTTGGAAATCAATAGCATAAGGAATGTCTTCCCTAAGGATAATTCCGAGTGGCTTAACTGGATAAACCAAGGTAAGACCTTGTACGTGGATAAAGAAAAAATCCAAACCCTCATAGACCAACAGCGAACCAATCTCGCTGACGTGGACTACTTGGATTTGGACTCTGCCGCAAAGGTCGTTGAAAACTTTGAAAATCCCAACGTTTCCGACGAAAATAATGAGGACGACGCCATCATGTTCCGCGACGGCGACAGCGAGGAATACAGCCAGGCAATGGCGAGCAGCACCTACGAGAACCGCGTGGCAAGCGGCATGTACCAAATGCAGGAAGCCTTGCAGGACAGCATGCTTGGCCTGAAAGAAGCTATGCAGTCCATCCTTAAAGCCGAAGGCAGAAAGATGCACATCGAAGAGGTGGACGACTTCGAGAACGCCTACCTGGGCGAGAACCGCCTCTCATCCATCAACCGCGACGAGAGCGAGCAATTTGCCCAAACGCTATTCAAGCCCCTGCTCAAAGAAGTAGCCCGCCTTGCCCCCACAGCCGACGCACGAGCCGAGAAGCCTTGGGACAAGGTGAACTATATGAAGGAAGACGGGAAGGGGCGAAAAAAGAGCTCTGTGACGGGCATAAAAATAGTGCCCGGCATGGTGAGGCGCGACTTAACGCTTTTCAACTTCCTTCCGATGCCGGGCACAAAGTTCAGCCAAGCGAGGCAGCACTTAAGCACTTAGAGCCTGCCAAAGCTGAACAGGATAAAAAAGGATACAAAAGATACTGCAAGCCGAGGACATGAAGACGCATATCGAAGACGCTGCAGGATATGAAATAATAAAATGCGGATTACCACAAGGCGACTTTGCCTCCAATGCCCAAGTCGAGGGTGGCCGTGGCAATGCCCAATGCACGGAACACACGGCTGATAGTGGAGAGCGTAGGTGAGCACCGCCCGTTTTCCAACTTGCAAATCTGTGAGCGTTTCACACCGATTTTTTCACCCAACTCTTCCTGTGTGAGGTTGTGTTGGATACGGGCCTTCTTGATGGCCTCGCCAACAAAATAGGTGTTTACTTCCTCTTTGAGCTGGGCTTCCATCGCATCTCTTTCGGGAGTGCCGACCTTGCCCCAAACATCATCTATCAATGCGTCTGCCTTTCTGAATTTCATCTGTGCCATATCTTTATTTGTTTTTGTCGTTGAAATATTCCGTTCTTATCTGTTCCGCCTTTTCAATTTCCTTTTTGGGCGTCTTCTGTGTTTTCTTCACAATCCCATGAGTCGCCACGACCAGTGCTTGCTTTTCCGTGTCCCAAAATGAAAACAGACGATAGCAGTTACCATTGAACAGCGTGCGCAGTTCCCAAATATTAGAGCCAATCAGTTTCTCAAAGATTTGCTTGTCCATAACACCACACTCCAACTTTCGGATGTTGTATGATATTTTCTTCTGCACTTTGAGAGGCTGAAGCCTGACGAAATCCTCCGCCTCGTCACTCATTATCACTTATAGGACCTTTTCTTCCATGCTGCAAAGGAAATATATTGTTTCCTAATAAGCAAACTTCATTTAAGATATTCATGCAGCAATAGTTAAACAAGGAGGAACAGTACTAGGCGTTAACTTTGTGCTGTCCCAAATTACGGAATGAATATGGCAACTAAGACACTATGTCCGCCAGTAGATTTGAGTCCTCCGCCGGGAAACACCAGTCCCCCGCGGGAGGACTGCAGTCCCCCCGGGGAGGACTCGAGTCCCCCGGCGGGGGACTGGAACGACAGGGCACTGCCGAAATGGTGTGCGAGAAGACGCAAATAGCTAAAAATGAGAGGGGATGGTTTGCCGGGACGGAAGAAATTAGTACTTTTGCAAGCCGATTATTATCTGGCAGCGTAAAAACTGCCAATCCGCAGGTTAATAGTTGCGTCCGAATTTGGCCAGGGCGTAATGGTTAGGTTAGGCCTGCGGGAAAGATAAATTTAGTAGTTACACATTTAATTCTAACAAACCAAAGTGGACACTTTAAGTTACAAGACCATTTCCGCTAACAAGGAGACCGCACAGAAGGAATGGGTAGTGGTTGACGCTACCGACCAGGTGATGGGTCGCCTTTGCACAAAAGTTGCCAAGCTGCTCCGCGGTAAGTACAAGCCCAACTTTACTCCCCACGTGGACTGCGGCGACAACGTGATTATTATCAATGCCGACAAGATCCAGTTCACTGGCAAGAAGTGGACGGAACGCGTCTACCTCACCTACACGGGCTACCCCGGCGGCCAGCGCGAGCACACGCCCGCAAGCATCATGGCAAAGCCCAACGGCGCAGACAAGCTCTTCCGCCGCGTGGTTAAGGGCATGCTTCCTAAGAACAAGCTCGGCGCTCAGCTCCTCCGCAACCTCTACGTTTACGAAGGCACAGAGCACAAGCACGAGGCACAGTCGCCCAAGGCAATTGATATTAACCTTCTTAAATAAGATCAGTAGCAATGGAAATGATCAATGCATTAGGACGCCGTAAGAGCGCAATTGCCCGCATCTACATGACTGAGGGCACTGGCAAAATCACCATCAACAAACGAGACCTTACGGAATATTTCCCCTCTCCTATCCTTCAGTTCGTAGTAAAGCAGCCCCTGAACCTCCTGGACGTTGCTGAGAAGTACGACATCAAGGTTAACCTCTGCGGCGGCGGCTTCACTGGCCAGAGCCAGGCTCTCCGCCTCGCCATCGCTCGCGCACTGGTGAAGATCAATGCCGACGACAAGAAGGCCCTCCGCGCAGAAGGCTTCATGACTCGCGACCCGCGTGCTGTTGAACGTAAGAAACCCGGTCAGCCCAAGGCTCGCCGTCGCTTCCAGTTCAGCAAGCGTTAATATTGCCCGTTCTCTTCCGGCTGAACACTTACATGCCGCATAGAAGGGAACAGGTTCGTTTAGCATCTAAACCGCGAGGATCCTGCTGCACCTCAGTGCGAAGGCTACCCTGCGGCTGGTTGAACTAACCACAACTACAAAGAACGTAAACAAAACAGAAAAGAAAAATGTCAAGAACAACATTCGACACTCTCTTGGAGGCTGGCTGCCACTTTGGCCACCTCAAGCGCAAATGGAATCCCGCAATGGCTCCCTACATCTTCATGGAGCGCAACGGCATTCACATCATCGACCTGCACAAGACTGTTGCAAAGATAGACGAAGCTGCTGAAGCTTTGAAGGCTATCGCAAAACAGGGCAAGCGTGTCCTCTTCGTAGCTACTAAGAAACAAGCAAAGGAAGTAGTGTCTGAGAAGGCAGCTTCCGTGAACATGCCTTACGTAACGGAGCGTTGGCCGGGCGGTATGCTCACCAACTTCCCCACCATCCGCAAGGCTGTGAAGAAAATGGCCAATATCGACAAACTCATGAGCGACGGTACTTACTCGAACCTGTCGAAGCGCGAAATCCTTCAGATCTCTCGCCAGCGCGCCAAGTTGGAGAAGAACCTCGGCTCTATCAGCGACCTTACTCGTCTGCCCGCCGCACTGTTCGTGGTTGACGTATGCAAGGAGCACATCGCCGTGAAGGAAGCTCAGCGTCTGGGTATCCCCGTGTTCGGTATTGTCGATACTAACTCTGACCCCAACGTGGTAGACTACCTCATCCCTGCCAACGACGACTCTAACAAGAGCATCGAAGTGATCCTCGACGCTGTTTGCGGCGCTATCGCTGAAGGCATTGAGGAGCGCAAGGCTGAGAAGGTTGACACCGAGGCAGCTGGCGAAGGCGAAGCTAAGGCTCAGCCCAAGCGTGCCGCTAAGGCTCGCGCTGAGAAGCCCGCTGAAGCAGAGGCTCCCGCAGCTGAGGAAGCAAAGGCTGAATAACACTCACAACTCTACTACACACAGAGAAACTCAAAACAATTACGCAAGTTCCCAGTTATAAGGCACACACGCAATGATGTAAGTTTCACGCCATCTCAACACGGACATGGAATTGCAGTCAGAGGGCGGGTATCCTTATAGCTGAGAACTTTTTCATTTTACAACAGACAAAAAGAAAACATACAACAATGGGAGTTGCATTAGAAGATATCAAGAAACTCCGCACCATGACCGGTGCTGGTTTGGGCGACTGCAAGAAGGCACTCGCTGAATCGAACGGCAATATTGAAGAGGCTATCGAAATCATCCGCAAGAAGGGTCAGGCCGTAGCTGCTAAGCGTTCTGACCGCGAGGCTGCTGAAGGCGCTGTACTCGTTAAGAGCGAGAACGGCTTCGCCGCTATCATCGCCCTGAAGTGCGAGACTGACTTCGTGGCAAAGAACGCCGACTTCGTGAAGCTCGCCCAGGACATCCTCGACGCAGCCGTTGCCAACAAGTGCAAGAGCCTCGACGAAGTGAAGGCCCTGCCCTTCGGCGCACACACCGTGGCTGACGCTGTGACTGACCGCAGCGGTATCACGGGTGAGAAGATGGAGCTCGATGGTTACTGCTTCATCGAAGGCGACAACGTAGCCGTTTACGACCACATGAACCGCCACATGCTCTGCACCATGGTTCAGACGAACAAGCCCGCTGAGGAGCAGGCTCACAACGTGGCTATGCAGGTTGCAGCTATGAACCCCGTGGCTCTCGACGAGGCAAGCGTTCCCCAGAGCGTTAAGGACGAGGAACTGAAGGTTGCCATCGAGAAGACTAAGGAGGAGCAGGTGAAGAAGGCTGTAGAAGCTGCTTTGAAGAAGGCTGGTTTCAACCTCTACATCGCCGAGAGCGAGGAGCACCTCGAAGAAGGCATCATGAAGGGCAACATCACCGCTGAGCAGGCCGACCAGATCCGCGAGCTCAAGAAGACTACAGCTGAGCAGAAGGCTGCCAACCTGCCCGAGCAGATGATTCAGAACATCGCTAACGGCCGTATGAACAAGTTCTACAAGGAGTCTTGCCTCCTCAACCAGGAGTACATCCAGGACGCTAAGCAGACAGTGACTGACTACCTGAAGTCAACCGACAAGGAACTCACCGTGACTGCCTTCAAGCGCTTCACGCTCCGCGCAGAATAATAAGCAGACGCGCCACTGGCGCACGCAAATAACGAACCTGAAACAGTTCGTCCGTCGTCCCCAAGGGGCATGGCGGCAACTGTTTCAGGTTTTCTTTTTGCGCCGAATTGTCGGAATGTTTTTGCGAAGACTGCCTATCAGTTTCGGTGGTAAACGGCTAAAATACGGTTACGAAGGGCGTTTTTTGCGCGCTTGGCTTTGTTCCCTACCCCAGCGGCGGTAACTTTGCACCCGTTAAGAGAATAGTAAACTAAAGGAGTTTAAAACCGTTCCCCGAAACGCGGAGAACACAAAGACGCAAAAACTATGGACAAGAACAAGATGATTGTGATGCTGCAATACCGCATCCAGCGCTACCAACAGATGGGCAACGGCACAATGTGCCAGAATCTGCTTAGCGAGTTGAACAAGCTGCAAGAGGCTGCCAAGCCAGCCGCCAAGGCTTGCTAAGTCAAGAGACATTACCGCAACAATCATAGAAGCGCGGGAAAGAGCTACGAAGCACTTTCCCGCGCTTTTTCTGTACGCGCTGGCTTGTGGCGGTATACCGGGCTGCGGCGTTGGCGCATCTAAAAAAGCGGCAAGGGAAACATTGTCCCTTGCCGCTTTTAGGAGCAGTGAAGCCTATATGAGGCTTTGCTTAGTTCGGGAATGTCGGCGTAGTGCCGAAGTCAAGATAGCCTGACTCGAAGAGGTCCGCAGTAGTAGAAACCGTCTTCACCATGTCGTCATCCATAGCTTTGAGTTCGCCGTCGGTAACGAGCTGTTCCATGTCGGACTTGAACTCATCGTACATCTCAGGAGTGAGAATCATCCACTTGTTGCCGTAGTCGCCGATGTAGAGACCTACCTGACGGAGGAAGCCCCAACGCTCGAAGTACGGGAAGAGGTTGTAGCCCGAGAGGCGCGAAACCTTGCGGATGTAGTTAAGCACGTAAGGAATAGAGTTTTCCCACTGTGTGCTTGATGCGTTTACGTAGCCGTTCTTCACCCAAACACTGTTGGGGAACAAGCTCTTCAGCTTAGTGTACGAGCCGTTCTTGTTGCCGTTCTGAGTGGCTGCAACAAGTTCGTACTTGTCAATGCCGCTCTGCTTCTCAATGGTAGAACCGTTCTCGCTGTCCGTCTGGCGGAGAGCCTCGTACATGTCAGGACCGAAGTCGGGTACACCGTGCGTAGTGAAGTAAGTGTAGAGCATGATGAAGGGGCAGAGAGTTTCGCCCACGCCAACCTCGCTGATAGCCAGAGCGTGTTCGGGATCCTTCTGGTAGTAAGGAACGAGAGAGTCGCTGCGCGTTTCAAGGTATGCTTTGAGGGCTGAGTTAGCCATCAAGTTACGGTTGGTGTAAGCCAGGTAGCGCATCGTGCTGTAGCGCTGCTGTGACGTACCTACTGCGCCCGTACCCGGAGTGATGTCCGTATAGTTAGCGTCAACGAAGTGCTTACGTGCAGGTACCCACTGGTTGATTTTGTCAGACACGTGGTAACCCATACGCATGATGTTGTAGTAAGAGTTCATGTTGTTGGTCACCTCGCTCATACCAGCCCAGCAGAAGTAGGGGTGCATCTGGTGCTGGTGTCCCCACTCGTGGGAGAGACCCCAGATGGCATCGTTGTCGTTCTTAACGAGCGTCTTGCAGTTGAGCACGCGGCTTTCCTGATCAACGTGGAACGAAACGCCGAGACCACCCTGGAACATGTAGTAAGTGTAGTTCACGTAAGCGAACGTACGGTTGTCGGGCTCCATGTTGTACTTCTGGAAGCCGAGCAGGTAGTGTTCCCATGCCACGAGGCTGTCGAGTACGTTCATGTACTGACGGTAACCGATAGACGTTCCGTCAACAGCCTTGCAGTAGTTGTGCAGACCGCTGGCCGTCCAAACAGAGTGAACCTTTGAGCCCATCAAGTCCATGCAGGTATTGACTGCATTAGCCGTCAGCTCGTGCATTTCTTCGTTTGTCTTGTCGGGCGAGAGGTAACCATTAACCTGGCCGTTGATGAAGTGTACCTTGAGCTTCGGCTGAAGTTCGGGGTTGGCGTCGGCGTAGTAGCAAACGTAAGCAAGTCCGTCCCAGTCGTTGTCGTAGTTAATGATGTTCAGGCCGTTGTGCAGCAAGTAAGTTCTTGTTTCGGGATTACCACCGTCGAAGTTGCCGCCAATCTTACCAACGTACCAAGCCGTAACGAGCAAAGGCACGGTACCGTTTTCGGGAAGTCCGGAAACAGCGACAGCCTGCTTGCCCTTGGGAATGTTGATACCCGTGGCACCCTGGCGCTGGTCGTAGTACTTACCAGGAGCGTTCCAGAGGTCGCTCTGCACGTAGTAAGAAAGCTTAGCACCGTATTCAGCAACGCGGTAGTCCTTAGAGTACGTCTTGTCGTAGAGGCCCTGAGCAAGGGTTTGGATAGCCTCGTCGCTAATAGACGCGATATCCTCTGCCGTCACGTCAGACTTCAGCTCAGAGAGCGACTCGTCGGTGAAGTACTTATAGAAGGAGTTAGCCTCAGGGTTAACTTGGAAGAACTGCATCTCAGCGCAAGAGGCGTAGTTTCCGTTACCCGAAAGCACCTTTATCTGAATAGAGGTCACGTTGTCCAGACCGCTATCGCCAAGAGAGATCTTGTGGGTACCAGAAGTCTGGCCGCAGTCGGTAGACGTGATGAGCGTATAGCTCGTTTCAGAGCCGCACTTAGCGTAAACCTCAACCTTGCCAAAGTTACCGTTGTTGACATCGCTACGCGTGATGTAGTTGATGTAGTCAATGTGGTTTGAGCCGGTAAAGTTGTAAGTGGCGATAGCTGGATTGGTTTCCGACACCGTAAACATCGGGTTCCATTCGGTGTGCCAGATTGTGCTGGTGTTGCCGTCGTAAGTGTTTTCAATGCCGTTGCCGCTGTGGGTATTATTAGCAGTAGCGGAGGAAACCTTAATCTGGATGTCGCTGGCAAGCTCGTCAATCGACTCGTCGCGGCTCTGTGTGATGGAGAGCGTCTCCGTCAATCCCTTATCTTCGTTTTGGAACACCACGCTGCCCACACGCGAAAAAGCAGAAGTGTTTTTGGTAAGGTGGATGTATACCGTACCGTTGTCGCTTTTGCGTACGCTAATCCAGTCAGCGTCAGTCGTTGCGGTGTAGTCCACGTTTGCCGTGATGTCGTAGCAAAGGGTGCGCTCGCGGTAGCTCACCGTCTGCGTGCGAGGAGCGATAATCACCGGGTAGGCGTCGCTCGAAAGGCTTACCTGCGCCATAATGGGCTGGAAAGCCGCAGCGGCAACCGCCATCGAGGCGCAAGTGAACAATTGCTTAATATAGTTCATTGTATGTATGTGCTTAATGTTTGATTACAGAATAACCTTTTTGCCGTTGACGAGGTAAACGCCTGTGCCAAGCTGCACGGTCTGCGTGCCTTCCACAACGCCCTTCCACACGAGGCGGCCCTCAGTTGAGAACACCTGTACGGGCTGTGCCGAGGCAGAGGTAACGGTGAGCGAACCGTTAGCGGCAGAGATTTCGAGGTTCTTGCCCTCGGCCGTATTAACCACGTCGTGTACGCCAGAAACTACGTCGTCTGCCGAAGCCACTACCATGAAGTGAGTGGTGGTCTGCGTAAGTTCGGGGTAGTCTTCGTTGTTGTATTCTATGTACATGTCGCTCGCCGTCTTCTTGAAGGCCACAATACCCAAGAGGGCTGAGGTAGTTTTGTAGAAATAAGCGGAGCGAGCCAAGTCTTCGTAATCCTCTGAGCCGGTAAGCTTAGCTTTGTACGTAGCCTTGATGTCGCCCGTCTCGCCCATGGCGTTCACCATGTTGTCGTGCAGTTTCAGCACGTATTTGGCGTCGCCCGTACCGTTGCTATAAGTGGAGTTCTTGTCGCATGTCAGCATGTAGTAAACGAACTTGCCGTCCACGGACTTCTTCTGCAACTTACCCGTAATGTTGAGAGTGGAGAGGGTCTGCGGCGCGTAGACAATGTTCTGCACGAGAGAGGCAGTAGGCATCGACGTAAGCCCCAACTTGTTGTTGGCGCAGGTGTAAGCGTAGTGCTCATGACGGTCGAGCTTCACAGAGGCGAGCTGGTTGTTCTCCACAGCAAGGTACTTCAACTTGGGCGCATAGGAGAGGTCGAGCTTGGAAAGCTTGTTGTTCTCAGCAAACAGGTTGACGAGGTTGCTCTGCTTAGCAGAACCATTCGTGCGAAGCATTGAAATGGAGCTAAGAGAGTTGTCGGAGCACATCAACGTCGTTACGGTGTCGGAACGGAGCGTCAGACTCGTGATCTTGTTGCCCGAGCATTTCAGCACGTCGAGGTCAGGCGTGGTGTTCAGGTTCATCGCCGTGAACGCATTGTTTGCCACGTTGAGGTGCTGGAGCGTCTTCGTGTTGATAATGAAAGATGTGCTTGTGTTGCTCTTGTTGTTGCGCATTGAGTTGCCCGAAACGTCAAGGTTCTCGATGAGAGGAATAACCGTTTCGTCGAGCGTCATGCTCACAATGTTATTGTTGGCACAGTTAAGGTCGACCAACTTCGGGTTGGCAGTGAGCGAAAGCGTCTTCAGCTCATTGTTCTGGCAGTAGAGCGAACGCAGGTTGGGTGCGCCCGAGAGGTCGAGCGCCGTAACGCCCTGCCCCTCGCAGATAAGGGTTTCGAGTTTCGAGGAAGTGGTGATGGTGATGGTCTCCCCAGCCAGCGTTCCCGTCAGCGTGAGGTTAGCGTCGTCAGTCTTTTCGACGCTTACGGCCGTGCCGTTACCCCAGTCAACCGTTGCGCCGCTTTTCAGCTGATTAACTTGGAGCGTAACAGTCTCACCTGCTTGTTTGTTAGTAGTGATCTTCACCACGTCGTCTGCCAAGGCAGGCGAAACGGCCAACATCCCTGCTGCTAACAAAGAAACAAAGAGTTTGTCCTTTTTCATAGAAAGAATTATTGATATTTAGGTGTTTTCCATGCCAGCGTAGCCCGCTCGGCCACGCTCGTTATAACGTGTTGTGCTTTTCTGATTAGTTAAGGCAAAGTCCCTAATTTTCAACGGGGACACATTACGGAGCAAAATTGCGAAAAAGGAAATGCACCGGCAAACTTTTGTTCCTTTTTTTTTGAAAGCCTTTGCCTTTGCACTACCTTTGCACGGATTGCAAGCGAAACGCTGACAAAATGTATCGTCAGGGCTACTTTTCCCTGCCACGCCGCTTGCAGAATGACTTTTAAGAGAGCGTGTCGACGCCGCACAACGTTTGGCACGGTATATGCTGCCGGTAAAGAGACCGTTACACACGAAACACACAAGGAGGAAGAACCTATGAACTACGAAATTCCTGCCGGAACGAAGAGACTTATTATAAGAAGCAAGGAAATCACCAACCAATATAACCTGTCGCAAGTAAACACGCTGTGCATGCTTTTGAGCCTGCTCGAAAGCTCCGTTGCCGCAGCCCTTTTCCAAAAGTTAGACGTTAATATTGAAGCCCTCAAACAAGCGTGCGAGGAGGCTTTGTCGCATCTGCCCAAGAACCCTGCCGCCAGCAACGGCGAGGGGGGCGCGCCCAACGTGGAGCTCACGCCGTTCGACGTAACTTCATCGCGCATTCTCAAGTTGCTCGTCCTGGAAGACAAGCTCTGCAACGGCAAGCGCAACGGTGCAGAGGTGATACTGCTTGCCCTGCTGCACGACCGCCAAAACGAGGCAAAGACGCTGCTCACGTCGTTTCACGTGAGCTACGACGCCGTACAAAACACAACGAAGGAAGAAACCGCACACGACGATTACTTTATATATCCCGACGACGACACGCCCTCTGCCCCTGGCGACAACGCGCCGCAGAGCAGTGACACCACCAAGCAGCAGACTGGCGGCGAGAACCGCAAGAAAGTGAACAGCGACACGCCCGTCACCGACAACTTCGGCACGGACCTTACAAAGGTAGCCGCACAGGGCGGACTCGACCCCGTTGTGGGACGTGACAAGGAGATACAACGCATCGTCCAGATACTCTGCCGTCGCAAAAAGAACAACCCCATTATCATCGGCGAACCGGGCGTGGGCAAAAGCGCCATTGTGGAAGGACTGGCCGACCGCATTGCCAGCCACCGCGTGCCTCACCTCTTGCAGGGCAAACGCATCGTGGCTCTCGACATGGCATCCATCGTGGCCGGCACGCAGTATCGCGGCCAGTTCGAGGAACGCCTTCGTCGCCTCATCAAGGAACTGAAAGCCCATCCGGAGATTATTCTGTTCGTCGACGAGATACATACCATTATAGGTGCAGGCTCTGCCCCTGGCAGCCTCGACGCCGCCAACATTCTCAAACCTGCTTTGGCTCGCGGCGAGGTGCAGTGCATCGGCGCCACCACCATCGGCGAGTTCAAAAAGACTATCGAAAAGGACGGCGCGCTCGAACGCCGTTTCCAAAAGATTTTGCTCGAACCTACCACCGCTGAGGAAACGCTGGCCATCCTGCACAACATCAAGGGCCGCTACGAGAAGCATCACAACGTGACCTATACCGAAGAGGCGCTGAAAGCCTGCGTAGACCTTACGGTGCGTTTCGTCACGGATCGTTCCCTGCCCGACAAAGCCATCGACGCGCTCGACGAGACTGGCGCACGTATGCACTTAGCTGGTGCGAGCGTACCGGCAACCATCGTAGAAAAGGAACAGGAGATTGAGCGCATTCGTCAGGCTAAGCTCGAAGCTGCCCAACAGCAGAACTATGAGCTGGCAGCCAACCTGCGCGACCAGGTACAGCAGCTCAAAGCCGAACTCGAAAGCATCACGCAGAAGTGGCAGACCGAGCAGGCCAACAACCCTTCTGAGGTGGACGAGAAGACCGTGGCCGAGGTGGTGTCGATGATGAGCGGCGTACCTGCTACACGCGTCGAGACAAACGAGGGCGAACGGCTGAAAGGTATGCGCGAGGAGCTTTGCAAGCGCGTCATTGCGCAGGAGAAAGCCGTGGAACGCCTCACGCGCGCCATCACTCGCAGCCGCATTGGACTGAAAGGCAACAACCGTCCCATCGGCACGTTCCTCTTTGTCGGACCTACGGGTGTCGGCAAGACGCACCTCGTGAAGTGCCTTGCCGAATGGATGTTTGGCTCGCGCGATGCCTTGATACGCATCGACATGAGCGAGTACGGCGAGAAGTACAGCGTTAGCCGCCTCGTGGGTGCGCCTCCGGGCTACGTAGGCTATGAAGAGGGCGGGCAGCTCACCGAACGTGTGCGTCGCCACCCCTACTCCGTCATATTGCTCGACGAGGTGGAGAAGGCTCACCCCGACGTGTTCAACACGCTGCTGCAAGTGATGGACGAGGGTCGTCTGACCGACGGCAACGGCACGACGGTCGACTTCCGCAACACCATTATTATCCTCACATCCAACAGCGGCACGCGTCAGCTCCGCGAGTTTGGCAACGGTCTGGGCTTCAACCGCACAGAGGGCGAAATCTCTGGCGAAGCGGCTGAGAGCATCATCCTGAAAGTATTGCGCAAGCAATTTGCCCCAGAGTTCCTCAACCGCCTGGACGACATCATCATGTTCAACCCGCTCAACAAGGAGAGTGCGCGCCTGATTGCCGACCTCGAGCTGAATGACCTCATCCACCGCATGAGCCACAACGGCTTTACGCTGAGCGTCTCCGACGAAGCTAAGGACTTCCTCGTACAGAAGGGTTTCGACGCACAGTATGGTGCTCGTTCGCTCAAACGTGCCATCCAACACCACCTTGAAGACGCCCTTTGCGACGCCATTATGGAGAAGCCCGGGCAAACCAACTTTGAGGCGACAGTGGCCGACGGGAAAATCATCATCAAATAAGGAAAGCACATGCATTAACAGGTTAACGGGAACGGCAGAAAATCCCGTCAACCTGCTTTTGCGTTTCTAAATAGCAAGAACAATATGGAATACATAAAGACAAAGATTGACGGCGTGTGGATCCTTGAGCCGCGCGTGTTTGAGGACGCTCGCGGCTACTTCATGGAGACGTGGCGCGAGGAGGACTTCAACCGTGCCATCGGCTGCGAGGTGCGCTTCGTTCAAGACAACCAGTCGAAGTCGTCGCGCGGCGTGCTGCGTGGCCTGCACTTCCAGAAGGGGGATGCCTCTCAGGCCAAGCTCGTACGCGTGTTGCAAGGCAGCGTGGTCGACGTGGCAGTAGACCTTCGCAAGAGTTCGCCCACGTTTGGCCAACACGTCATTGTGGAACTCTCTGAGGACAACAAGCGTCAGCTCTTCATCCCCCGTGGTTTTGCCCACGGTTTCCAGGTGCTGAGCGACACGGCTGTGTTCACCTACAAGGTGGACAACCGCTACGCCCCCGAAACGGAATGCTCTATCCGCTACGACGATCCTACCATCGGCATTGACTGGCCCATCAAGGGCGACGACGTGGTGCTGAGCGAGAAGGACCTTCTGCGCGCCGTGAGTTTCGCCGAGGCTGAGAAGTTCGATTAGCCCACCCCACCCTTCCACACAACAACCATCCACAAAGCACATTAGATGAACCACATACGCAACTTTTGCATCATCGCGCATATTGACCACGGAAAAAGCACCCTGGCCGACCGTCTGCTCGAAAAGACGCAGACCGTCAAGGTGACCGAGGGACAAATGCTCGACGACATGGATTTGGAACGCGAGCGCGGCATCACCATCAAAAGCCACGCCATACAGATGGAGTACACCTACAAGGGCGAAACATACCGCCTCAACCTCATTGACACCCCGGGGCACGTTGACTTTGCCTACGAGGTGTCGCGCAGTATTGCTGCCTGCGAGGGCTGCCTCTTGCTCGTCGACTCTACGCAGGGCGTACAGGCACAAACCATCTCGAACCTCTACATGGCCATTGAACACAACCTGGAAATCATCCCCGTGCTGAGCAAATGCGACATGGTGAACTCTATGCCCGAGGAGGTGGAAGACGAGATCATCGACCTTCTGGGCTGCAAGCGCGAGGAAATCATCCGTGCGTCGGGAAGGACGGGCGAAGGCGTGGAGGACATCCTGCAAGCCGTCATCGAGCGCATACCGGCTCCCGTTGGCGACGAAAGCGCACCGCTGCAGGCCCTGATTTTCGACTCTGTATTCAACCCCTTCCGGGGCATCATTGCTTATTTCAAGATTGTCAACGGCTCTATCAAGAAGGACGAGGACGTAATCTTCGTCAACACGAAGAAGAGCTACCACGCCGACGAAATCGGTGTGCTCAAGATGGACCTTTCGCCGCGCCGTGAACTCCACTGCGGCGACGTGGGTTACATTGTCAGCGGCATCAAAACTGCCACCGAGGTCAAGGTGGGCGACACGATAACGAGCGTAGCCAATCCCTGCGACAAGGCCATTGAGGGTTTCGAGGAAGTGAAGCCTATGGTGTTCGCGGGCGTCTACCCCATCGAGACGGAGGACTTTGAGCAGCTGCGGGCAAGCCTCGAGAAGTTGCAGCTCAACGACGCCTCGCTCACGTTCCAGCCGGAGTCATCGGTGGCACTGGGTTTCGGTTTCCGTTGTGGCTTTCTCGGTCTGCTCCACATGGAAATTGTGCAGGAACGTCTCGACCGCGAGTTCAACATGAACGTCATCACCACCGTGCCCAACGTGAGCTACCACATATTCGACAAGCACGGCGACATGAAGGAGGTGCACAACCCCGCAGGAATGCCCGACCAGACCGAGATTGACCACATCGAAGAGCCTTACATTCGCGCCTCCATCATCACCCGCACCGACTACATCGGCAACATCATGACGCTCTGTCTGGGTAAGCGCGGCGAACTGGTGAAGCAGGAGTACGTGTCGGGCGACCGCGTGGAACTCTACTACGACATGCCGCTCGCCGAGATTGTCATCGACTTCTACGACAAGCTTAAAAGCATATCGAAGGGCTATGCCTCGTTCGACTACCATCCCATCGGGTTCCGTCCGTCCAAGCTGGTGAAGCTCGACATCCTGCTCAACGGCGAGCCGGTCGATGCGCTCTCCACCCTGACGCACGTGGACAACTCCGTATACTTTGGCCGACGGATGTGCGAAAAGCTCAAAGAGTTGCTGCCGCGCCAACAGTTCGACATCGCTATTCAGGCTGCCATCGGCGCAAAGATTATTGCGCGCGAAACGGTTAAGCAGGTGCGCAAGGACGTGACTGCAAAGTGCTACGGCGGCGACATCAGCCGTAAGCGCAAACTGCTCGAAAAACAGAAGCGAGGCAAAAAGCGCATGAAGGAAATCGGCAACGTACAGGTGCCGCAAAAGGCTTTCCTCGCCGTGCTGAAACTCGACTAATCAGCCGCGGGAAACACCGTCCCGCAGGCACACAAACAATTTTACCGCTATGCTTATCAGTCTGAATGGGGTTGCCTTGCAACACGAAGGGCAGGACATCCTCCACGACGTGGACTTCCGCGTCGACGACAACGACTTTATATATATCGTGGGAAAGGTCGGGAGCGGCAAGAGTTCTCTGCTCAAAGCCCTCTACGGCGAACTGCCCATCTCCCGGGGCGAAAGCTCCGTGCTGGGCTACGACCTTGCCAAACTCCGCACAAAGCACATTCCCCAACTGCGCAAGCAGCTCGGCATCGTGTTCCAGGACTTTCAGCTCCTGCGCGAGCTGACCGTGGAACAGAACCTCGACTTTGTACTACGGGCTACGGGGTGGAAAAAGGACGGGCGCAAACAGCGCATCAGCGAAGTGCTTGAACTTGTGGGACTTTCGGACAAGAGCCAGAAGTATCCCCACGAGATTTCGGGCGGCGAGCAACAGCGTGTGTGCATAGCCCGCGCCTTGCTCAACCGGCCTAAGATTATCCTGGCGGACGAGCCTATTGGCAACCTCGACCCTGAAACGAGTCGCCACATAATGCGCATCCTGCAGTCCGCACGCGACCAGGGCAGCGCCGTGGTGATGGTCACGCACAACCTGGGTTTGCTTTCTGAGTTCCCGGGCATCGTCTACCGCTGCGAGGAAGGCACCCTCCACGAAGTGACTGACCAGTTCAACACGCCCATGGAGATTGGGCAAGAATAGACCTTAATCAGAGAAACACAAACTATAATCCTATTATGAAGATACTCAAATTCGGCGGCACGTCGGTGGGTTCGCCCCAACGCATGAAGGACGTTTGCCAGCTCATTACCGACGGCGATCGCAAGATAGTGGTGCTGTCGGCCATGTCAGGAACCACCAACTCGCTCGTTGAAATAGCCGACTACATCAAGAAACACAACACCGAAGCCGCCGGCAACGTAATCAACAAGCTGCGTACGCTCTATCGCCAGCACGTGGAAGCCCTCTACGCCAAGCCCGAGAGCGCAAACGCCGCCACCGACCTCCTCCAAAGCATATTCCGCAACCTCCACAACCTCAGTCTTCAAGAATACTCCGACAAGGTTGAGAAGGAGATACTCGCTCAGGGCGAGCTGATGAGTACCAATATGGTCACCTTCCTGCTCAAGGAAATGGGCGTCAAGGTGATGCTCATCCCTGCGCTCGACTATATGCGCACCGACGCAAACGGCGAGCCGGACATGGCCTATATCAAGGAACACCTGACGGACATCCTTGAGAAGAACCCCGACTACGAACTCTACGTTACGCAGGGCTTCATCTGCCGCAACATTGAGGGCGGCATCGACAATCTTCAGCGCGGTGGCTCCGACTACACGGCCTGCCTCATCGGTGCTGTGCTTCACGCAGACGAAATTCAGATTTGGACCGACATTGACGGTATGCACAACAACGATCCTCGTTTCGTGCCCAACACAACTCCCGTTCGTCAGCTCAATTTTGAGGAGGCTGCCGAGCTTGCTTACTTCGGCGCAAAGATACTCCACCCCACCTGCATCCAGCCTGCACGCGTGGCAGGCGTACCCGTGCGCTTGCTCAACACGATGGACCCCTCTGCTCCCGGAACCATTATCAACGACCAGATGCAGAACGGAACCATCAAGGCAGTGGCTGCCAAGGACAACATTACGGCTATCAAGATTGTGTCGTCGCGAATGCTCCTGGCCACAGGTTTCCTGCACAAGCTGTTTGAGACGTTCGAGGTGAACCGCACCCCCGTCGACATGGTGACGACGAGCGAGGTGGGTGTGACGCTGACCATCGACAACAACGCACACCTGGCCAACATCGTGGAGGAACTCAAAAAGTACGGCACGGTGAGCATCGACGAGAACATGTGCATCATCTGCGTAGTGGGCGACCTCCGCTGGGGCAACGTGGGCTTCGAGACGCTCGTCACCGAGGCATTGGCTCAAATCCCCGTACGCATGATTTCGTACGGCGGCAGCAACCACAACATATCGTTCCTCATCCGCGAGTCCGACAAGAAGGCGGCTCTCTGCGCCCTGAGCGAAAAGCTTTTCAACGACTAATGCGCCGCCCCTGGCACATACCATCAAGCACACACATTCTATGACATTCCCTATCGATAAGTTCAAGGCGATTGACACGCCTTTCTATTACTACGACCTGGCCAACCTCCGCGCCACGCTGCAAGCTATCAAGGAGGCCACAGCCACGCACCCCAACTTCCACGTACACTTCGCCGTGAAGGCGAATGCCAACCCGCGCATACTGCAAGTGATTGCAGCCAGCGGACTGGGTGCCGACTGCGTGTCGGGAGGCGAAATCGAGGCCTCGCGCACAGCGGGGTTCCCCGGCGGGAAAATCGTGTTCGCCGGCGTAGGAAAGAGCGACCGCGAGATCCGCACGGCCCTGAATGAGGACATCCACAGTTTCAACGTGGAGAGCCTGCCCGAACTCGAAGTGATCAACGAAATTGCAAAGGACATGGGCAAGACGGCCCGCGTAGCCTTCCGCATCAACCCGAACGTCGACGCACACACGCACGCCAAGATTACCACGGGCCTGAATGAGAACAAATTCGGCATTGCCATGGAGGACATGGTGGCAGCTATTCGCCGCGCCGAAACGCTCAGTAACGTCACCTATACGGGTCTGCACTTCCACATCGGCAGTCAAATTCTCGACCTCCCCGTATTCGGCGCACTCTGCGACCGCATTAACGAGCTTCAGGACACGCTCGACAAGGAGGGCATCCACACCGCTAACATCAACGTGGGCGGTGGTCTGGGCATCGACTACGATGCGCCCGACGCCAACCCTATCCCCAACTTCAAGGAGTATTTCAGCATCTTCGGCGAACGACTCAATCTGCGCGAGGGGCAGCAGGTGCACTTCGAACTGGGACGCAGCGTCGTGGCACAGTGTGGTAGCCTCATCGCCCGCACGCTCTATGTGAAGGAGGGTCACGTGAAGAAGTTCGTCATCGTCGACGCCGGTTTCACCGAACTCGTGCGCCCTGCCATGTACGGCTCGCACCACTTTACGGAAAACATCTCGGCAGCCAGCCAAGACGCCACAGAGACGTACGACGTGGTAGGACCCATCTGCGAAAGCAGCGATGTGTTCAGCAAAGACGAGAAACTCCCCGCCACCCACCGCGGAGACTTCATAGCCTTCCGCTCAGCCGGTGCCTACGGCGAGGTGATGGCCTCGACCTACAACTGCCGCAAACTGCCCAAGGCCTATTACAGCGAATAAGCCTCATTGGCAATACACCCCCCGATGTCGTTGACGTTCGTCGTACGGTGTACGTGCGTTATTCGTACGAGTGACATGTGTCCGTCGTACGAGTGACGTGTGTACACCGTACGATGAACAACAATTACAACGGACGTAGCGGCGTCAACTCCGCATATTTGCAACCGTCAGGGAAAACCTCGTATCTTTGCACGGGTGCACCCTTGCACTTCCAACTCACGCCATGATGAAGTACCTCGACCCAAAAGCCGACCTTACCTTTAAGCGTATCTTTGGCGAGCATGCTGATCTGCTTATCAGTCTGCTCAACGCCTTGCTGCCCTTGAAAGAGGACGAGCAAGTGGAAAGTCTGGAGTATCTGACGCCTGAAATGGTACCAGACATCTATCTCGGTAAGAACAGCATCGTTGACGTGCGCTGCCGCGACCGTAAGGGACGGCAGTTCCTTGTGGAAATGCAGATGCTCTGGACACCCGCTTTCCAGCAGCGCGTACTTTTCAACGCCTCCAAGGCTTATGTGCGCCAGCTCGACAAGTCGCGTCGGTACGAGTTCCTACAACCCGTCTACTCGCTCAACCTTGTGAACGAGACGTTCCTCAACGATTATCCCGACGAGTTTATCCACAACTACGACGTGATACACGAGCTGCACAGCAACGAGGTTATCAAGGGCTTGCACTTTACTTTTGTGGAGCTCCCCAAGTTCAAACCACGCACCATCAGGGAGCGTAAGATGGCGGTGCTATGGCTGAAGTTCCTCACCGAAATTGATGAGAACACAGAGGATGCCCCTAAGGAGCTCCTCGAAAATCCCGACACGAACAAGGCACTGCGCGAAGTGCAGAGCATGGCCTACACCAAGGATGAGCTTGCCGCCTACGAGGACTTTTGGGACCGCATGGGGGCAGACCGTCTTCTTTTCGTGGACAACGCCCGCAGAAACCTTGAACAGGGACGTGCGGAAGGACGAGCCGAAGGTGAAAAGCAAAAAGCCCTTGAAATAGCCCAAGCAATGCTTGCAAAGGGCTTGGATGCGGAACTGATTGCGGAGCTTACAAAGCTCCCCGTTGACGACATACGCAACCTGCAACGATAAGAGTAGCGCCGCAAACGCGACATACAGACGCAAAAAGCAAATGAGGCAAAGTCCTACGA
>CAVKGN010000033.1:0-9313 GCA_963655595.1 uncultured Oscillospiraceae bacterium
CTGAATACACGGAAGAATCCTTCACCTCGGCGTGTACGGTGGCTGATGTTCCAACAACAGACGCAGCCAACGCTTGCCCAGAACAAATACTGACCGACCTCAACCAATACTTCGAAAAGAGAATACAAGGAGTAATGGAGAGAGAGGGTATAGAAGGTCTCGTGACAAAGTCGAACAACATCGGAGTGGTAACTCTGGACTCTGGCCAACGGCAATGTCGTACTCACCAGCTTTGCGCGCGCCTATGACGACGAATGGATTCAGTCCCAGAAAACGACCCTCGGCGCCCTGGCATCAGAACTCGGAATGTCCCGAAGCAACGAAACCGTTATGCCTGCTTGGGATACGCCGGACAACGACTCTTTCCTGAGTTATGTGTACAACATCTACAAAGGTGTTGACTCCAAAGCATACAAAGACAAGGCTAAGGGCGGTTTGGAATGTGCATATTTTGTAAAATTGAAGCCATCCATCAAGACCGTTGCCATGGGACCCGACATCAAGGGAGCCCACACCATTGGTGAATATCTGGATATCACTACGATGAAACCAATGATGCAGGTGGTAATGAACATCCTGCAAAAAATCGGGACACAAAGCAAGTAACGCTTGCGGCTAAGGGCATTAAATTACCCGTTGGCAGAGGCTCACTAACAATGAGTTCCGCCAACGCATCCCTTTAACATTTACGCTCAGAAAGGGCAAAAGCAACTCGCTGGCTATCAGCGAAGTTCTGCTTTTGCCCTTTCTGCTTTTTTATTGTCTGAACCTTATTGGGAACCTGAACCAAACGCATACGGGACGGCCTTGCTGCTTGGCTGGTACAAAGCGTTTCAATTTCTTCACCACGTCTACTGCTGCTTGGTCGCATTCTTTTGACAGCGACTTCACCACTTCGACATCTCCAACAGAGCCGTCTTTCTTGATCATAAAGCGAAGTACTACGGTCCCCTGAATATCATTTCTCTTCGCCGCAGCAGGATATACAAGGTTCTTCTCCACAAAGGACAAGAGGGCAGCCTCTCCACCTGGATATGCGGCGGGATCCTCCACGATTGCGTTGTCTACGACTCCTTCAGTAACTTTGTCAACGGCGTCTTCAATACCGTTGTTTACGGCTTCTTCGTCTGCCACTTCGTCAGCCATTTCGCCAACAACTTTGCCAACAAGTGTTGTGTCGGCATGGGACTTATCACTCTCTCGATTGCTATGGGTACACCCCAAGCAGGGCAACAATAGACAAAGCGGCAATAGTAGATTTCTGCGAATCATAGGCGTAACTTTATTTGTGCTGTTTCTTTTTACTTGTTAGGTGCAAATGTGCAGTTTCTTATCCATATCACCAAACGCTTACAAGCGGACTAATTGTTCGTAGCTCAGGGGTAGTGGATAAATACTTGGCAAGAAGCAGGGTTGCTTCTTGGTAAGATGCAGGTATGTATCTTGCAAGATACAGGGTTGCTTCTTATCAAGTATTTATCCACTACCCCGCATGTAGGAACGACTACCCCAGGGGTAAGAACAACGGGGCGGCGGAGCGTAACGAGAAGGAAAGGGTGAGGAGCGTAATACCGAAGGGGAGCAAAGTGGGAATATTACGGCTTTGCGCTCGCTGACCACAAGCACAAAAGCAGCCCCCTCCGGCAATCCGTTGCACCTTGGGGGCGCAGGGTATGCCGGAGGGGGCTTATTTCAGTATGTAACGGGAAGTGGACTACTTCTCAGCCTGCGTCATGTTGTAGACAATGTCCATGATCTGCTTGCCGAGTGCGTCGGCCTCTTCCATAGTGTGTGCCTCGGAGTAGACGCGGATAATCGGCTCCGTGTTGCTCTTGCGGAGGTGTACCCACTTGTCGGCGAAGTCGATCTTCACACCGTCGATGTCGGTCACCTTCTCGTTCTTGTAGAGTTCCTTGACCTTCTGAAGGATAGCGTAGATGTCGGTCGTGGGGTCGAGGTCGATGCGGTTCTTCGCAATGAAATACTGCGGCAGAGAGTCGCGCAGTTCAGTGGCACGCATACCCGTCTTTGCCAAATAGGTAAGGATGAGACCAATACCAACCAATGCATCACGACCAGAGTGAGCGGCAGGATAGATTACACCGCCGTTGCCCTCGCCGCCAATCACGGCGCCAGTCTCCTTCATCTTCATCACTACGTTTACCTCGCCCACAGCAGCAGCCGTGTAGGTGCAGCCGTACTTCTCGGTCACGTCGCGCAAGCCGCGGCTCGAAGAAAGGTTCGATACCGTAGGACCAGGAGTGTGCTTCAATACATAGTCGGCGCAAGCCACGAGCGTGTTCTCCTCGCCGAACATAGTGCCGTCCTCGCAGATGAGAGCCAAACGGTCCACGTCGGGGTCTACAACGATACCAATGTCGTGACGGCCCTTGCGGAGCAGGTTGCGAATCTCCGTGAGGTTCTGCTTCAAAGGTTCGGGGTTGTGGGCAAAGTTACCCGTAGGCTCGGGGTTGAGCAGCGTCACGTCGGTCACACCAAGCTGACCGAGGAGCTTAGGAATGATGATGCCGCCCACGGAGTTGACCGTATCGATGGCCACCGTGAAGTGAGCACGGCGAATAGCCTCTACGTCAACCAGCTCAAGGTCCTTAACGAGGGCAATGTGACGCTGGTCGTAGCTATAATTCTCGGTGTAGCAACCAAGGCTGTCCACGTCGGCGAACACAAAGTCGCTACTGTTGGCCTTACGCACCACCTCGGAAGCCTCTGCGGGGGGAAGGAACTCGCCCTTCTCGTTGAGGAACTTCAAGGCGTTCCACTGACGGGGATTGTGACTTGCAGTGATGATGATACCGCCGCAAGCGTGCTCCATAGTCACGGCCAGTTCGGTGGTGGGAGTTGTGGCCAAACCGATGTTTACCACGTCAAAACCCATACCCATCAACGTGCCGCATACCACGTGGCTCACCATTTCGCCGGAAATGCGGGCGTCGCGACCAACAACGATTTTGCGGCGGAAAGCATTGCCCACAACGTTCTCACGCAGGGAGGCGTAAGCTGAAACGGACTTTGCAATGTCTACGGGATTAAGCGTATCGCCTGTACGACCGCCAATGGTTCCGCGGAAACCTGAGATGGATTTGATAAGTGTCATAGTATCTTGCTGTAACGTTTGTTGTAAGTTTGAATAGCAAATTTACGGCACATGGCTTGTTTGACGAAAAGAAAGCGAGCATTTTTTCAAGTTGCCGTTCAAATAACTTACTTTCTCATAGCCCCAAGGCTTGCACGGCCTGTGCCTGACGCTCATTGCTCACGACGCAGGGGATAGTTGCCCCTGAGGAATTCAAACTGCTGCGGCGCCTGTTTCAGCGCCAAGGAGTCGCGCAGGGGATTGTAAAGCCGAAGTTCCTCGCAGAGGGGGGCGGCAGCCGGATAATAGTTGAAGCCTTCGGGCAACGAGGGCGGAGCCACAAGGGCAAACTCCTCATCGGGTAGTCCGAAATGGCGCGCCACTGCTTGCAAAGCCATGCGTGTGCCGTTGGCCTTGCCGTCGGCACTGTAACCAGCTATATGGGGCGTGGCGAGGAAGGCGTGACTAAGCAGCCACGGACTGATATTCGGCTCGTTCTCCCAAGTATCTATCACGGCGGCACGCACGCGACCCTGCTCCATGGCTTGGCACAAGGCTTCGGTATGAACCACCTCGCCGCGACTGGTGTTGAACACTACTGCGCCTGGGCGAAGCTGCCCGAAGAAGGCGGCATCGGCCATGTGGAACGTGGCGTGAGGGGCGGGCTGAACGGTAAGGGGCGTATGGAACGTGACGACGTCGGCCAGTGCCGCCACTTCGGCAAGCGAGGCAAAGCCCTCCGCTCCCTCGCGTTCGGCACGCGGAGGATCGCAGAGCAGAATGCGGGCAAAGCCCAGCCGCTGCGCCATTTTCAGGACTTCGGTGCCCACGTGGCCCACGCCTACTATGCCAAGCGTAAGGCGGGAAAACACCGTGTGGTCGAGGTCGGCAGTGCAGACAGGGGCATCGGCGGCGGTCAGGGAGCGGCTTTCGTCCCAACAGACGTGGGCAGCAAGCAACAACAGGCTGTTGCGCACATACTGCGCCACGCTCGCGGCATTGCAGCCTGGGCAGTTTGTCCAACCTATGCCAGCCCGACGGAGATAGTCCGTATCTATGTGGTCGTAACCAATGGTTGCCGTGGCGATGAACTGCACATGGCTACCCTCTAAAAGTTCCTGGTTGCAGCGTGTGCGGGTTCGCACAATCAGGGCGTCGGCGTCGCGAACGTCAGCCGCCGAGATGGCCGCCCCGGGCAGGTAGACCGTCTGCCCCATCCGTTCGGCAAAGCCGCGGATAAAAGGTATTTTGTCGTCAATAACGATTTTCATTTGCACATCATGCTATAAGGACAGCCTGAACAAAGGCAGGGGCTTCGCCGCGGCGAGGCTCGCTTTTTGTTCAGGCTGTCCGTGAAAGAAAAGCCGTCTTAGGCTTTATCCCACCTGGCTACCGGGCACCACCTTGCGGTCCACGGTCACCACGGAGAGACTATCATCGAAGTTTACAGCGGAGAGAATCATGCCCTGACTCTCAATGCCGCCGATGGTACGGGGCGCGAGGTTAGCCACGTAGCACACCTGCTTGCCTACCAAGTCTTCGGGGTTGTAGAAGTGGGCTATGCCGCTCACGATGGTGCGGTTCTCTGCGCCGTCGGCAAGGGTAAACTTGAGCAGTTTCTTGCTCTTCTTCACCTTCTCGCACGCAAGCACCGTGCCCACGCGGATGTCGAGTTTCTCAAACTCCTCAAAGGCGATGTTCTCCTTTACGGGAGCTGCCTTAAACTGTGCTGCCTCGTTGGCTTTCTTCGTGTCGAGGAGTTTCTGTACCTGTGCTTCCACCACGCTGTCCTCAATCTTCTCGAAGAGCAGGGCAGGTTCGCCCAACTGATGACCAGCGGGCAGAAGGTCAACCGCACCGAGGCGGTCCCACTGTGCCTCGTCCACGTGGAGCATTCCGCGCAACTTCTCCGAAGAGAAGGGCAGGAACGGCTCAAA
Organism: uncultured Oscillospiraceae bacterium; assembly: GCA_963655595.1. Taxonomy (GTDB): domain Bacteria; phylum Bacteroidota; class Bacteroidia; order Bacteroidales; family Bacteroidaceae; genus Alloprevotella. The sequence continues at coordinate 5,032 of CAVKGN010000033.1, forward strand.
CGCAATGGCGAGGTTGGCCACGAGCTGAAGGGAGAGGTTGAGCACCGTCTTCACGCGTTCAGGGTCGGTCTTGATAACCTTCCACGGCTCGGAGTCGGCAAGGTACTTATTACCGATGCGGGCAAGGTTCATTGCCTCCTTCTGTGCATCGCGGAAACGGAAGGCCTCGAGCAGACGCTCCACCTCGGCTTTCACGCCCTTGAACTCCTCAATGGTGTCGAGGTCGTACTGGGTGAGTTCGCCAGCTGCCGGCACCACGCCGTCGTAGTACTTCTTGGTGAGCTGCAAGGCGCGGTTCACGAAGTTGCCATACACGGCCACGAGTTCGTTGTTGTTGCGTGCCTGGAAGTCCTTCCACGTGAAGTTGTTGTCCTTCGTCTCGGGAGCATTGGCGGTAAGCACGTAGCGAAGCACGTCCTGCTTGCCGGGGAAGTCCACCAAATACTCGTCGAGCCACACGGCCCAGTTGCGCGAGGTGCTAATCTTGTCGTCTTCAAGATTAAGGAACTCGTTGGCAGGCACGTTGTCGGGGAGGATATACGAACCCTCGGCCTTGAGCATAGCAGGGAACACGATGCAGTGGAACACGATGTTGTCCTTACCGATGAAGTGGATGAGACGGGTGTCGTCGCTCTTCCACCACTTTTCCCAATCGTTGGGGAGGAGTTCCTTTGTGTTGGAGATATAGCCAATAGGTGCGTCGAACCATACGTACAGCACCTTGCCGTCTGCGCCCTCAACGGGAACGGGGATACCCCATTCCAGGTCGCGGCTCACGGCACGAGGTTTCAAGCCCATGTCGAACCAGCTCTTGCACTGTCCCATTACGTTGGTGCGCCACTCCTTGTGCTGCTCCGTAATCCAGGGCTCGAGCCACTGCTGGTGCTTGTCGAGGGGCAAGTACCAGTGCTTCGTCTTGCGCAGCACGGGTTTTGCGCCGCTCACGGTAGAACGGGGATTGATCAGTTCAGTGGGGGAAAGGGCTGTGCCGCACTTCTCGCACTGGTCGCCGTATGCGCCCTCGGCGTGGCAGTGGGGACATTCGCCAGTGATGTAGCGGTCGGCCAGGAAGGTATGCGCCTCTTCATCGTAGTACTGTTCGCTCTCCTGCTCCACAAACTCGCCTTTGTCGTAGAGGGTGCGGAAAAAGTCGGAGGCCGTTTTGCGGTGAACATCCGAGGTGGTGCGACCGAAGAAGTCGAACGAGATGCCAAAGCCCTCAAAACTCTCACGTATCAGTTTGTTGTAGCGGTCCACCACTTCCTGGGGGGTGCAACCCTCCTTGCGGGCACGGATAGTCACCGGTACGCCGTGTTCGTCGGAACCACAAATAAAGAGGACGTCACGCTTTTTCAGTCTGAGGTATCGCACATAAATGTCGGCTGGCACGTATACGCCAGCCAAGTGGCCAATGTGCACGCCCCCGTTGGCATAGGGCAGTGCGGCAGTGACCAACGTGCGGTTGAAATGCTTTTCCATGTATTGTGTCTTGTATTTTTCTGTAAGGACGATGTGCCTCGAAAGGCTTGCCTGCAAAATTACTGTTTTTTTTTCACTCGCTGTTTTGCGCTGCGCGTCGCCCTACCGCTGTCCGATGAACCGTGCGGTGAGCTTCACCGCCTCAGCGAAGGCGGCTGACTGCCCCGGGACGGTGATGAACAGGTGGGTAGCGGTGGGGAAAAGGTGCCATTCCGTAGGATGCCCTTGGGCGCGCTGACGTTCGTAGTATTGCCGCGCTTGTTGGCAAAGGACGTCGTGCCCAGCCGATATGAGCAACGTGGGCGGCAAGCGGCGCAAAGCGGCATCATCGGCAAAGAAGGGGGAAACGTCAGGCTGCGAAGCGTCACCTCCCCCAGACAGATAAGCCTTGTAGAACGCGAGGAGCAGTTCCTCATCGTTGCCGTAACCCTTAGCGTACCTTAGCCATTGCTCACTGTCGTCGCGGTCGAGCCTCAGCACGGGATAGATAGGTATCACACCGCACAACTCTGCCCCGGGCGACAGGGCAAGAGCGAGGGCAAGGTTTCCGCCAGCACTGTCGCCGCCTGCAAGGATACGGGCAGTGTCCACACCCAGACTGTCGGCCGAAGCGCGCAAAAACTGCAACGCACTGCGGCAACTGTTCAAGGCGGCTGGATAGGGATGCTCGGGGGCGAGAGGATAGTTCAACGCCGCCACACGGCAATGCGCCGCCTCAGCCACAGCGGCACAGAAGCGGGCACAACTGTTCACACTGCCGAAGCACCAGCCACCGCCGTGCAGATAGAGCAATAGGGGAAGGCATTCGCCCTCACTGCCCGCGGGCGAGAAGAGGCAAATGTCCTCGCGCGGCCAACGGGTGCATACATCGTCGGGGAGTGCTGGCGGCGTATTCCTGCCACGACGTATGCTGTCGAGCGCACGGGAGTCGCCGTCGATGGCTTGCTGTACGGCAAGTGTCTGGCGGTGCTGCTGTCCGGCAGGGAGGGAACGAAGGAACGTGTGTTCCTGCTCCTGCATCACTCGTTGCAGGGAGTCGGAACACACGTTCTGAGCAAATGCACTGAACGGCAGGAGCGTCAGCGCAAGAATTTGAATAAAACGTATCATGTGCAGAGCGGCTGAGCCGCATTGAAAGTTATCGCACCACCTTGCGTCCGTTCTGAATGTACACGCCCTTCTGCACGGGGCGCGACACGGGACGGCCGCCGAGGTCGTAGGTTTTTGTCGTAGTTGTCGGAGCCGTAGTGTCTACGGTCGTCAAGCCCGTTGTCTGTCCAGGGAACACCATCGCCACGCTCTGCGCAAGCGTCACCTCATTTTTGAGGTAGGCCTTGTACTGCGGGAGGATTGTGCCGAGCTGGGCTTTGCGAAAGGCGGTTGTACCGTCCTCGAGCGACAGTACGTATGCACAGTCGTTGCCGGCTATGGCATGGGGCATTAGGGGCGTTGCTTGCAACAGGTTGTCCGTCAAGGTGGCTACCGTCTCGCCGTTGGCCTCGGTCATCTCGAATGTTTGATCTGCTGCTTCGGTGGTGAGCAATACGCCCTCATTGGCGGGAATGGCGCAGCCTGAGGGAATTTCTACAAGCTTTGCACTTTCGCCTTCTATCTGCTGGATGTACCAGGCTTTCACGCCCTCGGGACACACGGCGTCGAAGGGGGCACTGAATGTGGCAATACCGCCAATGCCCACCACTTGGCACGCCTCGTGGGTGGTCACGCTGAGCGAATGGGGCAGAGCTGCCAACACCTGGAACTGCTTGCGCGGCGCGTCGGCGTTCCAAAGGTCGGTCCAGGTGCCGTTGCGCCCTTCCTCCACGTGCACTTCATACTGTCCCTCGGCGAACGACGAGAGGTCGACCGCTGCGTGCGTGCTGCCCGAAAGGTTCATGTATTCGTTGCGCGTGAGCGACACGTTGAACGCCTTGCTGGCGTAGGCGTCTGTGCCGGTGCTAAGGTTCTTAATCTTATAACGTAGCTGGGTGCTGACGGTGTTGCTGCTCGTATAGGTAGCGCGGGCGGACGACGTTTCAAGCACGAGCGTCTCGGAGGGGTAGTATTGCAGACTCTCCTCGCCGGTGCTTTCCTTCTTGACTTTCACGTTGTGGATGGCCATGCGGTTCTCGTACGAACTGGACAGCACTTCGAAGAGGAAGTCGGAGGGCACGGGGATTTCCATGTCCTCGCTCTTCTCGGTGTCCACGCCGTCCACCTTCTCGGTCCACTTGCGGGTGAACACGAGTTTCATAGTGTACTTCCCGGCCTTCATGTTGTACGTTCCGTCCGTTCCAGTGTAGCCCACGGGGAACTTCAACAGCCACTGCGTGGTGTCCATGCGGGCGGCGAGGAAGTTGTACATATACATATTGGGAGCGGTATAGGTTTCGCCCTCAATGCTCCCCGTACCAGTGAACGTCAGCTGCACGTTGCCGCGGCCGTCGAAGCGTGAACTGTTCTCCACATTCACTGCCACGGCGCCGAGACGGCTGTCGTACTCGCAACTTTGGGCAAGCTGTTCGGCCTTGCCCACAATGCGCAGCGAGGGAGTTTGACTCACTTGCTCCACGCTAATCTTCCCGTTGCTCACGGTCAGCGGTACGGAGTTGGCGTTTATAGCCAGCGTCCAGTTGCCAAAGGTATTGGTGCTGATGTCGGTGCGCCGTTTGCCCACGGGACGCAGGTAGTACGTACCGTCAGCCGGTCCTTCCACGTCGGCAAAGTTAAGGCTGAAGCCCTCGAAGTTGAACGAGGTGTAATAAGAGCTCCAACTTTGCAGATAGGGCCACTCGAACACGTGAAT
>CAVKGN010000033.1:9608-19490 GCA_963655595.1 uncultured Oscillospiraceae bacterium
TCGAAGTAACCGTCGTACTCACCAGCCCAGCCGAAGTTGGCATGGACGTAGCCCTTCGTGTCATAGCCGTCGAACACAAAGGCATGGTCGCCGCCCGTCATCACCACGGGGCAACCCAGCGACAGCTCGTTGTAGATGGCTTGTACAAACTCCCCGCCGCGGAGGATGTCCTTCTCAATGGTGCGCACGGTGTAGTCGAGGTCTTTCAAAGCGTACATAGCTTTGCCCTCGTCGCTTATGCCGCCCGTGGTTGTATAGATCATGCCCAACTCATTGTCTACGTCGCGCATCAACACGCCCACGGCTTGTGCCTGGTCCTCGTTGTAATTGCCGTTGCCGTAGTCGGAGAGTATGTTGTCCCAGTCGTAGTAGTCGAGGGCTATCTTCCCTGACTCGCCATGCTCTGCCCCTGCGGGACGCTTCTTGGGCCATTTGTGGGCGGACATCATCTGCGCCACGGCGGTAGCCACGCAGCCCGTGTAGGCCTTTGAACCAGTGGAAAGGTTGGGGGCGTAGTAGTTCCACGGATACACCTGACTCCACTTGGCCGACACGAGCGGCTCAACGTAGGGCTTTTGGCGAACTATCTGCGTAGGGATAACGCTCACGCTGTCCACCTCGATAGCCTGAGCAGCGGCAGCGTAGTCGTCCAAAAGACTTTTCAGTCCCTGCGGAATGTTGCCGCTCGTGATGTTACCACTCGTGCCATAGCCCAACACGCCGCCCAAGCGGTCGTCGGCAGCTACAATGACATAGCCGTTGCCGTCGGCGTTGCCAAACAGGTAGTAAGCTTGCCGCTGCGTGCCGTCCTTGACGGAGAGCTTAAAGGTGCGGGCGTCCTTCTGCGCCACGGCGACGGGGTTGCTCAGGTGCTGCTTGGCCAAGGCGCGGGCTGCCTCGGGGTCGATGGGGTTGCCCCACGCATATATATTAAGGAGTGAAAGGGGGAGGAGGAATAATCTGTTTTTCATGTCTTGCTTTATAGGAGGTTACTCTTCGGGGCTGGTTACTTTGTCCACACCTTGCGCCCGTTCTCTATCACTACGCCGGGAACGAGCGGACGACCGTTGAGGACTTTTCCGCTCAGGTCGTGGCGCAGGGTGCGGCAGTTTGTGGCATCGGTTGCCGTAGCCGTGCGGATATTTGTAGTAGTAGCGTCGTCGAACGAGAAGCCTTGCAACTTCTCAGCCGAGAGATTGTCTACATCAAGAGCCAGGTAGCAGTGGCCAGCTTGGTTCTCAAAGGCTTTGCCGCCTTCTGCGCCGTAGTAGAAGCCTACCTTCGTTCCCGTCTCATCGAGGGAGAGTTTGTAGAAACGCGTGCTGCTTGCACTGTACCCTATGGGGAGCATGGTGCGCTCCGTCTGACTGGTGCCGAAGAGCGAGGTGGTCACCTCTACGTTGCCGTTCTCAGCATAGGGGAACTGGTAGGTCTCGCCCTTCGTGGCGTGCAGCAGCACGGCGGTGCGAGCTGGCAGGGAGTAAGTTCCCTCACTGCCATCGGCCACGAGGGTCACGTCGCCGCTTGTGCTCACGGCATAGGCTTGCACGCCAGCAGGGAGCGTATAAGGGCGGTCGGTGTAGAGCGTAGCCCAGGCGCAGTCGGTGAAGGCCACGTCGAACGTTTCGGCGTAATCGTCCACGGTGCACCACGCTGCGTTCTCCACCTTGTTCGTTGTGGTGTTCAGTATCATTGCCACCACGCGCAACTTCTTCTCGTCCTGAATGAGTCGGTACTGGCTAATGTTGTTGAACGTGGTATTGTGTACCTGCAACACGTTGGGCTCGAGCGTTTCGGGGAGCGAACCGTCCACGCCGCCCTGAATGCCCTGCGATGTCAACGGCACGTGGTTGTAGGTCAGTCCGGCAATGTCGGTGGCGTTGGTGAGGAAGGGTTTTACTTCGGGAAAGATTGTTGCGTCCACATCGCTGAGGTAGCCCGCGCTGTACGACTGCACGTAGTCGTCGCTTTGCAAACCGCTGGCTGTCAGCACGTAGGCCAAGGCATATTTATTGCCGCTCTCGGGCGTCATGCAGGGTTCCACCTCACTCTCCACGAGGATGTTCTTGTGTGCCTTGTCCCAACGGGCTGTTACGCCGATGTTCATTAGCGTAACTACCTTACACTGGTTCTCAAACGCCTCGCGCGAGTCGATGGCGCCCTGTTCGCTGGTGCGGTCAAACCACACCTTGGGGGTAGTGCCGCCATAGGTATTCATGATGCTGGTGTAAGCGTTGCTTCCCAACTTGTCGTACTTGTGCACCATCACTCCCACGAAGCGGTCGGGGTAGAGCCGCTCGAGCGACTCCATGATCACGGTTCCTCGTGGGCAGTACTGGCACGTCAGCGCGGTGTATTCCTCGCAAAGCACGCGCTTCACGGGAATTTTCCGCACGGTGCAACGGGTTATGTAGGTGTAAGGCATGGAGGCGCTGTTCGCTCCGCCGTTCACTGCGGTGATGTTCATAATCACATCGGTGCTTGCGAGAGTTTCGCCGGCATCAATGGGTATGCTTACGCTGCGTCTGAACTCCGAGGAGGTGAGCGGCGTGTCGAGCGTCACCGTCACGGGGTCGGAACTCTTCTGCGTGTCCATATAATAAAGCGTGTAGGTGAACGAGGTCACGTCGTTGCTGCCCCAATTGAGGAGGTTGACCTCAGCATTGCCGCTTTCGGAGAGCAGGGTGTACACCTTGCCCACGGTGGACGGCGCAAGGCTTCCCTGCGCTGCAAGGCGGAGGGGAAGAAGTACGCTCAGCGAAAGAAGCCACAGGAAAACGCCTGAGCGCAAGCCCTTTCCCGTGTACAGTAAGTGTGTCTTTGCCATAAAGATCGTGTGGTTTTGCGTTTTACTGCCCAAAGATAGCACTAATAGGCGATACTGGGCAAACAAATAGGGGGGGGTAAAATATCGCAGTCCACGCGCTATTATAGGCAAGCCTTGGGGCAGCACGTACAGAAATTCCGTGGAATAGTGCAAGGATATGCTTCAAAAGTCGTTACATTTGCAGCGATAAACATACCTGAAAGGAACAAATCATGAAAAAGACACTTTTGTTATTGGCTATGTGCTTTGTGGCGACTGTCTTCGCCTACGCACAGGATGACGACGTGTACTTCGTTCCGTCATCAAAGAACAAGCAAACTAACTCTTCGGATACTTACGAGGCTAACCCTGGGCAGTCTACCTTCTCGCCTATCGGCAACGGCGGCAACTCCTCGGCTGGCAGCGACGTGTTCAGCCAGAGCAATTGGGCTGACAACCGCCGCAACAGTCAGTGGGACGTGGACGCTTACAACCGCCGGGGCAAAAGCTACAAGGGCAACGCTTCCAGCGACTCGCTCACGGCTCAGAGCCTCTACAATGAGGGCTACAACGATGGCTACGAGGACGGCTCATGCACTGCACGTATTGTGCGCTTCTGGTCGCCCCGCGCCGGCATCTATGTGAGCAGCCCTTACTGGATGGACTATGCCGACCTCTACGGCTACTACGACCCGTTCTACTACGGCTACGGCTCGGCGTGGAGCTTGGGTTGGAGTTCTTGGTGGGGCTGGGGTAGCTGGTACGGCTATCGTCCTTATTACAGCTACCACTGGGGCTGGCACGAACCTTGGTATGAAGCCTGGTGGGGCGGTCCTGTGGGCGGTCACGGTTTCCACTCTTACATGCCGCCTACGGCTCAACGTGGCCCTGTGGGCGGATGGACGAACCGCGGCGGTGCTCGTGGCTCAGGTCCGGTAGTGGGCTATGCGTCCAACCGCGGCTTTGAGAGCGGACGGGGCGGCAGCAACGGTAGCGCCGTACTTGGCGGACGTGGTTTCGGCGTGCGCGGCGGAGCAAACGGCAGCCAGCCTTCGGGCAATGTGGGCACCTTGCAGCAAAACCGCAACTCGGGAGGATTTCTCGGCGGTCGCGGCTTTGGCAACAGCACGCAGCAGCGCAGCAACGTGAATACGAACATGAACGCTAACACTGGCGGCTCGTTCACTGGCGGACGCGGTGGCGGCAACCTCGGTGGCCGTGGGTTCAGTGCTCCGAGCGGCGGCAGTCGCGGAGGTGCAATGGGCGGCGGAGGCGGCTTTGGCGGACGCGGCGGTGGCCGTGGCAGATAATCGCCCCAACGTACTCCTATTATATATAATGTGTGCCGCGCCTCGGCAATGACTGCAAGATGCGTGCACACCCTACACAAGGACTTCATTCACACTGGGAAACATGACTAAAAGAAAAATCGCGCTTGCGCTCACGGCATTGGCTCTTGCAGGCAGTGCACAGGCGCAGGACATATATAAGGTGGAGGCTCTCTCGGGCAGCGACCTCTCTGGTACTTCGCGCTACGTAGGCATGGGCGGCGCAATGAACGCCCTCGGTGCCGACCTCTCCACAATGGGTTCGAACCCTGCCGCCATCGGTATGTATCGCCGCAGCGACGTGGCGTTCACCTTCGGCGGCACCGTGCAGCCCAACGCTCGCACCATGGGCGACATCAGCAAGGGGCGCGCCTCGTTCGATCAGGCGGGCTTTGTCTACTCCATGAGTGGCAAGACGAACAGTGACAGCTACTTCAACTTCGGTTTCAACTACCAGAAGCGTCGCAACTTCAAGAACTACATCGGACTGGACAACATAGCCACGCCGCTCGGCACAAGCCAGTCGTGGCAAATGCAGGAACTGTCGTACTACAACGGCACGGCGCTCGACCTCTCGCAGGGCGGTACCGGTACGACCTACACCACGCCGCTGGTGTTAAACGGTTCGGACGCACAGATGATTTATAAGGGCGCTGACGGCAATTGGCTCCCGCGCAACTCCACGGGTTACGACTACCACAAGGCCACGTGGGGAAGCATTCAGCAGTACGACATCAACCTCTCTGCCAGCCTCGAAAACCGCGTTTACCTGGGCGTAACGTTGGGCATCTACAACGTCGACACGCACTCTTCGCTCGCTTACTCCGAACACCTCACTGAGGGGCTTTACAGCATGACCTACGACGAGAGACTCAGTGGCACGGGTGTGGACGCTAAGTTTGGCTTGGTGTTCCGTCCCGTCGATGAGAGTCCCTTCCGCATCGGTCTGGCAGTAAGCACGCCGACGTTCTACTCGCTCACGCAGTCGGGTTACCTCAAAATGAACGCTCCGTTTGGGTACACCGCTAAGGACGGCACAAAATACGCCAGCACGTTCGCCGACTACACCATGGGCGACTTCGACTACCGCATTCGTACGCCCTGGCGCGTCAACATCAGTATGGCTACCACGGTGAGCAAACTATTTGCCATCGATGCGGAGTACGAGGTGGCACGCTACTCGGGAGCACAGGTGCGCTACCCGGACAACGACGGCTACTACGACGACTGGGGCTACTACCACAATTCCAGCTCCACGCGTGACCGCGAAATGGACAAGGAAATCGACGCTTACCTCAACACGGTGCAGCAGTTGCGCGTAGGTGCAGAGGCACGACTCGCCAAGGGTTTGTTCCTGCGTGCTGGCTACAACTTTGTGTCGTCGCCGTTCAAGAAGGACGCTTACCTCAACCTGTACACCGAAAGCCCGTCGTACCATTACAGCCTCAACACGGACTACGTGAACCTTGGCTGCACCAACCGCGCCACGGTGGGTCTGGGCTACCGCGACAAGCATCTCTACGCCGACCTCAGCTACCAGTTCCAGCGTCAGTGGGCCGACGTATATGCCTTCCGCGCAACGGCAAGCGGCAGCGGAACGAGGAACGAACCGAACCAGCTGACTGGGCAGAGCGTGAAGCTCGACCGCCACAACGTGATGCTGACGCTCGGCTACAAGTTCTAAGCCGTCCCCAACGCTTACAGGACAAGCCCGCCGCTCCATGCTCTCTGGAAAATGATTTGTTATCCATAATTCCAAGGGTATCAATAGTTCCCCCTATTGGTACTTGCATCAGTCAGGACGGGCAGACTACATGTTTGCCCGTCCTTTTTCTTTCTTGAAACCTTTCAATTCCCCTAAATCATACAACAACCTGCAATGAAAAAGCAAACTCTCCTCCTTGCCCCCCTGCTTGCCCCAATGCTGGCGCAGGCTCAGGGACGCTACAACATAGTGTACATCATGACCGACGACCACACGGCGCAGATGATGAGCTGCTACGACAACCGCTTCGTAGAAACGCCCAACCTCGACCGCGTGGCTAAGGACGGCGTGCGCTTCGTCAACTCCTACGTGGCCAACTCGCTCTCGGGCCCCAGCCGTGCCTGCATGCTCACAGGTAAGCACTCGCACAAGAACGGGTTCACAAACAACGAGCACGGCATCTTCGACGGCTCGCAGCAGACCATGCCGAAACTCATGCAGAAGGCGGGCTACCAGACGGCCATCATCGGTAAGTGGCACCTTGTCAGTACGCCCACGGGCTTCGACTACTACAACATTCTGCCAGCGCAGGGCAACTACTACAACCCGGAGTTCATCAACATGGACGGCACGGAGACGTGCGAGAAGGGATACGTAACGAACGTCATCACCGACAAGGCCATCGACTGGATGGAGCACAAGCGCGACCGCTCAAAGCCCTTCATCCTCTTTGTGCACCACAAGGCATGCCACCGCGACTGGCTGCCAGAGATGAAGTACCTGCGCCTCTACGAGGACAGCACGTTCGCCCTGCCCGCCACGTTCTACGACGACTATGCTGGCCGTCCCGCTGCCGCTGCGCAGGAGATGGAGATTGCCAACAACGACCACATGGACATCGTCTACGACACGAAGATGTACCGTCCGGGCATCACCACGCGTCTCTCCGACTCTTACCTGAACATGATCGGCCGCCTCGACTCCAAGGACCGCGCTGAGTACGACTACTTCTACGACTCGCTGGCAACAGACTTCAACAGCCGCAACCTCACGGGCAAGGCGTTGGCAGAGTTTAAGTACCAACGCTACATGCGCGACTACGCCAAGGTGCTGAAAACGCTCGACGACAACATCGGCCGCACGCTCGACTACCTCGAAAAGGCTGGATTGAAGGACTCTACGCTCGTGGTCTACACCTCCGACCAGGGCTTCTACATGGGCGAACACGGATGGTTCGACAAACGCTTTATGTACGAGGAGTCGCTCAACACGCCGCTCGTCATGTCGCTCCCCAAGGGGCTGCAAGCTCGCGGCGACATCAAGGAGATGGTGCAGAACATTGACTACGCTCCCACCTTCCTCGAAATAGCCGGCGCCCCCATCCCCTCCGACATTCAGGGCGTTTCGCTCCTGCCCCTGCTGCAAGGCAAGCACCCCAAGTCGTGGCGCAAAAGCGTGTACTACCACTACTACGAATACCCTGCCGAACACAGCGTGAAGCGCCACTACGGTGTGCGTAGCAGCGACGGCTACAAGCTCATCCACTTCTACAACGACATCAACCACTGGGAACTCTTCAACCTCAACACCGACCCCTCAGAGCTGCACAACATCTATGGACAGCCGGGCACAGAGAAGGTGACGAAGCGTCTCATGAACGAGCTCATCCGTCTGCAAAAGCAGTACGACGACCAAGATGCGTTGAAGTTCAACCAAATGAAGTAGCCGCAAAGGAGTTCACCATGGACATTCGGTATTTAGACATAAGTTCTGCCGAGTTCGACCGCCTCGCGTTCACCGTCCTGGCCATCGAGGGCGCAGCGCAGAAAATGGGCATTCCAGCCTCTGAGATGTGTCAGAGGCTGGACAAGGTGGGGCTGATAAAGAGCCTCATCCAGGACTGCTACGACACGCTGCACACCGAAAGCCGCGAAGCCGTTGCAAACGATGTGGTCGAAGCTCTTCATAATTGGGAAAGAGGTAAATGATGGAACAACAGACTCTCTATCACGGCTCTACCGTAATCGTCCGAAAGCCCTTGGTGAACATTGGGAGGAAGGACCTGGACTTCGGACCGGGGTTCTACCTAACGCCCTTGTACGAACAGGCCTCACGATGGGCTCTCCGCGTTAAAACGATTAGACAGGAAGAGCAGGCTTTCGTAAATGCTTACACATTCACCCGTCCCGATGGCTACAAGGTCAAGAGCTTTGAGGCGTACGATAAGGAATGGCTCGACTTCATCGTCGACAGCCGAGCAGGGAAGCAACCTTGGAAGGGTTTTGACATCATTGAAGGCGGCATTGCCGACGACCGCGTCATCGATGCAGTCGAAGCCTACATCAATGGCTACGCCGATGTTGACCACACCCTGCGGCAGCTGATTTACCACAAACCCAACCACCAAATTTGTTTGCTTAACCAGCACGTCGTTGACACGTATCTTCAATTCCAACACTCCGAAAAGGTATAACCATGTTAGACTTCTTACTCTGGAACAAAATCGCGCGCATCATTGCCGAATTGGCTGAGAGGCTCGACATCTCAACCGACCGCGCCTTGCGGATATTCTACGCCTCCAACGTGTGCCGAATGCTCCACGACAAAGACCTGGAACTATACCTAATGAGCGACACCTACATCGTCAACGATCTAATTGAGGAACTCAGAAGGAAGCAATAGCAGAAGGCGACCTTGTTGTCCATAAACGGCCTGGCTGAATTTTAGTGCAAACCGAAGGCAGAGCGAACTTGTTCGGTATGCTGAGGTGCAGCCTAAAATCTCGCAGGAAAGCCAGGCAAGTCTCTAGCCCAGGGCAAAGTGAGAGAGCGAAGCGAACGAACGACACCCTGGGTAAACATCCCACAATAATTGCCGCGCTGAAAGCGCAAAAGTAAACACTGCCACTCGTTCTACTTTTGCACTTTCAGCGCGGCAACTTTGCTACTACGAATACCCAGGGCGACGGCACTCCACTTACGTTCCGCACCTCTGCCCTGGGCTAACGACTTAAAGGCTTTCAGCCTAACCGCTCGGCAAACGTTCCTTGCGGTTTCATACGGGGCAATTACCAAGACACGAAGGGGGCAAAGGCAAGCGGTGCAAACCATTGTCCAGCGTTGACAATGTTCACAAACTGCGCCCCAACGAAGCAGTTCCCCATAGCCCAATGCAAACCATCTGACCAGCGTTGACAATGTCCACAAACCGCGCCCCAATGAGGCAGTTCCCCATAGCCCAATGCAAACCATTTGACCAGCGTTGACAATGTCCACAAACCGCGCCCCGAAGGGGGTAACTCCTCTTGAGCCACGATGATGTCCACAAACCGCGGGCTGAAAGCCCAGCTGCCCCTAGCCCAGGGCAGAGTGGCGGCGCGAAGCGACGACACGGCACCCTGGGTACCCCGGTGCGCAGCGTTGGCGCCCTGATGGGGCAGCTCCCTTAACGAGGGGCAACGCCCCGCTAAGCCTTCGTGGATAAACCGCTGCCGAACCCGGGCGTTGCCCGGTATCAAGAGAGCTGCCCTTACAGGGCGGCAACTACTCTGCAACGGGCTTACCCAGGGTGACGTTCGGAGATTTCATCTCCTCACTCTGCACTGGGCTATTGGTAGCTGGGCTTTCAGCCCGCGGTTTGAGGACATTGCCACTCTTCCCGCTGCCGTAAAAATTTCTCCCTGCACTGTGCTATGGGGAGCTGCCTTTGCAAGGCGCGGTTTGAGGACATTGCCCTGGGCTAAGAGCAGCTGGGCTTTTAGCCCGCGGTTTGTGGACATTGCCACTCTTCCCGCTGCCGTAAAAATGTCTCCCTGCACTGGGTTATGGGGAGCTGCCTTTGCAAGGTGCGGTTTGCGAACATTGCCACTTTTCCCGCTGCCGTAAAAAATATCTCCCCACTCGTTCCAACGTTCTCCCCGTGCGTTCAAACGCTCCCTCCGCCCGTTCAAACGCTCCGCCAGGTAGTAAAAATTGTCACTGCGCCCGTTAAAATCCTCCCTGGGAGGACTCGAGTCCTCCCTGAGGGGACTCCAGTCCTCCCGC
>CAVKGN010000034.1:0-19451 GCA_963655595.1 uncultured Oscillospiraceae bacterium
TCGAGTCCTCCCAGGGAGGACTTTCACCAGGGCAGGGATAATTTTTACTACGTCGCAGAGGATTTTCGTTACCCTCTTTATAACGCAAAGTTAGCGGTTTTGTTGCACGCAAAACAGCCGTGCTGCAAGAAGTATCTGCAACACGGCTGTTTCAGCGTTTATTTATAATGCGTCAGAGGCTTGCTTAGAAGATAGCCTTCTGCGTTGCGCTCTGCGTGCCTTTGAGCACACGGATAACGAACACGCCCTTGCCGAACACGGGGAGAGATGCCTCGCCCTGTACGGTGGCGCTGCTCACGAGGCGGCCGTTGGTGTCGAACACCTGTGCCGTTGCGCCGTCGGCCTTCACGAGGAATGCGCCGTCGGCAGCGGTGATTTCGGCAATTGCCGAGCTGCTTACCTGAGCTTCGTCAATGCCCGATGCCTTGTCGGTTTCGTCGGCGCGAGTGTTCTCCGTACCAACCTTCGTCTGCACACCGGTGATGATCTTGCCCGTGTAACCGTCAACCAACACGGCAGCCACTTTGAGGTTTGCCTTGTTGATGGTACCGCTCGTAGGCGTGGGCAGGGTGATGGTGGCCTCGTTGGTAAACGTTTCGCCAGCCTTTACAGCGGGGAGAATAGCGTCGGCCACGGATCCAGCCACCTGCACGTAGCGAGCCACGTTGTTCATCGTAACCGTACTGTAAGGGTAGCCATCCTTAGTAGTGTAGGTCCATTGCGCAATCGTGGTGAAATCGGGATAATCAGCAAAGGCATTCTGGAACGTTTCGGGCTTATTAACGTATACATAAGTGTAGTAGTTCAGCTGGCTGACGTTCTTAACGCTGTCCTCCGTGATGATGTATTCCACGGCGTAGATGCCCTCAGGAATATCGATGGCAAAGTTGAATTTAGAAGACACCTTCACCTTCTTAGTAATGCTGCTCACCGTTGCACTGACATTTGCGCTGGCTTCGCAGGGCTGCTTGGCCACGTACTTGGCCGACGACACAATGTCGTAGTAGGGATCGCTCGCATACTGGCGGTTGAAGTAAGCCATAGGCAGGCTGCTGCCCATCAGGTTGAAGTAGTAGCTGTAAGTATCAGCTGCGAGGGGATCTTCATCGCTGTAAGTGCCGTGAACAGAGACCTCCACTACCTTGTCGGCACCGAGCGAATCGGCAACCTGTTGGAGTCCGATGATGCCACGGGGGCTCCAACCTGACGATGTGCTGGTAAACTCCTCGATCACAGGGGTGCGCAAGTAGCACTTGTCGAGTGCAATGGTCGTGATCTGACCCTCGTTCTCCTCGTCAGCCGTGTAGTTGTCGGTCACGCCGTTCACCTTGGTGATTGTCAGCATGTAGTCGTTCGAACGTCCCGGAGTGTCAGAGATAGTACCGATGGGCAGGGAGAAGGTGGCGCTGTTCATGAAGTGAAGTTTGCCGCCCTGAATCTGCTTAGTGAATGTGCGCGTACCGGAAGGGGTAGCCACGGTGTATTCAAAGTTGCTGATGGAGTCAACACCCATGTTGGCCACCGTTACATTGACGTTCTGATCGGTACCTACGAAGTCGCGGATATCATCAACCTCGTAAATGCACATATCCTCCTTCAACAAGCCGCCCTCGCCAGAGGTCTCGGCCCAGATGTCGTTGGTGACGGGAGTATATTCGTTGTTGTTGTCGTAAAAACTCAGGTTAGAGCCGTAGTAGTTGTGGCCGTCCTTCGTGATCACAAAGACGTCGCCGTTGGACGTCTGGGTGTTGTCGTAGTACACGTACATAGGAACACCGTAATTACTGTTGGTTGAGTACTGATCGGACTTGCTGACAGTAACCGTACCGGCACTCCAACCGATGTAGAGCGTCTTGGTCAGGGTGTCGGGGATTACGTAGTCGCAATCGAACGACAGCTCGCGGTTGCTCTTAATGGTTACGTCCTTCTCCCAGAGGTTATAGAACTCACCCGTGGAATCATTGAGCTGCGCAATGAAAATCTTTGAGTCGGCAAATGTGCCGTAGTAGCTGTGGACGTGGATTTTTGTGATTGTATTGCCTGTGAAACGCTTCAGTTCGAGCAAAGGCAACGCAATGGCACCGCCCCAGCCCGTAAAGCCGTACTGGTTAAGCGTAGTGGATGTAATGCCCGAAGGGATAATTTCGGCGCTTTCGTGCTCGTTGCCCAGCACCTGGTAGCTAAGTTCCTTGGGGTTGCGGACTGTGGGGAGTTCGCTTTCGGCAAGGATGCGGCTCTTACCAACCTCGGGAGCAACCGAGATAAGACCAGAGGACAGGGGGGAAGAACGGAAGAACTTTGCCTTGGGCTTAGCCTCCATCTTCTGTACGTTGACCAGCTTCGGCGTGAACTGCGCAAAGGCGGATGCTGCTGCGAAGAGCGAAGCAGCGAACGTGAGTAGAATTTTGTTCATTCTTATTTGTTTTTTGTTTCTTACTGACTGAGGCGGTTTACTTCACGACAACCTTGCCGCTCTGCACGTTGTGGCCACCCTCGCTGACGATGTAAACGTACACACCGGCTTGCAAGCCGTTCAGACTTACACTGCCGCTCTTTGCGCTTACGCTGGCGCCTTGCAACAGTTTGCCATCGGCGGCATAAACGTTGATGTGGCGGGCAGCAGCCGTAGCAAAGCTGTAATGGATTGCGCCGTTGGCCACGAATACGCCCTTGTCGGCATTGGCCTGAGCGTTCTGGATGCCAGCAGCATCGGTGTAAACGAACTTAGCCGTGTAGCCGCCGAGCGACTCATTGCCCTCACTAAACTTCACCGTGGCGCGAACAGTGCCGTAGGGGATGTCGGTGCCCGTAAGGATGCAGTGGAACTGCATATCCGTCTCCTCGTTCGGAGCGAGTGTGCAGGTGTGGGTCATCTTCGACGGATTGGTGACACAGTTACCAATCTTGAAACCACACCAGCTGAGTTCACCCATGTTCTTATAGGTAGTACCCGTGTTGCCAAAGGCACTCGTGCTAACGGTGCAGGTGAGGTCGATAGCCTCATCGCTCACGTTGGTGATGATAGGGTCCTTGGCAGGGCCAATCTGTACGTAACCGCTTGTGCCGAACGGATCGGCCTCGGCTACGAACGTCAGGGTTTCGCCCTCCTTAATATTCACTTCCTTGCCCTCGCAAGTTACCTTGATGGGCGAAGTCTGCGCCTGTGCCTGGGCAAACCCGAGCAACGCAACTACTGCAAATGAAAGTAGCTTCTTCATAGAATATGTGTATTTGTTGTGTTTAAGTTTTCGGTTGGTGAATGGTGCTGAGGCGTTACTCCTGCACCTTTTTGTCAATGACCTGCATCACGCCGTCTGCATCGTTGTAGTAGAACACTACGACAGACAGGTTCTGCACGTTCCACGGCGTTTTGTTGGCAAGCTGCGACACGTCGGGGATTTTGTAGCCGTACGTTTTCGTCACGCTCTCGCCCTCGCTTACGCTCAGGGCGTCGCCGTAAGTGTCGCTCAGGCTGGCGCGCAGCACGTGGTTGTGCACGTAGTCCGACTTAAAGCCGCCGCCCATGTCGGCGGGCATTATCTGGCCAGCCACAATGTTGCTCTCGGTGAGCCACACCTGCAACTTGCCCGTGACCGTCTCTTCGCCCTTGACCTGAATGGCTAAGCTCAGCGAGTCGCCGGAGAGAGCTACGGACGTCACGTCCAGCTCCACCTTGGGCATTACACCGATGCGGGCACTCACGAAGGAGTTCCACTTCTCGTAGTCCACGATGCCGCTCTTGCGGTCGATGCAGCCCTTAGGCCAGGCCTGCAAACCCCAATGCTCGTGGTACTCTGCCCCGAGGTCGTTGGCAAGGCCAATGGATGAGTTCTTCTCGTGTACGCTCAGCGAGCCGCCGTGGATTGACACGGCTATGATGCGGTCCTTGCCGTAGGTGGATTGCAGGGTCTCAACCTCCTGGGCTGCCTTGGGGCAGTTGGAGCATCTCTGCCCCGTGAAGTCCTCAATGAGAATGTTCTTCTTCACTGCAACCTCCTGGTAGAAAGACTGGCGGTAGTCGCCCTCATACTCGTCGCAGCCAGTAAGCGCGGCGGCAAGGAGGGGAGCAACAAACAAAAGGAGTCTGTTAAGTTTCATGTATGGGGAAAGATGTGCCGTTAGAAGTTAAATGAATAGGAAGCCTGCAAGCCCTTTTGCGCAGGAACGAAGCGGCACACGCCGCCCGAGCAGTTGTAGCCAGCGCGCGTCTTGCCGTAACCCACTTGCAGGCGGTGCGCCTTGTGCGTAAAGGTTACGCTCGCCAGCAGGTAGTGCACGCGGTTTGTCTTGCCGCTGCCGGTCTTACTTCCGTTCGCGTCGTATTCCGGCACGTGGGCATTGAACTGGTCGCTCACGGTGAACATAAAGTTGGGCAACACGGAAAGTTCGAGCAGCCCGTACCACCAGTCCTTTTGGTCCTGGCGCGTGTGCAGATACTGTGCCTCGCCGCGCAGAGTGAGCTTCGGAGTGAAGTGGTACTTTGCCTCCACCACAAAGATGTGGCTCTTGATGGCTTTTTCGCCTTCGCCCTCCACCACGCTCTGGTTGTAACGCTGGCACGAGTACATGGCGTTGAGCTTAAAGTCGCGGGTAATTTTCTTTTCAAGCTGCACGTTCACGTCCTGGTAGTACGTATCTGGCCCCATCTTGAAGAAGTGCGACGTGTAGCCGTCGGTACCGCGAACGTCGCCCTCAACCTTGTGCTGGTCGATGCCGCGAACGTGCGAGAAGTTTACTTTGAGGTTTGTGCCGTACTTGCCGCCAAGTGCCGTGCGACGCTTGAAGTTGTAGCCCACCTCGGCCTGGAACGCCCATTCGCCCGGAGCCATCTGCGTGGCATAGGGGTAAAGAGCCGCCAGCGTATAGGTGTGCTGCATGGTGAACGCGGGAAGGTGGTTGATGTAGCAAGCCGAAGTTCCCTTCTCGATAGTGGCGCGAGAGCGGTAGGCCATGTCTTCGCTTCGCTTGGCTTGCAGCAACACGCTCATGCCGCGCTTGGAGTAGGAACCGGAAAGGAGCAGCGTGCGGCCGCGCTTGAAGATGTAGTCGTTCGAGCTCGACGGGTTCTGACTTTTCCATGCGTATTCCGCCAACATATTGTAGTTGCCCTTCTGGAAATTCACGCGGGCGTCGAAGGCGGCCACGTTGCGGGGCAGGTTGATGCGGTACACGTCCATCACGGCTGCGTTGCTCTCAGGGTCAACGCGGTCGGTCTTGTACGATTTTGTGATGGGCTGGGCGTAGTCGCAGTTTCCGGCATGGTTGCTGACGGCGGAGAAACCGAGGTTTAGGCGCGAACCATTCTCGTCCATGCGCTTCACAAACTGGTCTACGTTGAACTCCACGTCGGCTCCGTACGTCCAGGGATACTCCTTCGTCATATTGCGGTTGTGCCAGTAGTAACGCTGCTGTCCGCCGAGGATTTTCAGACTGATGCCCTTGTGCGGTTTCAGCACCAAGCGGCCGCCTTGCAGGGAATTATCAATGCCCAACGAGCGTTCCTCGTAGCTACGCAGGATAAGGCCCGAACCAAACTGCTCGTAGAAGCTACCAAGCGTGAGTTCCGCCCACTTATAATTACCCTTCACGTAGAAATAAGGAAGCCCCCAGCCCTTAAAGTCTGCGTCGAAACCAGGGAGGGGGTGATCAAGATATTCAAAACGTGCGCCAGCCTGCACGTACTTGCTGAGCAGGTGCAGTTCGGCGTAGGTATTGGTCATGAACTTGTCGGCGTACGTGCCTGTACCGATCTTATTGTCTTCGCTCACGAGGGTGAGCACATCGCTTTGTATACTACCGTGCAGGGTAACTTTCTGGCTACCTTCGTGGTCGGCGTTGCCGTTGTCAGCGTCCTGGGCCGACAACGGCAACGATGATACCAACGCGAGTGCCGTAATAGCTGCGTAACGATTCATTGGGGAAAAATGCCGTATATGTGCTAAATGCTTTCTTTTCTGTGTGTTTTCTTTGTGTGCTGAACGGGGGAAGGAGCGTTGTTACTTCTTCTCAGAAGACGCTGCAAGGAGTTCCTTCACCTTCTCGATGAGGTGCTGTTCGCCACCCTCGGTGTAGCCACTACGACTCTCGGCCACCTTGCCGTTGCCGTCGATCACGAATACGTGGGGAATCATGTTCACGCCCATAGCACGGCGGAAGTCGCTATTAGGATCGAGCAAAACTTCATATTCCCAACCGGCGGCGTCAACCATAGGCTTCACCTTCTGGGCATTTTGCGCCTCGTCGATGCTGATGGCTACCACCTTTACGCCAGTCTCGTCCTGCCAATCGGCATACACCTCGTTGATGGCTTTAAGCTCGCGGTTGCAGGGCTTGCACCAGGTGGCAAAAAAACTAATGATGAAAGGTTTCCCGTCGTTGCTGAGCAAGGCCGTGTCAACCGTCTTGCCGTTGATGTCTTTAAGTTTCACAGAGGGGAGTTGCGCAAATGCAGCCCCTACCACACTCCACAACAGGAGCATAGCCAAAAACGTTCTCTTTACTTTCATTTTGGTTGATTTTAGTCTTCTGTGTATCGGCGTTTCCCCACCGCTCTGACCACTCACTGGCCGTCGCTGAACGGACTGAAAGGAAAAGCCCCTTGGAATTTACCATGTGTCAATCGATGCGACACTTTTAATGCAAATTTGCGGCAAAAGTACGCTTTTCAAATATTACCGCCAACGTTTAAGGAAAGAAAAAGTACCTTTGTGCATCATTTTGGTAGGCCGCAGGAGCCCGCGGCTCGTTCACCCGCGAAACCATTTGGCTTTCAACGAAATAAGCGAAAGAAAGGCGACGCCTATCCACCCCAGAAATACACAGCAAACAACACGAACTATGCGCAACACATCGTCCAACCGATACACCACATTCCACGTCAAACAGCCGACCACCCTTTTGCCGTTTATTGAGGCGGCTCTCAACGGCATAAGCCGCAGCCGCGCCAAGGCTATCCTCAGCGGCGGAGGCGTAAGGGTCAACCGCAAAAACACGCGCCAGTTCGACCTTGAACTGCCCGTGGGCACGCTGGTCGAGATTTCGAAGCGCAAGCCCAAGGGGGAACTTCAGTCCAAGTATGTCAAGATTGTCTACGAGGATGCGCAGGTGATAGTAGTGGAAAAGGCGGTGGGCATCCTGTCGATGGCTACGTCGCACCACTCCTTCTGCGTGAAGCAAGTGCTTGACGACTATTTCCACCGCACGCACCAGAAGTGCACGGCACACGTGGTGCACCGCTTGGACCGCGACACGTCGGGACTTCTTGTCTACGCCAAGACGATGGAAGCGGAACAAATCCTTGAACACAACTGGCGCGAGATTGTGACCGACCGCCGCTACATAGCCCTCTGCTCTGGCCGCCTGCCGCAAGAGAAGGGAAGCGTCGAGAGCTACTTGAAGGACAACAAGGCCTACTTTACGTATTCCTCGCCTACGGACAATGGCGGGAAATATGCCCTTACGCACTACCGCGTCTTGAAGTCAAACGGACGGTATTCGCTCGTGGAACTGAAACTCGACACGGGACGCAAAAACCAAATACGCGTGCACATGCAGGACCTGGGCACGCCCGTATGCGGCGACGTAAAGTACGGAAACGGTGACAACCCCGTTGGCCGACTTGCCCTGCACGCCTACCGCCTGCACTTCTACCACCCCATCACGGGCGAGCTGCTCCGCTTTGAAACGCCTCGTCCCTTCCTCCGCTACGTGGAAGAACAATAACCCCTATCCTCACCCCAAAGCACTCCCGTCCTTATGGAACCGTTCATCTCTGACCTCGCCCTTATCCTTATCTCGGCGGGCGTCGTCACGCTGATTTTCAAAAAACTCAAACAGCCGCTCGTGCTGGGCTACATTGTAGCCGGTTTTCTCGCCGGGCCGCACATGCCCTACACGCCATCCGTCACCGACATGTCGAGTATTCAGACGTGGGCAGACATTGGCGTAATCTTCCTCATGTTTACCCTTGGCTTGGAGTTCTCGTTCAAGAAAATCGTGAAGATGGGTATTGGTCCGGTCATCGCAGCCTGTTGCGTGATGTTCTGTATGATGAGCGTGGGCAACATGGTGGGACGGCTTTTCGGCTGGGACAGTATGAACAGCATGTTCCTCGGCGGAATGCTGGCCATGTCCAGTACTACTATTATATATAAGGCGTTCGACGACCTCGGGTTGCGGCAGCAAAAGTTTGCCGGCGAGGTGCTTTCCGTACTTATTCTCGAAGACATTCTCGGCATTTTGCTCATGGTTATTCTGAGTGCCGTGGCAGTGTCGCGGCAGTTCCAGGGCGTAGCACTGATGGGGAGTCTGTTCAAACTGGCCTTCTTCCTCATCCTATGGTTTGTGGTGGGCGTTTACGTCATCCCCATCTTCTTCCGCAAGATGCACCGCTGGATAAACAGCGAGACGCTCCTCGTGGTGAGCATCGGCCTGTGCTTTCTCCTTGTCTACTTTGCCGAAAAGGTGGGTTACAGCTCGGCATTCGGTGCATTCATGATGGGAAGCATCTTGGCAGAGACGGTCGAGGCGGAGAAGATTGAACGGGCTGTAAGCCCTGTCAAAGACCTCTTCGGAGCCATCTTCTTTGTCTCCGTGGGCATGCTGGTCGATCCTCAGGTGTTGGCTGCTTACTGGTTGCCCATCCTGGTTATCTGCGTATCTATTATTGTGGGGCAGGCGGTGTTCGGCACGGCCAGTTTCCTCATTTCGGGGCAGTCCCTGCGCATAGCCCTGCAAAGCGGTTTCTCGTTGGCTCAAATTGGTGAGTTCGCCTTTATCCTTGCCTCGCTGGGCACAGAGCTTGGCGTAACGAGCAATTTCCTCTATCCCGTAGTGGTGGCGGTGAGTATCATCACCACGTTCTTCACACCTTATATGATTAAGGCGGCTGTTCCCGTGTCGGGTTTCCTTGAACGAATCATCCCCCCCACAGTGCTTAGTCGCCTGATGGTTCGCGGAAAAAAGCCAGAGGCTGCCACTGCCACCGAGACCGACAACAGTCCGTGGAAGAGTTTGCTCCGTGCACTCGTGGCACAGGTAGGGGCTTACGTCACACTGAGCGTGGCGGTTATCCTCATAAGTTTCTCCGTGTTGCTCCCGCTCTGCCGGACACTCCTGGGGCATTGGCCGGGCAACATCGTTTGCGGACTTATCACGCTCACCTTTGCCGCCCCCTTCCTCCGCGCCATCGTGATGCGCAAGAACCACTCGGAGGAATGGAAGCAGCTCCGCAGCCGCAACTGGCGGCACCGTCTCGGACTGTACGCTACGTTTGCCGTGCGCTACGCCCTTGCGGCAGCGGCGGTGTACTATGTGTTTGACTACCTCTCGCCCTTCTGGTGGCCGTGGCACGTTGCTGCCTCGCTCCTCGTGGTGGCATTGTTCATTGCCCTGCGACAGGTAAAGTGGATGAGCATTAAGTTGGAACGTACCTTCCTGCAAAACCTCCGCTCACGCGACATCATGGCGCAGGCCGAGCATAGCGAACCAGGTTATGCCGGACGACTTACGAGCCGCAACATTCACATTGCCGAACTCACCCTGCCCGAGGACACGGCATGGGCGGGTCAGCGTTTGCGCGAGCTTGCTTTCAGCCAGACAGACGGGGTGATGATTGCCGCCATCGTGCGCGGCATGCACCGTCTGAACGTTCCCGACGGCGAAACCATGCTCTTCCCGCACGACCGCCTGGAAGTGATCGGCAGCGACCTTAGTTTGCAACATTTCCGCGAACGTTTGCTCGCCGAGCACCAGTCGCTCCCCCTCGCCACGAGCCGCCTGCAACTGCGCCGCCTCGTAATCAACGCCGACAGTCCGTTTGCGGGCACAACGCTTAGCGAGAGCCACATCCGTTCTACCTACCACTGCATGGTGGTAGGCTTTGAGGAGCAAAACGGCAACATTGCGCCGGCCACAGCTGGCAGTCTGATTAAGCGTGGCGACATTCTGTGGATTGTGGGCGAGGACGACCACCTGCGCGCCCTCCGAGGCAAAACGTTATGAACGAACTGAAAGACAAGGCAAACAAAGAACGGTCCGCAAAGCCCCGTTGCCGTTGGTGCAACCTGAACAATCCGCTCTACGTGGCCTATCACGACGAGGAGTGGGGCGTGCCTCAGCACGACGACGGCCGACTCTTTGAAATGCTCATCCTTGAATCGTTCCAAGCCGGGCTTTCGTGGGAGTGCATCCTCAATAAGCGTGAGGCTTTCCGCAAGGCTTTCGACGACTTCGACTGCCAAAAGGTGGCGCACTACTCTGCCGACAAGGTGGAAGCCTTGATGCACGACGAGGGCATCGTACGCAACCGCCTGAAAATAGCCGCAGCCATCAGCAACGCCAAGGCTTTCCTGGACATTCAGGCGGAGTACGGCTCGTTCGACAAATTTGTTTGGAGTTTCACGGGCGGCAAGGTCGTTCACGAATGGGAACGGACGTCCTCCCCATTGTCGGACAGGCTGTCCAAGGAACTAAAAAGGCGAGGCATGAAGTTTGTGGGGACGACCATCGTATATTCTTACTTGCAAGCCATTGGCGTGATCTATTCCCACGAGGAGGATTGCTGGCTACACAAGGGGGATCAATGATAGCCTATTCTTGAACACAACAATAAACAACAAAAGAACAGCAACCATGAATATCGGAGACAGAATACCAGAGGTTCTTGGCACAGACCAGGACGGACGTGAGATCAAGGCGAGCGACTATCGCGGCCGCAAACTTGTGCTTTACAGCTACCCCAAGGCTAACACGAGCGGATGCACCGCCGAGGCTTGTTCACTGCAAGCTCACAAGGCAGAGCTGGCGGCTGCTGGCTACGACATTATCGGCGTCAGCAAGGACAAGCAGGCTCTTCAGAAGAAGTTTGCCGATGCCCAAGGCTTAGACTTCCCCCTCATCGCCGACACTGAGACTACGCTCTTGCAGGCCCTCGGTTGCTGGGGCGAGAAGGTGGCTTGCGGCCGCCGAACAATAGGTACTCTCCGCACCACCTACCTTGTGAACGAGGAGGGCATCATTGAGAAAATCTTTACGCCCAAGGAAATCAAGACGAAGATCCACGCAGAGCAGATACTGGACTATATCAACCAGTAACCTCCGCACGGCGGACGCCCTTGATCAGTTCATCACCACAAGAATGTCGTTGGCGGTGTTGTAGGCTACGGTGCGGTATTGCAGAAGGGGGCGACCTTCGTTTCCCTTTGTCACGACGCCCTGATTTTGCAGGCTGTACGAACGTTTACAACGCGGACAGGTGAGTTCCTCCGTGGCTGAGAAGCGCAGCTGCGTCTGTATGTAACTATCCTTGTAGCAGTTGGGACAAGCCAGCTCGTAGCAAAGCAGAGGGTACTGCAAGTTCATGTCGGGCTGGGTGGATATCCCGATTATAAAGCCCGACACACACTCAGGCTGACCGTAGTTCTTGATTTCGGCGGTGAATGGATACGAACTGCTCTTCCCTGCCGCCGTGGTAAAGTTGAACGTATTCGTTCCGATGCTAACGGCTACAAATTCGCCCATGCTATTGCAAGCTGTGTAGAGCAGTGGCACAGCCGTTACGGGGCGAAACTTCAGAAAGGCACGGTCGGAACTGTACGTATTGTTCGTGCTGTCGTCCTTGCAGCCTGTTGTAAGAGCCAGAAGGACGAGCATTAGGGGGAGGAGCAGGTATTTCCGTATCATTGTCAGGTAGATAAAAGCAAAGCATAGCAACGCTGTTCCCCATGCGTGGGGGATTGTGTTGCTATGCTTTGTTTGTGGTGTGTGGTTGTCGTTTAGTATTTCACCTTCACTTCGAGTCCTTGCTTCGAGAGGGCCTTGACGGCCTTTTCGATGGCGTCGTAATGTTCCTTGCCAATACCCAGTTCGGGCAGGTTGAGCGTGGGCAGCGCGTCGGCCGTATGGAGCGAAGTTTCCTCCACGTTGCCAATAATCATACCCACGCACGAGGTGTTGTTCGTAATGGGGTCGATAAGGATAAACGCGCCCGTGGGTTTGTTGTCCTTGTAGGCATCGAAGAAGAGTTCCTTTGACGTAACGATTGTGGCGCGACCAATCTCGTTAAGTTCGAGGTGGTCCACACTGCTCTGTTCGAGCGTGTTCACGTCCACCTTATAGGCAAAGTGGTCTATGCGGCAGCGCGTAGTGTTGGTGGTATGCTTCAGATAGAACGACTTGTTCGTGTCCATTGCCTGTTCGTCCATCCACACGAGCATGGCCTCGAAGTGGCGACTCACCGTCGGCACGTCGTCGGGGTGCACGAGCATTTCGCCACGCGATATATCGATCTCGTCTTCAAGCTGTAAAGTGACGCTCTGGGGCGGGAAGGCATAGTCCAGGTCGCCATCGTAGGTAACAATGCGCTTCACGTGGCTGCGCTTGCCCGAGGGAAGGGCCATCACTTCGTCGCCCTTACGCACGACGCCGCTGGCTATCTTACCGGAGAAGCCGCGGAAGTCGAGGTCGGGACGGAGTACGTACTGCACAGGGAAACGGAAGTCCTGCAAGTTGTGGTCGTTGCCAATGTGCACCGTCTCCAAGAATTCGAGCAGTGCCGGACCATCGTACCAGGGTGTGCGTTCGCTGCGACTCACCACGTTGTCGCCTTCGAGGGCTGAGAGGGGAATGCAACGCACATCGGGGATGTGGAAACTCTCTATGAAGGCGTTGAAGTCTGCCGTAATCTTGCGGAACACGTCCTCGCTGAAGTCCACCAAGTCCATCTTGTTCACGGCGAGCACAATGTGCTTTATGCCGAGCAGGGAGCAGAGGAACGTGTGGCGGCGCGTCTGCGTAATGACGCCCAGACGTGCGTCAACGAGGATGATGGCGAGGTTGGCCGTTGAGCCGCCCGTAATCATGTTGCGCGTGTATTGCTCGTGTCCCGGAGTGTCGGCAATGATAAACTTACGCTTATTGGTGGAGAAGTAGCGGTAGGCTACGTCGATGGTGATACCTTGTTCGCGTTCGGCTTTCAGTCCGTCGCAGAGCAGGGCGTAGTCAATCTGTCCTGCACCGGCGTTGCCCACGCGCTTCGAGTCGCGTTCGAGGGCAGAGAGCTGATCCTCGTAGAGTTTCTTTGAGTCGAAGAGCAAACGGCCGATGAGGGTCGACTTACCGTCGTCCACGGAGCCGGCCGTGAGTAGCCTCAGCAGGTCCTTCTTCTCGTCCTGGTCAAGATACTCCTTGATAGAGAGCTTACGCCCATTCACCACGAGGCTCTCCTCGTTGGGGTTATTGTGGTTGGTTTTGTTTTCAGACATATCGTAATATTATATGTAGGCTGCACGCTGCGCCAACTTTGCGCAAGCGTTTCCGTGCGCAAAGTTAGCACAAATATGCAAATTGCTCAGTGACAGGCCGTTTAGCTCAGTCCAACGATTTCGCCGTCCACGTAGTCAATGTGGTTGGCCTGGGGGTCTTTGGGCAGGCCCGGCATACGCAGAATGTCGCCTGCAATGGCTACAATCATTTCTGCGCCGGCGTTGAGCACCACGTCCTTGATAAGGATGTTGAAGCCCGATACAGCACCGTACTTCTTGGCGTCGGCCGAGAAGGAGAACTGCGTCTTGGCGATGCACACGGGGAAGTGTGCCATGCCGTGTTCCTCAGCCAGTTTGATGCGTTTGAGGGCGGGATTGGCAAAGCTCACGCTCGCTGCGCCGTAGATGGTCTTGGCCACCTTCTCAATCTTCTCCTTGATGCTATCGTCGTCGTTGTAGGTGAAGTGGAGCGGCTTTTGCGAGGGATGGTTCTCGATGGTGTCGACCACGAGCTGGGCCATTTCCTTGGCTCCTTCGCTGCCCTGCGCAAAGGCATTGTTGATGACGAAAGGCACGTGCAGCTCGTCCTCGCAATGTGCTTTGAGCAACGCCATTTCTGCGTCGGTGTCGGTGGCGAAACGGTTGAACACCACCACTACGCTCTGCCCGAAGCCTTGCAGATTGGCCACGTGGCGATCGAGGTTGGCCAAGCCCTGACGCAGTCCGTCCTCGTTGGGTTCTTTAATCTTGTCGAGGGGCACACCGCCGTGCATTTTCAGTCCCTGCGCCGTAGCCACGATGATGGTAAGGTCAGGCTCGAGTCCACTCTTGCGGCAGAGGATGTTGTAGAACTTCTCCGCACCGAGGTCAGCGCCGAAGCCGGCTTCCGTAATGGTGTAGTCGGCGTGGCTCATGCTCATGCGGGTAGCGATGAGCGAGTTGCAACCGTGGGCAATGTTGGCAAAGGGACCGCCGTGTACGATGGCGGGCGTATTCTCCGTGGTCTGCACCAGGTTGGGCTGGATGGCGTCTTTGAGCAGCACCATGATAGCGCCTGCCACGCCGAGGTCCTTCACCGTGAAGGGCTTGCCCTCGTAGGTGTAGCCCAGGAGGATGTTTTCAATGCGTCGACGAAGGTCGGCCTCGTCGCTTGCCAGACAGAGGATAGCCATCAGTTCCGAGGCGGGCGTGATGTCGAAGCCGCCCTGCTGAGTAATGCCGTTCGTGGCCGGACCTATGCCCGTCACGATGCTACGCAGGGAGCGGTCGTTCACGTCGAGCACACGCCGCCACAGGATTTCTTTCAGCCCGAAGCCCTCTGCCTGGTGCTGGTAGAGGTAGTTGTCGAGCAGGGCGGCAATCATGTTGTGCGCCGAGGTGATGGCGTGGAAATCGCCCGTGAAGTGCAGGTTGATCTTCTCCATGGGAAGCACCTGGGCATAGCCGCCGCCGGCAGCACCGCCCTTCATGCCGAAACAGGGACCGAGCGAGGGTTCGCGCAGAGCCACGCAAGCCTTCTTACCTATGGCGTTGAGCCCCAAGGCCAAGCCGATACTCACCGTAGTCTTGCCGATGCCGGCGCGAGTGGCGGTGATGGCCGTTACGAGGATGAGTTTGCCCTTTTTGTCGTTCATGAGCGAGAGGGGGAGCTTGGCGATGTACTTGCCGTACTGCTCGATGTTGTCGGCGGCAATGCCCAACTGTTCGGCCACTTGCCCGATGGGCTTCAGCTCAGTGCTGTGTGCGATTTCAATGTCTGTCTTCATGTGCTTTCAGTGTATTGTGTTTTGGATTATTCGTGGGTTCGTTTCACGGCCTTAACGGTTATGCCGTTGGGGGTGCGGAGCAGGTAAACGCCCGAGGGAATGCTCGTGTCCTTCCCAAAGGCGGCGTAGGTTTCGGTGCCTATGAGTCGGCCGTCGGCGGCGTATATGCTCACCTGCGTGGTGGGTAGCAAAGCCTCGCTGCCTTGCGCTCCGTTCTGAGCTTCGTGCAGACCGTCGATCACCTCGCCTCCGCCCATAAACTCGAAGGAGATGAGCCCGTCCGCGCTTTCTGCTATCTGCGTGATGGGTTTGCTCATGTATTTGATGCCTGACGCATTTTTATTGTAGAGTTTGGCGGCTGGTCGCGACAGGTCCGTAAGCTTTGTATTGCCACTTGTGCCTGGGTAGGGGTCGCCAGCGAGGTCGTCGGTGTAGAGGAGCGAGCCGTCGCCGTTTGCTCGCCCGTTGAGGGCGTTGTCTGCGGGTATCACGGTGCAACGTTGGTGGCTCACAGTGTTATTCACCAAGTTGAGTTCCCACATTGAGGCGTCGTAGTCCAAATGGGTCACGAGCAACCCATGTCCTTGTATATCGCTGTCCGTGCCTACGGGCTGGCGGTTTTCGAGTAGGTAATATTCCGTCGGCACGAGGTCGTTGTGTATCACATAGGCCACGGGGCGCTCGGCAAGTGCGGGCATATTGGTCACGGTGGCGCCCGCCGACAGTTCGATGGGAGTGAGCCAGCCGCAGGTCCAGCGTTCGTAGGCCGTATAGGCCACTGGGCGGAAGCCATCGCCGGCATAGTTGCCATAGTCAAGCACGCTCCACATGTCCATACCGAACACGCCAGTGCTGTTGCCGGTGTAGTATAAGTCGGGCAAGCCCAAGCAGTGGCTGAACTCGTGGCAGGCCGACCCGATGCCATCGAGAACAGGTGTCTCATCGTCCAAACCACTCCCGCAAAGTTCGCTTGAACAGGCGTAGGTGTCAATATTCACGCCGTCAATCTGCAAGGACAACCCCGCGGAACTGAGTTCCCACTCGTGCGACCAAATTGCATCATCTGGTGCGCCCGAGGCTTGGTCGTATCCAGCATGAATGATGTATACTTGGTCTACCTTGCCGTCGTTGTTCCAATCGTACTGCGCAAAGTTGAGTTCGGGATACTGCTCATGAACGAGCTTCACTGCCTCGATCACCATCTCATGGGCATGGATGTCAAAAGAGGTTGAGCTATCTTCACCATAGTACCCCTCGTTGCGCGACAGAGTGACCGGACCAACCACGTCGAACGTCAGGTCGAACTGCCCGTAGGACTGTTCCAGGAAGTAGTCGTGCACCGAACCGCTGTTTCCGTTGTCGTTGTAGCCCACCTCGTTCATCTGCCGCTCTATTGCGGTGCGGATGTCGGGGATGGTAAACTTCACATCGTTGAAATTGGCCAGCACCACAAGGCCGCGCTGCTTGCCCGTGATGTTCGGGGGCGTCTGTCCGTCGGGACACGTTCCGGCACTTGCGGCACGGGTTGCCACCGTGCGCCCCGTCCTTGCGGTGCGTTGCTGCATGCGTTGGGCGTAGAGGTTTCGCAACGCCTCGTTCGTCGGACGGCACCCCTTGGCAAAGTCGGCCTCTTCGGGGCTGCGTTCGGCGGCGTTGCGGGCTGCACGTCCAGAGCTCTTCCACTCGCTGCCGTTGAGCGTGGCGTAGCAATAGGTGCCGTCCTTGCCCTTCACAACGGGCGTTCCGTCGGGGGTACACAGGTAGTGCATGTGTTCGTCGCCGCACAGCATGATGGTTAGCTGCGTACCGTCGGGCTGACTCACAATGCGCGGCGTACGCTTAGCGGGGATAGCATAGAGAACCGTTGCTGACGAAAGCAGCAACAGGAGGGATAAAAGTATTTTTCGCATGACGGGGAAGAGTATTCGGAACGCTATGACAAACGGATAAGTAGAAGTGTTTGCCGCCGCTTTGCAAATTTACTCGTTGTAAGAGGATTTTGAAACAATTCCCAGACTTTTCAGTCGCTCCGGGCTAAAAAGCAGCCTTAGCCCGGAGGTTTTCGTCGTTCATCGTACGACGGACGCATGTGCACCGTACGACGGCCATGTGTACTTCGTACGAGTGACGCATGGACATCGTACGTTGAACGCCAACAACATGGGGGCTGAGGGGCACTACATGCGGGGCAGTTCGTTCCCCTCAATTTTCCGCCCTCCCCCACCGCCGTTCGTAGCGGAGGAGGATAAGATGAAGAAACGACAAGTTTACTTGTCAAGTTGAAAGTAAAAGGGTAATTTTGCCCTACCTGCCTTGGCGCAGGCCTTACGTCGAACAACGAATACAAGAAAACACACATAACCATTCAGAAACATGAGTTTGAAAATCGTTGTACTTGCCAAGCAAGTACCTGATACCCGCAACGTGGGGAAGGACGCCATGACCCCTGAGGGCACCGTCAATCGCGCCGCCTTGCCGGCCATCTTCAACCCCGAGGACCTCAACGCCCTGGAGCAGGCTCTCCGCCTGAAAGAGCAACACCCCGGAACTACCGTTCACATCCTTACCATGGGACCTCCGCGCGCTACCGACGTGATTCGCGAAGGCCTTTTCCGCGGTGCCGATGGTGGCTATCTGCTCACCGACCGTGCATTTGCTGGTGCCGACACGCTGGCTACAAGCTACGCTCTGTCGCAGGCAATCCGCAAGATTGGCACGCCCGACATCGTAATCGGCGGCCGACAGGCTATCGATGGCGACACCGCACAGGTGGGACCGCAGGTGGCTCAGAAGCTCGACCTTAATCAGGTGACCTACGTGACGAGTGTGGACGAGGTGAAGGATGGTAAGGTCGTTGTCACCCGTCATATTGACGGCGGTATGGAACGTGTGGAAGCCCCCATGCCCATCCTGCTCACGGTGAACGGCAACGCTGCCCCGTGTCGCCCGCGCAACGCCAAACTGGTGATGAAGTACAAGCGCGCCTCCGCCCCCATGGAACGCCCCGCCGAGGGTCTGCCCCACGCAGAGGAGTACGAGAAGAAGCCCTACCTGACCATTCCCCAATGGAGCGTGGCTGACGTTGACGGCGACCTTGAACAGTGCGGCCTGGCAGGCTCGCCCACCAAGGTGAAAGCCGTGCAGAACATTGTGTTCAAGGCCAAAGAGAGCAAGCGTCTCACTGGCTCCGACGCCGACGTGGAGGGCCTGGTAAAAGAATTGTTGGACAGCCACACAATTGGCTAATACTATCACACAGACAAAGCACAATGAACAACGTATTTGTATATTGCGAAACAGACAAAGCCACGGTGGAGGAAGTGTCCTACGAACTCCTTACCAAAGGGCGCAAACTTGCCAACGAACTGGGCGTGCAGCTCGAAGCTATCGTGGCAGGAACGGACATAAAGGGGAAAGTGGAGAAGGAAATCCTGAGCTACGGCGTGGACAAGCTCCACGTGTTCGACGCAGAGGGACTCTATCCCTACACCTCGAAGCCTCACACGAGCATACTCGTAAACCTGTTTAAGCAGGAGAAGCCGCAAATCTGCCTCATGGGCGCTACGGTTATCGGTCGCGACCTGGGTCCGCGCGTATCGTCGTCGCTCACGAGCGGCTTGACGGCCGATTGCACCGCACTCGAGATTGGCGACTACGACGACAAGAAGAATAAGAAGCACTACGACAACCTGCTCTACCAGATACGTCCTGCCTTCGGCGGCAACATCGTAGCTACCATCGTCAACCCTGACCACCGCCCCCAGATGGCGACCGTGCGCTCGGGCGTGATGAAGGCTGAAAAGGTGTGCGAGGACTATAAGGGCGAAGTGGTCTACGAGGACGTGGCCAAGTTCGTACCCAGCACGGACTTCGTGGTGAAAGTGCTTGAACGCCACGTTGAAAAGGCGAAGAACAACCTTAAAGGCGCGCCCATCATCGTGGCTGGCGGCTACGGCGTGGGCAGCAAGGAGGGCTTCGACCTTCTGCGCAAGTTGGCACACGAGCTCCACGGCGAAGTGGGCGCAAGTCGCGCCGCCGTTGATGCGGGCTACTGCGAACACGACCTGCAAATTGGTCAGACGGGCGTGACGGTGCGTCCCAAGGTGTACATTGCTTGCGGCATCAGCGGCGCTATTCAGCACGTGGCAGGCATGAAGGAGAGCGGCATCGTTATCTCCATCAACACCGACCCCGACGCCCCCATCAACCAAATAGCCGACTATATCATCACCGGCTCGGTGGAGGAGGTCGTGCCCAAACTCATTAAATACTACAAGAGCAACAGCAAATAAGCAGACACAACAATGGCAAACAACTATACTGACCACGCAGAGCTGCGCTTTGAGCTTAACCATCCGCTCATGAAGCGCATCGTGGAACTGAAAGAGCGCAATTTCCGCGACAAGGACACCTTCGACGACGC
>CAVKGN010000035.1:0-19225 GCA_963655595.1 uncultured Oscillospiraceae bacterium
GACACAAGCCATGATGGCACGCATCACTTCATTCTGCCCATCTGGCCCGAGAATGGCGGAAGCTGTAATACCTGAAATTAACTTCGCGGCAAAGAACAGAAACAGCCCCCATTTGCTGGTGCATACCATGATTAAAATCAGTGCCAAAAGGATTATGAGGCTTGAAGCTATAGTAAGGTAACCGATTGCCGGATTTAACACCGAATTTAACATGAGGGTGACGATACCCATAAAAAGGCCGACCATACATCCTATGCACTGAAAAAACAACACGATATATATGAACGTGTTAAACTCTGAGTGGAATTTGTTTTCCGGGGAAGAATTGTAAGTTGATGACATAGGATTAAAGATTGTTGTTCCTGCAAAAGTAACCATAATATTTTAGCACGCTTTCCCTTTTATCCGTCTGCAAGGCTTGCAGACGGACAAAAAAGGAAGTGCCAAATTATAGCTCACGCTACTACAGCCCCCCATAATAGGGATGGGAAGAACGATAAGTCAAGAGAAAATTGTCAATCATTGAGTGCTAAACAACTAAGTTTCGCATATTCCGTGTTTGTGAGGAAACTATCCGTTCGGCCTACACGACTCATTTCCACGGCCTTGCAACAACAGGCAAGAATTGCTATTACTGGCTGCTCGCACGTGCGTCCATGGACGGGATGCGGTTGTCGCGGACTATGTCTGTTCTTCTCCGTGGAATTACCTGACACTTCAAATAAATAACGCCCCCCAAGTATGCTGCCCGAAAGCGCGCCTGGGAGGCCTATTATCTTTAAGTTTAGAACTGTCTTACTGATTGCGCCGCAAAAATACAGCAACTATTTCATCCTTGCAACTTTTTGTACAGATAAACTATTTCCAAAAGTCATCATCCTTCCAATTTTCCGCAAATCCCATAGAACTGAGATTGACCACATGGGAGTATCTGTCCAGTAAATCAAAGAGTTTTCTCTTGAAATGTGTACGAGGGTTTACCGTCTGAAGCAAGTAGTATATCATGCAAAGAGAATAGTACACTTTGTTACGCCTTGCAGTGTCAGGATTGGAAATCCACTTGAGCGTTCTTGAAAATTCCAACTTCTCAGGAACAATGTTCATATCCCTGTTCCATATGCGTGAATGATGCGCACATAAGTTTCTTGTGAAATTGATTGCATGGAGCCACGACAAGAATGTCTTAGGAGGCAAAGCGAAGTATTTTGCAATTTCTGCTACATCAGCGCGTTGTCTCAGCCCATCACAGATTCTGGACAGTTGGCTGAAGTACATTATCTCTGCACTCATCCATGAGGGCGGATTCTCTGGCTCAGAATAGGTCAACTTGTAATGCTGTATAAAGGCTTCAGACCTATCGTTTCGCAAACGCTCTTTAATATGCTCTTGAATGTCGGTATAAACATCATCAATGAAAGTAGAGCCATTGCGGCGGCGGCGAGTAACAGGGGCTTTGAAGATGCTACGATTGTCATGCCAATGTGGCCCGTACTTCAAGCTTAGTTGATTGACAATTTGCGACCTTATTGCAACTTCTATGCGCTCAATAGCATCGAACATGAGCAGTCGCAATTTCCTGTCGAACTTATATAGGTCATATACATCGTCCCAAGTTGTACCTTGTACAAATCTGTCCTTTGCAACACGATCCTTGCAGACCTTGAATGGAAGCATAAAGGCACTCAGCCGATAGTAGCTAATATTAGCGAGCGTCTGTTCCACTCTTTTCTTGTCATCAATAATCAGACCCCTTGATAATAGCAAATCTACTTGTTGGGAGAAAGAAAGTGCAGGTTTGTTATATCTTGTCATCTATCTTTTCTTTTGATTGCAAAGGGTTATAGAGGAACGAAACTCAGAGTGAGAATTTATACACATTGGTTTCGCGCTGAACGAAGCCGAGGCGCTGGTAGAGCCTGTTGGCGGCGGCGCGAGCGGGGCGGGAGGTGAGGTTTACGCTCTTGGCGCCTTCGTAGCGGGCTTCGGATAGGAGTTTGGTGAGGAGGATGGTGGCGAAACCTTGGCCACGGGTGGCGGCGTCGACTACGACGTCCTCAATCCAGGCCTTGGGGCCTGTGAGCAAGTGGTCGATGCAGAGCGTGGCCATGCCGAGGGGCTGTTCGTGGCTGTCGTAAAGAAGGTAAAGGCGTTCGCGGCTGGCTGTTTCTGCCAAGTCGGTGGCGGAAACGGTTGGGGCGTTTGCTGAAAGCTGACGCAGGAGGTGATTGATGCGCTCGGCCAGAAGGGCGGTGCACTGCTGGGGGAGGAGACGCTGCACGAGGCAGCGTTTGCGCTCCTCAAGGAGTTTGGCAATGGTCTTGCCCAAGAGGGGATGCACAAGCTGGGGAGCAACTTCGGCAAGGGGTTCGAGCACAAAAAGCCGCTCGTCCAGGTGGCGGTGAGGGAGTTGCAGCTGCGGCGTAAAGAGGCACGTGGAGCCGTAGAAGAGCAAGTCGATGTCGATAAGGCGGTCGTGGTAAACGCCGTCTGTGCTTTTCTGCGTGCGCCCCATGCGCCGCTCAATGTCCTGCGTAAGGTGCAGGATGTCCTCTGCGGGAAGATCCGTCTCGACTACGGCTACCGTGTTGAGGAAAAGGTTTTCGCTGCTAAAACCCACGGGGAGCGTTTCGACGGCCTTGGCCACCGAAACAACTTGCCCCACCTCGTCGGAGAGTAGCCGGAGTGCCTGTGCCAGATTTTCGCGGCGATTGCCCAAATTTGTGCCGAGCGACAAGATAAGCTGCATAGTTCGTGAGTGGGGTGTTTGGGGAAGAAAAAAGGAAAACGCAGGAAAACTATTTCGCAAGCCAGTCCGTGATATCGGCATGGCTTGCGGTGTGAATGCTCCGCCGGGAAAGCGCAGTCCCCCGCGGGAGGACTTTAGTCCCCCCGGGGAGGACTCGAGTCCTCCCGCGGGGGACTGTCCGCACCGCTGGGCTACAAATTGCTCAGGCGGTAAGTGATTTTGACGAAAGATTATTCCACAATCAGCAGGCAGTCGCCGAAGGGACCGAACTTGTACTCGTGCTTCACGGCCTCCTCGTAGGCATGCATGGTAAACTCGTAGCCGCCGAATGCACTGGTGAGCATGAGGAGGGTGGAGTATGGCAGGTGGAAGTTAGCAAGCATGGCATCGGCCACGTGGAACTGGAACGGGGGGAAGATGAACTTGTTGGTCCAGCCCTCGTACTCCTTGATGCGGTTGTCGGTGCTGCACGAGGCCTCCAAAGCGCGCTGCACGGTGGTGCCCACAGCGAGAATCTTGTGTCCGCCGTCCTTTCCGCGGTTCACGATGTCGCAGCACTCCTTGTTGACGAACATTTGCTCGGAGTCCATCTTGTGCTTCGTGAGGTCCTCCACGTCGGTGTTGCGGAAGTTGCCCAGGCCGCAGTGGAGCGTGATGAATGCCTGTTCAATGCCCTTGATTTCGATGCGCTTCATCATCTCGCGCGAGAAGTGCATGCCCGCCGTGGGAGCAGTTACGGCTCCTTCGTTCTTGGCAAAGATGCACTGGAAACGTTCCAAGTCCTCGGGTTCGCTCTCGCGGCCTACGAAGCGCGGCACGGGCGACTCGCCCAGGGCGTAGAGGGCGCGCTTGAACTCGTCGTGGTCGCCATCGTAGAGGAAACGAAGCGTGCGGCCGCGGCTTGTGGTGTTGTCAATCACCTCGGCCACGAGGGAATCGTCCTCGCCGAAGTAGAGTTTGTTGCCAATACGGATCTTTCGTGCGGGATCTACCAGCACGTCCCACAGGCGCAGCTCCTCGTTGAGCTCACGCAGCAGGAATACCTCAATCCTCGCCCCAGTCTTCTCCTTGTTACCGTAGAGACGGGCTGGGAACACCTTGGTGTCGTTGAAGACAAACACGTCGTGCTCGTTGAAGAATGTCAGAATATCCTTGAACATGAGGTGCTCAATGTCGCCCGTTGTGCGGTGCATCACCATCATGCGGCACTCGTCGCGATGGGGGGCAGGATACTTTGCAATGAGTTCTTCGGGAAGCGTGAATTTGAACTGGGAAAGTTTCATGTGCTATCTTTCTTTTGTTGTTGTCTTATTTGGAATGTTCGTTCGCTGCGTCGGCCTGTTTCTCGTCGGCAGCGTGGGCGGGCAACAGGGCCTGTTGGAACTCCTGGAGCGTGAAACAGCGTTCCGCCGTGAACTGCCCCACCCTTGTGCGGCGCAGCGCGGTGAGGTGTGCGCCCGAGTGGAGAGCCTCGCCAATGTCGCGGGCCAGGGCGCGGATATATGTGCCCTTGGAGCAGACTACGCGGATGGTCACCTCGCCCTGTTCGAGCTGGCACGAGAGGAGTTCGATGCAATCGATATGGAGCGGCTTCGCTTTGAGTTCCACCTCGTCGCCCCTACCCTTACGCGCCAAGTCGTAGGCTCGCGCGCCGTCCACCTTGCAGGCGGAGAATACGGGGGGTACTTGCATGATGTCGCCCTCGAAGCTGTGCAACGCCTCGCGCACCATATCCTCGGTGATGTGCGCCGTGGGGAACGTGCGGTCGATGGGGTGTTCCAGGTCGTAGCTCGGGGTGGTTGCGCCAAGTTTGAGGGTGGCGATGTACTCCTTCTTGCCCGCCTGCATCTGCTCAATGAGTTTCGTGGCGCGCCCGGTGCAAAGCACCATCACGCCGGAGGCAAGAGGGTCGAGCGTACCGGCGTGGCCCACCTTTACGCGCTTTGTTCGGAGCGCACGGGTGAGTATCCACCGCACTTTTGCCACCAACTGGAACGACGTCATGTGGAGCGGCTTGTCAAAAGCCATCACGCAGGGGAGTATGCCGCCCTGCAAGGGGTTGCCGTCTTCGCTGAAATCGTCGGGGCAAGCTATGAAGCGGTGCAGCACGTCGAGATTGGAGAAGGTGCCTTCGCCAGACGTACATGTGCCGTCCGGGGCTATGAAATGGGCTGTTATTTCCTTCTTGCCCATTTACTTGAACACGCTGTAAGTGAGGGTGGCCAAGCCAACCAATGCGCAATAGTAGGCAAAGTAGATGAGTTTGCCCTTCTTCACAATGCCGATCATCCACTTGCAGGCTACGCAGCCCGAAACGAAGGCTGCCACAAAACCTACGGCAAGGGGAAGCATGCCAATTTCGCCTCCGAGGTCCTCGCCCTTTATCACCTTCAACGTGTCGAGGAGAGCCTCGCCAAGGATGGGGGGGATGACCATGAGGAACGAGAACTGCGCCATGCTGCTCTTCTTGTTGCCGAGCATAAGGCCCGTGGCGATTGTGGTGCCCGAACGGCTAAGGCCCGGTAGTACGGCCACGGCCTGAGAAAGTCCGATGATGAATGCGTCGAGCAGGGAGATGGTCTCCTTCTGGCGCGGGCGGGCAAAGTAGGAGAACGTGAGCAAGGCGGCAGTAACAATCAGGCAAATGCCTACAACCGTCAGGCCAGAGCCGAAGATTGCCTCCACCTTGTCCTTGAAGAACACACCAACGATGCCGATGGGTATCATCGACACGATGATGTTGATCATGTATCGCTGGTCGTCGTTGAGCCGGCAGCCGCACATGGCGGACTTTGCGGCATCGAGGCCAGCGGCTTTCTGCGGGAAGAACGTACCCTTGATGATGTGCCAAATTTCGCCGCCAAGAATGACGATAGTGCTGAGCACGGTGGCAACGTGGACGGTGATAGTGAACAGCATGCTGCTTTCGCCGTCAACGCCTGTGAGTTCGGAGGCGATGGCCAGGTGGCCGCTGCTGCTTACGGGCAGGTATTCAGTCAGTCCTTGCAGCAGACCCATAAGGAGGGCTTGAAGAGTGTCCATTTGTTATTCCTTCGTGTCGGTCAGGGGTTACTTTTGTACGGGAGTTTCGCTATCGGATGCGTCAGCCTTCTTGTCGCGCGGACGACGGATGATGGCGTAGACCATGAAAAGGTAGCCAAAGAGGCACACGGCCGGGGCAACCTTGATATGCTGTGCGTTGAATATCTCGGGGTTGAACGTGGTCTCGTCAGAACCGCTGCCCGACATAAGCACCATGCCCACAATGACAATGACCATGCCAATGGCCAAGAGAATGAAGTTCACACGGTCGAAGGCAAACACCTTCTTTGTCGCTGTTTTCATTTTTATCTTCTTTAAAAGTAAGAGTGGTTAATATACGAACACGTCACCGCCGCGCATACGCAGGTGGTGGTTTACGGACAGGAGGGCGCACCACGCGGTTAGCCCAATGCCGCAAACAAAAATGCAGCCAAGGGTGGCTATCCACACCTCAGGAGTGATGAGCTGGTTGACGTAGATGTCGCCGGCACCCGCCTCGAACTGCAAGAAATAGATGGCTCCGCCGAGCAACGCACCAGCCAATAAGGCCGCCACAAGACCAATGCGCAGTGCCTGCCACATGAACGGGCGGCGGATGAAACGCCAACTTGCGCCCACAAGTTTCATGGTGTGAATGCTATAACGGCGGGCGTAGATGCTCATGCGTATGGTGTTGTTTATCAATGAGAACGATACCAGCGCAAGCAGACCAGCCACAGCGAGCAGGGCAATCCCCACGGAGGGAATAGTTCGGTCAAGGCTCTTGATAACGTCTTTGGGATAAATGACTTCCGTTACACCAGGAAGTTTCAGCATGCTCTTTTCGTAGCGTTGAAGGCTGTCAAGGTTTGCATACTCGGCTTTCAGGTACACCTCAAACTCTGCCGGCACGGGGCTCGACCCCTCGAACGTACCCAGGTCGCCGCCCATGGCTTCGTTTACGTTGGCTATGCCCTTCTCCTTAGAAATATAAGCCACGTGGCGCGAGTAAGGGGCTTGGCGCAGTGCAGTTTGCACCGAGAGGAGCTGCGAATGTTGTATGCTGTCGTTCAGCACCACCTCGACGGTGAGTCCCTCGCGGAGCTGCCGGCTGAAATTGTTTCCCACGGTGACCATCAGTACAACAACGCCCAAAAGCACCAGTACCATTGTAGTGCTGATGCAGGTGGTGATGACTCCAAAGCGGCCGGTTGAGTGTGTTTTCCTTGCCCTTCTTTTCATGCTTTTCTCTTCTGTTTGCCGCCTTCTGCGGCTAATTTCGCACAAAAGTACAACAAAAGCCTATCATTCAAGCGGTTAGCCCCTGTTTTTCGTTTCGGGCATACTTGATTGCGTAAAAAATCCATCCGTTCGCCAGTCATGGGCAAACGGATGGATTTCAGAGTTTAATATGTGGGGGTTGCTTACTTTTCAGCCTCAACGTGGCCTCTTGCCTTGCGCGAAAGCGTGCGGTAGGCAATAGGAGCAGCGAGGAAGATAGAAGAAAGCGTACCGAAGACTACACCGAGGATCATGGCGAAGGAGAACGAGCGGATGCTGTCGCCACCCAGGATGAAGATGCAGAGCAACACGAGGAGCGTGGTGCACGACGTCATCACCGTACGGGTAAGTGTGCTGTTCAACGATTGGTTGAACAAATCCCACTGGTTCATCTTGGGATGCAGACCGAGGTTCTCACGCATACGGTCGAACACCACCACCTTATCGTTGATTGAGTAACCGATAACTGTCAGGATGGCACCGATGAACGTCTGGTCAACTTCGAGCG
Organism: uncultured Oscillospiraceae bacterium; assembly: GCA_963655595.1. Taxonomy (GTDB): domain Bacteria; phylum Bacteroidota; class Bacteroidia; order Bacteroidales; family Bacteroidaceae; genus Alloprevotella. The sequence continues at coordinate 7,557 of CAVKGN010000035.1, forward strand.
AGAAGCCGATCCAGCCCCAGCAGATGGAGTAAACACCAATCACGAGGAGCGTATCGAACACGAGGGCTACTACTGAACCTACGGAGAAGGCAATGTTGCGGAAACGAATCAAGATGTACACGAAGATAGCTACCAGCGAAAGCACCACGGCGATGATTGCGCCGCGAGTCATGTCGGCTGCCACCGTCGGACCTACCTTCTGAGCAGAGATGATAGAGCCGCCCTTGTGGTTGTCGCGGTCGATGAACGTCTTGTAGTCGGCCTTGATGAGGTTAGCCTCGTGCAGTGCGTCGAAGATGAAACGCTCTACGTCCTGGTCGATGCTTTCGTTGTCGTCGTTGATGCGGTAGTTAGTAGACAGACGTACAGCCTCGTTGCTCGTTGTCGTGATGGCAATGGCGCTGACGATAGCCGTGGGGTCTTTGGCATTAACCTTCTCAGCCACAGCCTTCTGTACCTGCTCGGGGGTAACACCCTTTTGCTCAAACTCGATTACGTAGTTGCGACCACCAGTGAAATCGATACCGCTCGACAGACCACGAGTGCAGAGGAAGCCGATGGCAATCAAAGCACCGATGATGAACACGGCGATGGACTTCTTGCCCATCTTCATGAAGTTCACATTCTTGCCTACGAGGAAGTTCTTAGAGAGACCCGTAGTGAAGGTCAGGCCAAGCCACTTGTCCTTGTTGAGGAAGTGTTCGAAGATGATGCGGCTCACCCATACAGCGGTGAAGAACGAGCAAACGATACCGATGCCCAGCGTCATAGCGAAGCCTCGGATGGGGCCCGTACCAAAGTTGTAAAGGATAACCGCCGTGATGATAGACGTGAGGTTGGAGTCGAAGATGGCAGAGAATGCGTTGCCGTAACCCTCAGCCAAGGCCGTCTTCAACTGCTTGCCAGCTGCGAGTTCCTCCTTTGTACGTTCGTAGATAAGCACGTTGGCGTCCACAGCCATACCAAGCGAAAGCACCATACCGGCGATACCGCTCATGGTCAGTGCAGCCTGGAAGGACGTAAGGATACCGAAAGTAAAGAAGAAGTTGAGGATAAGAGCTACGTTGGCTACCATACCCGGGATGAAGCCGTAGAAGCAGCACATAAAGATCATCAACAACACGAAGGCTACCACGCAAGCGGTGAAACCAGCCTGAATAGAAGCGGCACCGAGGCTCGGGCCTACGGTCTCTTCCTGCACAATCTTCGTGGGAGCCGGCATCTTACCGCTCTTAAGCACGTTGGCAAGGTCGCGTGTGTCGTCGGTGGTGAAGTGACCAGAGATCTGAGAGTTACCACCAGTAATCTCGCTCTGCACCACGGGGGCGCTATATACGTAGCCGTCGAGGACGATAGCTACGCACTTCTTGAGGTTCTTCTTAGTGAGTGCGGCCCAGTCGCGTGCGCCGCTCTGCGTCATCGTCATGCTAACGATGGGGTTGTGGTGCTGGTCGAACTCGTCCTTAGCATCAGCAATCACGTCACCCTGCATAGAGGGCTCGTTGTTGATGGCGCGCAGGGCGTAGAGTTCAAAGACGTTAGCCTTCATGCCTTCGGCGTTCTTCACGCCCCAAGCCAAACGAAGGTCAGCGGGAAGGATGCTCTGGGCAGCCTCGCTGTGGATCATAGCGTTCACAGCAGCGGTGTCCTTAGCCTGTGCATAGCCCACCACGCAGCTGTTGGCCTGCATGCCCTGAATCTGTACCAACTTGGCAAGCAACGGATGCTGCTCTGCGGCACCCTGCTTAGCGGCAGCCTTGGTACTGTCGGCAGCAGCCGTCGTGTCGGTAGCCTCAGAACCACCGGCAAGACGCTTGTCGAGCGTGGTGAGTGCGGGCATCACCTCACTCAGCGTATAAGTCTCCCAAAACTCAAGGTTGGCGCTGCCCTGAAGCAGCTTACGTACGCGCTCCGGCTCTTTGATACCAGGCATTTCCACCATAATCTGACCAATCTGGCCCTTGCCGCGCAGAACTTGTATGTTGGGCTGTGCCACACCGAAACGGTCAATACGCGAGCGAACCACCTTGTTGGAGTTCTCTACTGCGGTGTTAACCTCTTCGTTGAGCACGCGCTTCACGTCGGCGTCACTCGAGTTATAGCTGATGTTCTTCTCGCCGAGCTTTGAGGCGAACAAACCAGCAAGTTTGTTCTGACCGTTCTGCTCCTGATAAGCCTTCACGAACACGTCAACGAAGTCAACGTCGCCCTTCTGAGCCTTAGCAGCCTCGAAAGCCTTTTGGAACTTCGCGTCGTTAGCGCTTTCGCCAGCAAGGTTCTTGACAACGTCGGGTACGCTCACTTCGAGCACCACGTTCATACCGCCTTTCAGGTCAAGACCAAGGCCAATTTGCAATGCTTCGCAATCCTTGAGAGTCTTGCCGAGCCAAACGGTCTCGTTGCGCATGGAGTCAAGGTAAGCGTTGCCGTCCTTGCCTTGCGCGTTCATTTGCTCTGCCTTAGCCTCGTACTTATGCGTAGGGTACGAGAAGCTGAGGTACATCAAGCAAATCAAGGACAGTAACACTGCAATTACTTTTACAAATCCTTTGTTTTGCATTGTTTTGATTGTGTATTTATTGTTTTTATTGTTCGTCTGGATGTGCTTTCTTACGTTGTGTTTTTCACCTTTCAAGACGGCAGTTGCCGCCTTTGCACATTATAAAACGTGCAAATATACAAGTTTTCCCTTACTTACGCCCCCCGCGGTGCGTTTTTGTTGGTTGCGGCAAAGCTGGCAAAGTCACGGAGTTAGGCGGTGTGAGTTCTCGTTGTACTGCCGCCGTACCGCCTATAATTCAATGTGTGTAGCGGTGACATTTTGGTGCATGAAGAGCGTGGCAGACTGGTGAAACTTCTCCTCGTCTTCGGTGGTGAGGTAGGTCACTTCGCCCTTGCGTGTGAGTGTCTGCTCTATTTCAGGGTGACGTTGGAGGTAGTCGGCAAGCGACTGCGCCACGATTTCCCCTTGCGGGAGCAGATGAATGTGGGGCGGGAGGTATTTAAGGATTTTAGGCAACAAAAGGGGATAGTGCGTGCAGCCGAGGATAATGGTGTCGATGTCGGCGTCCAGGCGCAGGATGGTTTGGATGCGCTTCCTCACGAAATAGTCCGCACCTGGGGAGTCGAACTCATAGTTCTCCACCAGCGGCACCCACATTGGGCAGGCCTCAGAAGTTAGCTGAATGTCGGGGAAGAGTTTGCGCACCTCCATGTCGTAGCTCTTGGAATTGACCGTTCCGGGCGTGCCGAACAGACCCACGTGGCGCGTCTGGGTAATGGAACCTACAGCTTCGGCCGTGGGACGAATAATCCCCAGCACGCGTTGTAGGGGGGAAGCTATGTGCGGCAGATCGTTCTGCTGAATGGTGCGCAGAGCCTTTGCCGAGGCGGTGTTGCAGGCAAGAATAATGAGCTGGCAGTCGTGCTCGAGCAGGTAGCGCACGGCTTGAAGCGTATATTGGTAAATGACGGAGAAAGAGTGAGTGCCATACGGCGCGCGGGCATTGTCGCCGAGGTACATATAATTGTACTGGGGCAGATGCTGCGTGATTTGGCGCAATATGGTAAGTCCTCCATAGCCGGAATCGAATACGCCGATGTTCATGACGGATGCAGGGTATATATTATATAGGAGTGGAAAGGCGGTTTACTGCATGAGGAACTTCACAAATGGCGTGATGTCCTCGGCGTAAACGGGGCTGAGGTAAGGAGCAACGGGCGAGGACGTGTTAATCACGGCATGGTATCCCTTCTCTGCGCCAACCTTACTGATAGCGTTTTGCAGCCGCATGCGCAGGGGTTGCAGGAGTTGGGCTTCCGTAGCGTTGATCACAGAGTCTGCCTGTTGGCGAAAGCGCAAGTTTTGCTCCACAAGCGTTTGCAGTGCCAGCTGCCGGTAGGCCAAGATGTTGGGCGTAAGCGTGGTGAGCTGCTGCTGGTATTCCTCGTACTGCTGTTGCAGTTGCTTTTGGTTCTTGGCCAGTTCCGCTTTGTACTGGCTACGCAGTTGCTCCACCTTCTCTTCGGCCTCGTGATAGGCAGGGAGCGTGCGCAACAACGAGTCAACGTTGATATACCCGATAGTCTTTTGGGGCGCAGGGATTTCCGCCGTTTGTGCGCAAAGGGGCATGGCACTGAAAAGCAAAGCCCATGCCGCCAGCAAAAGAGTTCGCATATTTTTCATTCTTTCCGTGGTTTGTGTCTGTGTGCAAAGGTACGTTATTTGCCCAAACGTACAAATCAGCCACGCTCTGCACAGAATTGGAGCGCTTCCCCGTTTTAGCGTTCTTCAAGTTTTCGGAATAAAAATTTGCTGGGGGGGGTAAAATATTTACATTTGCCGTGAAGCTTGTCAATAAAGCACACAAATAATATAGAGATGCATACCTTGACAGCCTTCAACAACCCTAATTTATATTACCCAAGCTTATGAAAAAACGTTTTGTTGTTGCCAGCTGTGTACTGATGTGCGCTCTGGGCTTGCAGGCGCAGGAACTGAGCCTCAAAATTAACACCAAGGGAAAGATTGGCTTTGTAGATGCCCAAGGCCAGCAAGTGGTACCATTCCAGTACACTTCGGCACAGCCTTTCGAAGGAGGAATCTCCATTGTGTCGAAAGGCGATAAGTTCGGAGCCGTCAATGCCTCAGGAAAGGAAGTTGTAAAACCTCAGTACGATGAGATTAGCCGTTGGGGCAACGGGCTGCTGCTGTTGCATAAAGGCAAAAACTTTGGACTTGCCAACGGCACGACGGGTCAGATTGTTGTACCCGTGTCGTACAGCTACATCTCTCGTCCCAACCGCTTTGGGAAAGCTTGGCTCGTGAAGGGCGGAAAGCCTACCAAGCAGATGGTTACTACCGAGTCGGGCGCACAGGAACAGCAGCAAGTGTTGCTCAACGGCAAGGTCGGCATTGTTACCGCCGACGGCGCAGTGAGCATTGTGCCTAAGCAGAAGGCTTTGTTTGAATTTAACTACATCGACAACAATCTGCTTAAGGGAAGTCACATCCTTAGTCCATCTGCACATATCACCATGGGTGATACTTTGGACACTGATTGCCAATACATGGGTTTCAGCTCTACGCCTGGCTTACGGCAGAACGCTGGCGTGATGAAAGGCGATGGTACCATCATCCTCCAACCTAAGAAACACGTTTACGTGGCTATGCCTCATGAAGGAATGATGGCGTGGGTCAACACAACGAAGAAGTCAATGACCTTCGGCTATCAGAACGTAGAGACAAAGACGGAATTTCAGGTACTCACCTTAAACACAAAAGGAAACACTGATACGGATAAGTTGGCCAAGGATGCGAACTTCTTCTATCTGACCGACTTCCACGGCAATTTGGCTGCCGTGAACACAACCGACGGCGAGTATCAATTCATTGACAATACGGGGAATGTAGTACAGTCGGGCTTCCAGACAGTACGCCACAGCAACAAATCGGCTGCTTGGGCAGGAATTAAGAAGAGCGGTGAGTGCGTCCTTCTCAACGAGAAAGGCGGCAACCTCTTGCCCGATGGAATGACCGTTGAGGATGTAGCATTCTCCGAACTGGCTGACGACGGCAACTACCTCGCCGTGAAACGCGACGGGAAGTGGGGCGTGACCGACTTGAAGGGCAACACGGCCGTCAACTTCGATTATGCAGGTATCAGACTTTGCCACGACGTCGCTGTGGTTTCCACTGATGCCGGTAAATATGGCGTGGTGAACCTTTCCAACCAGACGCTTATCCCCACAGAATACAGCGCGGTATTCAATCCCCGCGAGTCGAAGGCCAAGATGGTTTGGGTGAAGAAGGACGATGGTTTGTGGTATGCCTACAACGTACAGAAGGGGCAGGTAGCTACCAAGGGTTACGCCAACGCCACCAACTTCCTCTATGGATTTGCCTTCGCAGCCCCCAAGGATCTGGCGAAGAACGACAACCAAATCACCCGCGCCATGGTGGGCTACAACGTGAAGGACGAAACGTTCAACAAATGTTGGAAGGACGACCAGTTCGGACAAATCATCAACGAGAACGACGAGGTTTGCGCTGCTGGTCCTTATTACATTTCCACGTTCGCCAAGGTGGCTACGCGGTTGCACCAGAACGGAACAAAGAAACTCACTCTGAACCAGGACAAGGCATTGCGCCTGTCTATGACAAAGGAGCAGCGTTCTTACCCGATGAACATAAAAATCGAAGAAGGCGACTGGGACTTCTGATGTCCTGACGTCCCAGTCATATTGCTTTGACTGGAAGTCATACACCTTATTTATATATACGTACAATCTACTTACACAGAATTACCACAATGAAACTACATAAATTAGCCACCCTCTGCTCCTGTCTGCTGTTTGCCACCGCAGGCTATGCCCAGCAGTCAACCAATACGGACGACGCAAAGTACCGCCGCAGCTCGCTCTACTCGCTAATGATTAACCATACGGATCAGAAGTATGCCGACGAGATACGCCGCGTGTTCATCGCCATTCCCACACCTGACAAGTTCAACGACCACAACCTGAGTGTGAAGGTAGTCAACCTCGACAAAAAGCTCAAAGGCGCAAGGAGTGATGATGAGAACCAGGCAATTACTGACTTCCTCAATGAGAACCAAATAGCCAGTCGCATGGTGGCCAAGTGGTTCGATCGCGACTACTTTACGGGCAAGTGCGACATGGACCTTGTTAAGGAGCGCGGCCTGTACAACGCCACAAAGTTCGACGCCATCCTGGCCGAGCACTCCCAGCGCGGACAAGCCCTGCTGTCCGATGCTGGTGAAGAACTTATCGGCAACACCTTCGTAGTGGTCAACGACATCCGCTACATCGACAAAGAGAAACGCGGCAAAGTGGTTGGCGGCATCCTGCGAGGCTTAGGTGCAATCGCTAGTGGGGCCATGGGTAGCCAAAATAACATTTTCGACAACATCGCCGACATGGCCGAGACGCTCAAGGGCTTCAAGGTGAAGGTCAACTCCTTCCTCTACCGCTTGGAATGGAACGACGACATCGCCATGAACTTCTACAAGACGCAGTATGCCATGAGCGACAACGACAAGGCTAAGCGCGACGCCTTCGACAACGCACGCGGCAGCTACCGACTCGTTTACGTAGGCAAACAGGAGAGCAGCGGCAGCAACACCTCGTTCATGGGCGTAAACCTCGACGACCCCATCATGATGGTGCGCAAGGCTTGTCAGCGTGCGCTCGATGAGAACGTGGCTGGTCTGCAACACTCTCACGAGGAGTTCCGTGCATTCACTCCCATCGCCACCACTCAGCCCCTCACTGCCTACATCGGCATGAAGGAGGGCGTTGATACCGACACCAAGTTCGAGGTGCTCGAAACCGTTGAGAACGAGGACGGCACACGAACTTACAAGCGCGTAGGCGTGGTGAAGCCCGTGAAGAACCTCATCTGGGACAACCGCTACATGGCTCTCGAAGAGGGAGCTGAGGGGGCAGGCCTCGGAGCTACTACGTTTACCCAGGTAAGCGGCACCACGGAATACTTCCCTGGTATGCTTCTGCGCGAAATCACCTCGAAATAATCTCACATAATCACTCCTTTATGCGGGCGACGCTGAAAGGCGGCTTACGATGAGCCTTGCTCCGCCGTTTTTCAGTCTCGCCCGCAACGTAAAAACAACACTAACACAAACGTTAAGCTATGAAACATTGCATGAAACACCTCGTAACTCTGCTTACGCTGATGCTCTGCTTTACCATGCAGCTGCAAGCTAAGAGCGACGACCCCGTGAAGTACGACATCATGTCGGCTGGTTCAGGCACACAAGGCACTTGCCTGGTGAAAGTCTACGTCTACTCTTCCTCTGCCAAGGACGACGCCCTGAAATACGCCGCTGTGCACGGTGTGCTCTTCCGCGGCTACAAGGGTACGCCCAGTGCGCCAGCCCTTGCTGGCTCAGCAACCGTTGAAACGCAGCAGGCCGACTATTTCAAGGCATTCTTCAAGAAGGAGAAAACTTACCTTCAGTACGCCAGCGTAATGCCCGGCACTTACGAACGCATAAAGATGGCCAAAGGCGGATACAAGATTGGAGCCATCGTACAGGTGAACAAGGACCAACTGCGCAACGACTTGCAGTCGGCCGGCATCATCCGCGGCCTGTCAAGCGGCTTCTAACCTCCCGCAATTCTTACTTAGGCATCTTTACATCAACACACAAGAAAGATGAAACACAAAGTATTAACCCTCTGCTTAGGGCTTGGAATGTTTGCGTCCACGGCGTGGGCGCAAAACGACGTGAAACTGCCTCAGAAGCCCAACCGCCCCGCCTACACCGACCACCAACTCACCGACAAAGGCTTTTGGTGCGCCGCAGAATTGGAAGGCGGATCAACCGTGCTGCTTGAAAAGACCAATATGCAAGCCGTTCAGCTCACGTACACCGCGGGCTACCGCCTCAACGAGTATTTGCGCGTAGGCGTCGGCTTTGGTGGAAAATACTACGTCAACAACAATTCTGCTCGTCGCGGCACGGCCAATGAGTGGACGCTGCCTATCTTCGTCAACGTGCGTGGCAACATCATGAGTCAGACTGACCGCAGCGTAGTGCCTTATTGGTCTGTGAACGTTGGCGCAGCCGTGAACGACGGTTTTTTCTTTGCCCCCACCATCGGCGCACGTTTCGGCGAGAAGCGCAATTCCTGGCTTCTCGGTCTGACGTATAGTTTTAATTGTCTCAATCAGAACCATGTGCCCGAGGGCTTTGCTGGTCCAAAAGCCGCAAGCTCGCTCTCCCTGCACATCGGTTACGAATTCTAACCCCCGACCCACATTATGAAACATCTGCATAAACTTTTCAGCGCAGCCCTCATTGCAGGTTCTGCCCTGAGTCTTGGCCTCCTGACAACCGGCTGCAAGTCGAGCGCATCTACTACTGCTGTCTACGCTCCGCGTGCCGTGGAGTGCCTGGGCGTAGAACACGACGGCTCGCAGACTCTGCGCGTCTACGGCACAGGCCGCAACAAGGCCGACGCCGTTGAACAGGCAAAGAAAAACGCCGTGCGCGAGGTGATATTCAAGGGCATCACCCACGGGCAGCAGGGTTGCCAAATGCGCCCCATCCTGGCCGAGGTGAACGCCGAGGAAAGGTATGAGGAGTACTTCAACATCTTCTTCGCCGACGGCGGAGAGTACCTCAAATATGTTAGCCTTGTAGACGAGCGGGCTCATTCGCGCGACAAGATGAAGGCGCAGACATTCGTTGGCTATACGATTACGGTGCGCGTACTGCGTCCCGAACTCAAAGCACGCCTCAAAGCCGACAACGTTCTTAAATAATTCTCACTGAAACAGCATGAAAAAGATATTCACCCTTCTGGCAACGTGCCTCATCACCCTCAGCGCATTCTCGCAGGCACGCAAGCCGACGCTCATGGTAGTGCCCAGCGACCGCTGGTGCAACGAGCATGGTTACATGGAGACTTTCGACAACCAAGGCTCTACCGTATATTCGCCCAACTACCAAAAGGCGTTTATTGAGGACAAGGACGTGAACAACGTCATTGCCAAGCTCAACATCCTCATGGCCGACCGTCAGTTCCCCCTCAAAGACATGCAGCAGCTCCTGAAAAACGTGGAGCGCAACAATGCCGAGAACAGCCTTATCAAGAGCAAGACGAGCAGCGCCACTCTGGCCGAGACCGACCGCGACCGCCTGCTGCGCAGAGCTAAGTGCGACATTATCCTCGAGCTTGACTGGAACGTAAACCAGACGGGACCGCGCACCAGCATCACCTACAACCTTCAGGCCAAGGACAGCTACACGGGCAAGACCGTGGCTGGCGCACAGGGCACAGGCAAGCCCTCCATCAGTGCCGAACTACCCGTGTTGCTTGAAGAGGCCGTGCAGGACAACATGGACAACTTCACGGCGCAGCTCCAGTCTTACTTCGACGAACTGCTGACTAACGGACGCGAGGTAACGCTCACTATCCGCACGTTCGACAACGGCTCGGGCCTCGACCTCGAGACGGAGTTCAACGGACAGGAGCTCTCCGAAATCATCACTGACTGGATAGACGATAACACGGTGAACCACCGTTTCTCAAAGGGTGAGTCGAGCGAGGACATGATGGACTTTGAACAAGTGCGCATACCCCTCTACAAGGATGTCAACGGCCGCCAGCGCGCCATCGACACTGAGGACTTTGCCCGCGACCTTCGCAAGTTTCTCAAACAGCCGCCCTACAACATTGAGTCGAAGATTATCAACCAGGGACTGGGCAAGTGCATGCTCGTACTTGGCGAAAAGTAAAGGACAGCGTTAAGCCGACGCCGCACGGCACACAAGGCCAGAGCGGCGCCCCACAAATTAAACAGCAATCACAATGAAGAACAAATCGCTATACAAACTCGCCCTTGCGGCAGCCACTCTGCTGCCCTCCTTTGCCCTGACAGAGAGCGCAAAGGCGCAGGAGTGCGAAATAGGTCTCGACGTAGCAGTCATGGAGCAGGACGAGGCAATCCCCGACGCCGCCGCACAGGTGTTCGCAAACTCACTCAACCGCGTAGCAACGGACGGCGGCATGAGTCTTGCCGCACCCTACAACCAGTTCTACCTCACCGCCCGTTTCGACGTGCTCGACAAGCACATTGTCAGCGCACCCACACAGGTGGTGTACAACCTGGGAGTCACCTACTACATTGTCGACAACATCAACCGGAAGAAGTTCTCAAGTTCCTACGTTGAAGTTAACGGCGTGGGCACGAACGAGACAAAGGCGCTCATCAGCGCATTCCGTCAGCTCAACGGTAAGTCTAACAAGGTGGCTAAGATGCTCACTGAGGGACGCACCAAAATCATGAACTACTACAACGAGCAGTACCCGAACATCTTGAAAGAGGCGCAGCGTCTGGCTGACCTTCAGCAATACGAGGAGGCCATCGCCCTGTGCGTAAGCATTCCCACGTGTTCCGCAGGTGGCGACCAGGCCGTACAGACGGGGCTGAAAATCTACAACCGTTACCGCGACAAACTCAACCTTAAACTCCTCAACCAGGCGCGCGCCCTCTGGGCAGCCACGCAAACGCAGGAGGCAGCAGGCGAAGTGGCAAATCTCCTTGCACAGATTGACCCTGAGGCAGCTTGCTACAACGAAGCACTCAGCCTGGCAAAGGAAGTGAAGAAGCAAGTGCGCAGCGATATCGATTTTGAGATGCGTCAGAAGTACAACGACAGCGTCAAACTCGAAGAGCAGCGTATCGCCGCCATTCGTGCCGTTGGCGTGGCCTACGGTAACGGACAAAAGGCCAAGACTACCAACATCGCTTGGATTAGATAAACGACACCGCATTCCCCCTTGCGACGGGGGAATGCCTCCTCTCCTAAAACTCACCCCCGAGGTAGTGGATAAATACTTGCAAGCAGCATATTGAATACTTGATAAGCGGTAACGTGAATACTTGCCAAGCGGTAACGTGAATACTTACCAAGTATTTATCCACTACCCCGGGGATAATTTTGACAACCCCGCAGGTTGTAACACAAACCCAAGTTTGCCCCGTTCTTTCTTGTTTGGGGCAAACTTGGGTTAAGTATTAAGGCGAGCTCTTTCCTGAGCTCGCCTTTTTAGATTAGAACGCCTGCTTTATCGTCGTTCCATCGTTGTATTTCACAATGTACACGCCCTTCTTCGGC
>CAVKGN010000036.1:0-18566 GCA_963655595.1 uncultured Oscillospiraceae bacterium
CGGTCCAGCGCGGTGACTACATAGACGTATTTGTCCTTGCCGCCGTTGTAGGGCAATTTGCAGAACGTTTGCGACGTAATGGTCAGGAGATGTTCCGCCGTGAGCAGGTTTACCTTCTCGCCCTTGCGGAAACGATAGACGGCATAGCTGCGTGCCTTGTCCATCTCGCCCGTGCCCTTGGGAGCTGTCCAGAACAGGTAGTAACCGTTGGGCATCCACTCCGCTTTGAGTTTCTTGGGCTTGCCTGGCGCCTTGTCGTCAATAAACGGGTAAAGAGGCTGCAAGGCCGGTGTGCGGTGGAAGTTTTGCTGCAAAGCCGTGGCGTAGTTACCCTCATTGCGTGCAACGGCGGCGGAGTACCACAGGCACGAGCCTTGAATGCCGCGCAACGAACGCTGAAGGCGGAACTTCTCGTTCATCTGGTTGATTTGCGGATTGTTCAGGTCGGCAGCGCGCACGGTGCGTTCTACGTCCTGCCCAATGTAGAGCGGACGAGCGCCAGCAAAGCGGCTCCACCACTTCACGAGTTCGGCATAGTCGGCAGCCTTGTGACCTATCTCCCAATAGAGCTGCGGGATGCAGTAGTCCACCCACCCCTTATTAATCCAATAAAGCACGTCGGCGTAGAGGTCGTCGTAGTTTTGCAGGCCGTGCGTGGCCGAACCGGGGAGATTTGAGCCAGCCTGCGCGTTGTGGTAGATGCCAAAAGGACTCACGCCGAACTTCACCCACGGCTTGACGGCGCGGATGGAGTCGTGCATCATCTGGATAAACAGGTTCACGTTGTAGCGGCGCCAGTCGTTGATGTTGGCAATGCCGTTGCGGTGCGTTTCGTAGGTGGCTTGGTCGGGAATTTGCAGCCCTGCCACGGGATAGGGATAGAAATAGTCGTCTATGTGCAGGCCGTCCACGTCGTAACGACGGACAATGTCGGAAGCCACCTTACAAATGTAGGCGCGGTTCACGTCAAGCCCTGGGTCGAAGAGGTAAAGCCCGTCGTACTCAAAGCAACGCTCAGGGTGCTGAACATAAGGATGGGTGACAGCCAGCTCGCGAGTGGTCTTCGTCTTAGCACGGAAGGGATTTATCCAGGCATGCAGTTCCATGCCACGCTTGTGGCACTCAGTGACCATCCACGCGAGGGGATCCCAGTAGGGCGAAGGGGCTTGCCCCTGCTTACCCGTGAGGAAACGGCTCCACGGCTCATAGGGCGAGGCGTAAAAGGCATCGCCCTCGCCGCGCACTTGGAACATCACGGCATTCACGCCGCAGCGTTGCAGAGCATTGAGTTGGTTGGTAAGGTTGGCCTGCATCTCGGCCGTGCCAAGCCCCATAAACTGGCCGTTGATCACCTGAATCCAGGCACCACGAAACTCGCGCTTGGGCGGCACGTCCTGAGAGTAAGCATACAAAAAGGGGAATACTGCAAGCAGCAGGGACAAAAGAGTGTGTTTCATGCGGATTGTTCAAAAGGAAAGGCACTGCGCCTTTCAGAGCCCTCTATTCAGGGCGTAAAGGTAACACTTTTCTACAAGAGAGGGAGAGGCCTTGCCAAATTAGCCTCAGAGTGAGAGTTTCTGCGTGGCGTATTTCAACACGAGCGGACGGTGCGTGATGAAGATGAGCGTGTGGCCGGGATACTCGGCAAGGATGCGCTGCAACACCGTCTCCTCCGTGGTAGGATCGAGCGAGGAAGTAGCCTCATCAAATATCATGACGCTGCCCTCCGACAGCAAGGCGCGGGCAATGGCTATGCGCTGCGCCTGACCTTCGGAAAGGCCGTCGCCCGTTTCGCCGCAAGGGGTGTCGAGCCCGAGCTTCTTATGGTAGACAAACTCTGCCGCCGCCGTGTAAAGGGCTTTGCGCATGTCCTCCTCCGTAGCGTTGGGACAGCCTTGCAGCAGGTTGCTGCGGATTGTGCCAGAGAAGAGCGTGTTGCCCTGCGGAACGTAGGCGAAATTGCCCCGCAGATTAGGACGCATGGGGAGCTTCTGCCCGTCGGGCGTTGTAAGACAGATAGAGCCCTGGTCGGGATTGACAAGTGAAAGGAGCAGGCGGATGAGCGTGGTCTTGCCTGCGCCCGTTTCGCCCACTACGGCCGTGATGCTGCCAGGGGGGAACGTGTAGGAGAAGTCTTGGAATATCTGTCTTGACTTGCTCGTGTACTGGAACGACACTTGGTTCAGCTCTATGCCGATTGGCGACGGCAAGGTCTGCGGCTCTGCGCTGTCCTCAGCCTCTATCTCTTCCATCTCCATCAGACGTTCGGCCGCCGTAAAGGAGGTGATAAACACAGGGATGAACTTCGAGAGGTTGCGCACGGGGGTCTGTATCTGTCCCACGAGCTGGATAAACGCCAACATGGCTCCGTAGGAAATGAGTCCCTTCGACAGACTCGTTGCTCCCCATACGAACGTAACGAAATAGCCAGTGGCAAAGCCCAGACTCAGCAGGCTCGACGAGATAGTGGAATAGCGCGTGCGCTGCACGATGATTCGGTGGAGCGAGGTTTGCTGCCCTTTGAGCAACCCCAGGAAGTGCTCCATGCGTTGGAGGGTCTTGACCACCATAACGTGCTGCAACGTTTCCTGAATGGTCGACTGTATGGCGCTCTCCTCCTCGCGGGCCACGTGGGTGAGTTTGCGCATCTTCTTTACGTAGAGTTTGCTGCTCAGGATGAAGAACGGCACAATGCAAACCACAATGACCGCCAGCGTGCTGTCCATGAAAAAGAGAAAGAGGAAGGCTCCGACAAACTGCGTGAGGGTGACGATAAACGAGGGGACGCTCTCGGTGACGAAGTTCACCACGTCGGACGTGTCGCGCTCCATTCGATTGGTGAGGTCGCCCGTGTGATACTTACGGAGTGCCATCCACTCGCCGCTCAACAGACGAGCAAAGATGCGCCGCCGCATAGAGTTTTGCGCCTTCACGCCGAGCAAAGCACGTATCCAGCGTAGAACCAGACTTAGAACGATACGCACGACCATGACGCACGCAATGAGGCAAAACGCCTGCGTGAGCGTAACGGCAGCCGTGTGGTGAGTGGCTACGTCGATGGCGAGTTTGGTGGCCCACACAAAGGCGAGGTCGAGCACCACGAGCACCACGCCCAGGAGCGTGTTGAGCGCCACCTGCAAGCGGTGGCCTTTCAGGAGCGTAAGGAGGTAACGGAGAATGGTAGGTATGGGACGCGTCATCAGGACAGGGTACACATTATATATATAGGAGTAAACCGCAAACGGCCGAACATTAGTTTCGCTGGTCAGCCCCCCACATGAGTTTGTCGCGAAGGGTCTCGAAGAAATGACGGTGCTCAATCTTTATCACCTTCACCATGTGGGGCGCCCGTCGGATGGTGATAACCGTGTTCTGCGAAAGACTTTCGCTGCGGCCGTCGCAAGCCAAGAGAAAACTACCCGTGCGGCTGGTTACTTCGAGGCGAATTTCCACATCGTCGCGCACAACAACCGGGCGCACGGAGAGGCTATGTGGCGCAACGGGCGAGATGCAGACCGTGCCCGACTGCGGCACAAGGATAGGGCCACCCACACTGAGCGAGTAGCCCGTCGACCCTGTCGGCGTGGACACAATCAAACCATCTGCAAGGAAATTGGCAAGGAAGCTGTCGTTGACAAACGTGCGAATTTCGATCAACGAGGAGTTGTCGTGCTTCAACACCGCTGCCTCGTTGAGCGCATAAGGGTAAAGGGAGGACAGTTCGCCATTCTTCGACACCGCCAGGGCGCAACGGTTTTCCACGATGTAGTCGCCGCGGCAAAGGGCTTCAAGCGAACTCCCCACCGCCTCGGGCGACACGTCGGCCAGAAAGCCAAGCCGCCCCGTGTTGACACCAAGAATGGGAATGCCGCAACTGCCCACCAGAGCCGCCGTGCCAAGAAACGTGCCGTCGCCGCCAATGGATATCGCCACATCGGCCGCACAGGGCTGTTGCCTTCCAAACGTGGAAAGACAGGAGATGTCCAAGCCAAGCTCGCGTCCAAGAAAGGCGGCAAACTCCTTCTCAATGCAAATTTGCACGCCAAGCTCGCGAAGCTTTTCCAGCACGGCCGCAACATACTGGTTCTTGCTTGTCTGGAAAACGTTGCCGTATAAAGCAAATTTAAGATGGGAATAGGTCATGCGGATAAAATATCTTAATTGTGCTGCATATTCCACTAATAATTGGAATAGTCTTACAATCGTAAGCAAGAAATCAATTACTTTTGTGGCATAAAGCAAAAACTAATAGACGCAAATTTAATTTTTTCGTTGTAAACGAGCGATTACAACTATGACAAAGTTAAGTGTGAACATTAACAAGATAGCCACGCTGCGCAATGCGCGAGGCGGAAATAACCCCGATGTATTACGCGTAGCTTTGGACTGCGAACGTTTCGGCGCACAGGGAATTACGGTTCACCCCCGGCCCGATGAACGACACATTCGGCACAGCGACGTTTTTGAGCTACGACCGAGGCTCACCACTGAATTTAACATTGAGGGATACCCGAGCGAGGACTTTTGCGAACTAGTGCTAAAAGCCTGCCCCACGCAGGTGACGCTCGTACCCGACGCTCCCGACCAACTCACCTCGAACCACGGCTGGGACACCAAGGCTAACGCCGATTTCCTCGCCCCCATCGTTCAGCGGTTCAAGGACAAAGGCATCCGCGTGAGCCTGTTCATTGACGCCGTGCCCGAGATGGCCGACTGCGCAAAGCAGATTGGGGCGGACAGAGTGGAGCTTTACACCGAGCCCTACGCCGCGCAATACGCTGACGACCGCGAAAAAGCCATTGCCCCCTTTGTAGCCACGGCAGAACGCTGCCGAGAGATTGGCATCGGACTTAACGCAGGGCACGACCTCAGCTTGCACAACCTTGCCTACTACCACCAGCGCATTCCCTGGACCGACGAGGTAAGCATTGGGCACGCACTGATTTGCGATGCGCTCTACCTGGGTCTGCGCGACACTATAAAAGCCTATCTTGACTGCTTGAGATAAGCGGCACGGGGCTTTCCCCAGCATCTACGTGGTGAAGATGCAGCGCAACAACGTGATCCGTTAATTCCAATGGAATAGGAGAACTTCAATGCGGCGGGGCGCACAATTCATGAGCACAACGTTGAGCGGCATGCACTTTTGTAAGAAAAACATCACAAAATAACATAAGACAAAAACACACTATGATTTATCTGTTCCTGGCCGACGGTTTCGAGGAAATCGAAGCACTCGGTACGATAGACATCCTTCGTCGTTGCGGACTGCAAGTGCAGACGCTCAGCGTAACGGGAAAACGCGTTGTGACGAGCGCGCGTGGCTTAATCATCAAGGCCGATAGCCTCTTCCGCAAGAACCACCTTTTACACTGCGATGCGCTCGTATTGCCCGGCGGACTGCGCGGCGCAGAGACGATGTACAAGAACAGCGTTCTGAAGCTCGCCATTGCTCAGCAGGCTCACGAGGGCGCAATCATTGCCGCCATCTGCGCAGCCCCCATGGTGCTTGGCTCGGCCGGCGTTCTCAAGAGCAAGCACGCCACAATCTACCCCGGCATGGAGGAATACATCGAGGGAGCTATCAAGCACCGCGATGCCTACGTCATTGAGCACGACAACATCATCACGGCAGCCGGTCCTGCCGCCACGCGCTTGTTTGCCTTTGCCATTGCCCGCCGCCTGGTGGCGAGTCCCGTCACCGTGGCTCAGGTGGAGAGCGACATGCTCTACGAAGGCTACGACAAGTCGTTCGAGCAGGTGCTTTCTTTCAGGGGATAAATAGATCCTGTACGGCTTCCCGAACGGGGAAAAACACACATATTCACACGAAACAGGCATGTTCAATCCGCTCCAAACGGACATTACGTATTTGAAAGGAGTTGGGCCTTTGAGAGCCAAAACGCTGGGTGAGGACTTAAACGTCTTCACCCTTCGTGATATGTTGTATAACTTCCCCTATAAATACATCGACCGCAGCGTAATCCACAAGGTGAGCGACCTCATGGCGGACATGCCCTACGTGTTGCTCAGGGGGCGCATCGTGTCGATGAGCATCGAGGGAAGCGGACGCAGGGAACGGCTCGTCGCCACGTTTACCGACGGCACAGGGCACGTAGAACTGGTGTGGTTCAACAGTGTAAAGACGTGGCAGAAACGCATCCTATACAACCACACGTACACGCTGCTTGGCAAGCCCTCGTGTTTCAACGGGTACATAAACATTGCACACCCGGAGTTGGAGGATGCTAACGAGGAGCAGCACCCGCTCACCATGCAGCCGCACTACCACACCTCGGAGCGGATGAAACGGATGGGCATCAGTTCGCACGTCATCGCTGAGCTTGTGCAACGTACTTTCGAGGCGCTTCGAGGCGAAGAAGTGCCGGAGACGCTCCCAGCCTACCTCATTCAGCAATACAACCTGCAAAGCCTCAACGAGTCGCTCCACACCATCCACTCCCCCAAGGCGGCCGCCGACATTCCAGCTGCGAGCAGACGGCTTAAATTCGAGGAACTCTTTTACCTCCAGCTCGACATTCTCCGCTATTCGCAGGGGCGCAAGGCGCACGTCAACGGCTTCCGTTTTCCCCGCGTGGGTGAGCTGTTCATGAAGTTCTACAAGGAATGTCTCCCCTTTGAACTCACCAACGCGCAGAAACAGGTGATACGCGAGATACGCAAGGACATGTCGACGGGCGGACAGATGAACCGCCTCGTGCAGGGCGACGTGGGTAGTGGCAAGACCATCGTGGCTCTGCTATGCTGTCTGCTGGCTCTCGACAACCAATTCCAGGCGTGCCTCATGGCTCCCACCGAAATACTTGCCGAACAGCACTTTGCCTCCATCGCCGAACAGGTGAAGGACTTGCCCATCCGCATTGACCTGCTCACGGGTAACGTCAAGGGGAAACGGCGGAAGGAAATCCTTGAAGCAACTGCCAACGGGAGCATACACATCCTTGTGGGCACACACGCACTCATTGAGAAGGGGGTGCAATTTCACAACCTCGGGCTGGCGGTTATCGACGAGCAGCACCGTTTTGGCGTGAAGCAGCGCGCAAAGCTGTGGGACAAGAACGTATGTCCGCCGCACATCCTCGTGATGACGGCCACCCCCATCCCGCGCACGCTGGCAATGACCGTGTACGGCGACCTCGACGTGAGCGTTATCAACGAACTGCCGCCGGGGCGCAAACCCATCCAAACGTTTCACTACCGACAGTCGAACCGCGGCGCGCTCTACGACGGCATACGCTACCAGCTCAGGCAGGGCAGTCAGGTCTATGTGGTATACCCGCTAATCAAGGAGAACGAGAAGCTCGACCTGCGCGACCTTGAAACGGGATACGCCCAACTGGTGGACGTATTCAAGGAATACAAGGTGGGCATCGTGCACGGAAAGATGAAGCCTGCCGACAAGGAGGCCGCCATGCAGGCGTTCAAGAACAGAGAGACGCAGATTTTGGTGTCGACTACTGTGATAGAGGTGGGAGTAAACGTGCCGAACGCCTCTGTAATGGTCGTGGAGAACGCCGAACGCTTCGGCTTGGCGCAGCTTCATCAGTTGCGTGGCCGCGTGGGCCGAGGCAACAAGCAATCGTTCTGCATCCTCGTGACGAAGGACAAGCTTAGCGACACGTCGAGGCGGCGTATGCAGGTGATGACCGAGAGCAACGATGGCTTCGAGATAGCCGAGGAGGACATGAAGTTGCGCGGACCAGGCGACCTGGAAGGCACGGCGCAGAGCGGAATGCCCTTCGACCTGAAAATAGCCAACATCGTAAAGGATCAGGAACTGATGGAGGTGGCACGCGAGGCGGCAGCACAGGTGCTGCAAGCCGACCCGGAGCAAAACCTGCCGCAAAACCAGATTGTGTGGTCGCACCTGCAATCGCTCAAAAAGGAGCGCACGAATTTCTCCGCCATTTCCTGACGGATGACAGCGCGACTACCACACACACAAAGACTAACAGACAATGATGAACACGAAGTTGCAGAAAGTGCTTGGCGCAATCGCTGCCAAGACGCTCATTTTCCTAAAAAACTGGACCCTCCCCGTAGCCATCTGCTGGGGAGCAATCGCCTACTTTGCCTATACAAACATCCGCCTCTTTGACTGCACCCGTCCTTACGCGCCCAGGGTGGTAGCCGTGGTGCAGCCAGTGCTTATTTTCTGCATGCTTTTCCTGTCGTTCTGCAAGGTTGACGTACGCTCCCTGCGCCCCCGCATCACGCACCTGTGGCTTCTGCTCATTCAGTGCGGCAGTTTTGCGCTGTTGTGCCTTGCTCTGTACTTCTTCCCCGATATGAAAGGCGGCGTACTCGTTGAGGCTGCCCTGCTATGCCTCATCTGCCCCACTGCCACCTCTGCAGCTGTGGTGACGCAAAAGCTCCACGGCGACGGGGCGGACATTGTGATGTACACGTTGCTCATCAACCTCGCCGTGTCGCTCATCGTGCCGGCACTCGTTCCGCTTGTGCATCCGCACGGCAGTCTGACCTTTGCAGCCTCATTTGCCCGCATCATTGCAAAGGTTTTCCCCATGCTCATCTGTCCGCTCATAGCTGCCCAGCTGGTAAAGTTTTTCTGCAAAAGGCTGCACGCATGGCTCGTATCGCTCCACGACCTGGCGTTCTACATTTGGGCAGTTGCGCTCAGCATTGCCATCTCCGTAACCGCAAGGAGCATTGCGCACACCAACCATTCGCTTGCCGAGATTGCGGGCATTGCCTTGGTGTCGCTCGTTTGCTGCTTCTTGCAGTTCTACCTGGGCAGAATCATCGGGCGTAGGTACGGCTTGCCCATCAGCACCTGTCAGGGCTTGGGGCAGAAGAATACCGTCTTCGCTATATGGATGGGCTACACGTTCATGAATCCTATCACGTCCATCGCGGGTGGTTTTTACAGCATTTGGCACAACGTTTACAACACGTTCCAGCTGCGCCAAACGGCTAAGCGCGACCAAAACGGCAAGTAACTCCCTCACATATTCAATCGGGCAGGAGGCAAATGCACTGTTATAAGCAGCATTTGCCTCCTGCCTATTTTTATAGCAATGCCCGCTTGGCCATTTCTTTCTCCCGCCTGCTCGTTTCTACCCGCGGGGTAGTCGTTCTTATCCCTGGGGTAGTGGATAAATACTTGCAAGTATTCACGTTACCGCTTATCAAGTATTCACGTTACCGCTTGCCAAGTATTCAATATGCTGCTTGTCAAGTATTTATCCACTACCCCGCAGGTAGCGTCCACTACGACGGGGCGAAGCACAACAAAAAGGGGCTGCTATTCAAGCCTCTCCGCCAGGAAAGTACTTGATAGCTGCCTCGTCCGTAGGGCTTTCGTTTTGAGGGGATAGCCTCCTAATAATGAAAAAAGCGCGCCGCGAGGCACGCCTATCTATTGAGATTTACTTCCGTCTGAATTTTGCTTTGAAAGCGGGGAAACGCTTAAAGAGCTTGTACATCAGCATAAAGCCGTCGTAAACCGCCACGGCTTTCTCCGCCTGACTCACCCACCGCTGCACCTTCGTGTCGGCCTTGGGCGGAGCGAAAAGCACGTTCCACTTCTCTCCGATTGAGCGTCGACTCTTGCTGAGCTCTGCATCAATTCGCTGGCGTTCCTTTTGCAGCGTTTCCATTATATTTTTATCCATTCTCTATTCCGTTTTAAGGGAGGAAGTGCAAGGCTATTTCTCGTTCTTGTCTGTCAAGAATAGCCCCGCGAGAAAGTTCACAAGGGGAACCATTATCCATTTGCGGCGGTTGGCCAACACCACAACGCCTACGACTACGTAGAACAACACCACAAGGGCGTAGGCCGCCGTCTGGCTGCCCGTCCATGCAGTGATAGCCGAAGCAGCCATCATCGAAAGAAAGATTAGAGCCAGGCCTGAAAGCAGGAATACGATGGCCCCCACAACCACCGCCGCGGCGAGTTGCGAGAGTTTGCTGACAAAGTCTATCTGCAAGCCGCGCTTCTGCAATTCCACGTAGCGTTTCAGTTCCTCAGCCAACTGCCCTATCGTTTCTATGTTTTTGTCGGAAGAAAACACGCAGGTAATCTTTAGTAAGAAAAAAGTCAAGGAGCAAGTCCGCGCGCTCATATGCTGCGGACGCTCCCTGACGTTGTTTTTTTAGAGTCCGCTTAGTCGTTAGCGGGCTGGAGTTCGTCGGCAATGTCGTCAACGAGGCTCTCCATCTCCTTGCGGTTGAGTTTGATGCCACGCTTGCGGATTGCGTCGGCAATCTTCTCGCGAGTGTCAGAGCCTTTCTCGGGTGCGAACAAAATACCGCAAGCAGCACCTACTGCTGCGCCGCCAAGGAATGCGGCCAAAATGCTTAAACCTTTCATACGTGTAGTTTTTTAAGATTAGTGTGTTTACGGTTCAAATGTACAGAAAATCTATTGCCGCACAGACTTAACCGCTACTTATTTTCCACAAAAAAGAAGAAAATGGCTGATTTTGGCGTGTTTCGGTAACGAGATATGCGCATTTTCAGCGACACTTTTGTATTTTTGTGGCATAAACGTGTGTACGCTGCACATTTATGCTTGCTGAGCCAAGCCGCAAGAACGCAAGAAAATGCGTGTGCAGAGTTACGCCCAGTAACAAACGAATAATCTGAAACGGAATGAAGAAGAATTTAGTCCTCGCCATGGGGCTGTGCGCCGTGGCTTTGCTCACCAGCTGTAAATCGCGCGAGAGTGCATATCGTCAGGCTTGGGAACAGGCCATGAACCAAGATAAAACGCAGACCAGCGAGCAGCAGGTCACGACGGACAATACGCAGACGCCCGTAACCGTGGTTACCCCCGTAACGCCTGTACAGACCGAAACGCCTGCCACAACGACCATCACCACTGACCACAGCGACGTTCGCGAGATCAACGGCAACATGGAAGTGACTGACGGCAATGCGCTCAAAACATACAGCGTAGTAGTAGGTAGCTTCGTAACCAAGGCCAACGCTGACGGCCTGATGGCTCGCCTCAAGAACGAGGGCCTCGACGCACGCATCATCAAGACAAACGAGACTATCAACGGACACACGGGCTGGTACCGCGTCATCGCCTCTTCGTACGACGACAAGGCTTCTGCCGCACAGTCGAAGGGCTCGCTCGCAAGCAAGTATCCCGGCGCGTGGATTCTCTACCGCAAGTAATCCGAAGCAAGTATTTCCTGAGATGTTAAACGGCTCAGTTTGGCTATTCCGCATATAGCCAAAGGGCCGCTTAACATCTCATTATTATAAGGAGCGGCCTCGCAAAACCATTCTTTACCCCGCCGCCTCCCGCCACCGAACACACGAAAGTTGGAAAACACCACTCCCCTCTTAGGACTGAACATCGAGGAACTCAAAGCCGTCGCCGTACAGGCAGGGCAGAAGGCGTTTGTAGGAAAACAAATAGCCGACTGGCTCTACCGTAAGCCCGTGACGGACATTGAGCAGATGAGCAATTTGTCGAAAGCCGCCCGCACCGAACTGCAAAAGCACTACTGCACGGGATTTTCAGCCCCCGTCGACGAACAGCGGTCGGTTGACGGAACGGTCAAGTACCTCTACACCACACTCCAAGGCGACTACATCGAGACCGTCTACATCCCCGACGGCGAACGGGCTACGCTCTGCGTGAGTTCGCAGGTGGGGTGCAAGATGGGTTGCGCCTTTTGCATGACGGGGCGCCAAGGGTACGTAGCCTCGCTTTCGGCAACGGACATCCTTAACCAGATATTCTCCCTGCCCGAGCGCGACAAGCTCACGAACATTGTGTTCATGGGACAGGGCGAGCCGTTCGACAACCTCGACAACGTGCTGCGAAGCATCGAAGTGCTCACGGCCGATTGGGGCTGGGGCTGGAGTCCGAAGCGCATCACGGTGTCGAGCGTAGGCCTTGCCAAGGGACTTACGCGCTTCATTGAGGAAAGTTCGTGCCACCTGGCCATCAGCCTGCACCACCCCATCCCTGCCAAGCGCGCCGAACTTATGCCAGCCGAACGGGCTTTCAGCATTGCCGACGTGGTGCGCGTATTGCGGCAGTACGACGTGTTCCGCAAGGACCGCAAAACGTCTGCCGCCTCGAAGGATGTGTCGCGCCAACGCCGTCTTTCGTTTGAATACATCGTGTTCGACGGCATCAACGACAAGCGCGAACACGCCGACGCGCTCATCCGTTTGCTCAGCGGGCTGGACTGCCGCATCAACCTCATTCGCTTTCACGACATCCCCGACACGCCGCTCCACGGAGTGGACGACCAGCGCATGACTGCCTTTCGCGACTATCTCACCTCGCACGGGCTGTTCACTACCATCCGGGCCTCGCGCGGACAGGACATCTTCGCCGCTTGCGGACTGCTCAGCACGTCGAAGCAGGAGGAGGAAAAGCAGCAACGGCTCCGCAATGCATAACAGTCCCCTCTGCCCAGCAAGCAGCAGAGGCCACTTCACCCACAATCTGCACATTATATAATGAACGAACAATATACCAAGACCGAAGCAGCCCCCGAGGCTCCGTTGCGTAAGCCCGTACGCGTGGGCATCACGGCGGGCGACACCAACGGCGTAGGCTACGAGGTCATCCTCAAAACGTTTGCCGACGCGCCCATGTTCGAGCTCTGCACGCCCGTGCTTTTCGGCAACAGCAAAATAGCGGACATTCACCGCAAGGAGCTTAACCTCAACACGAGCTACTCCGTTGTGGCATCGGCTGCCGAGGCCAAGGCTGGACAGCTCAACCTTGTAAACTGTTCCACCGCCGACACGCCGATAGCATTTGGCGAACTGAGCGAACAGGCAGGACACGAGGCATTCCTCAGCCTTGAAGCAGCAGTGGCGGCCTATAAGCAGGGCGACATCGACGTAATTGTCACTGCGCCCATCAACAAGGCTAACATCCAGAGCGGCGACTTCCACTTTGTGGGCCACACGGAATATTTGCAGGACCGCCTGGGCGAGGAAGGCGGCGCGCCGCTCATGATTCTCTTCAACGACCTTATGCGCGTAGCCCTCGTCACCACTCACCTGCCCCTGTCGGAAGTGCCGGCAGCCATCACGCAGGAGAAGGTGGAAGCCACCGCACAGCGTTTCTACCTCTCGCTGCAAAAGGACTTCTGCGTGTCTGCCCCGCGCATTGCCGTGCTCTCGCTCAATCCCCACGCTGGCGACGGTGGCCTGCTCGGCAACGAGGAGGACACGGTCATTGCCCCTGCGGTTAAGTCGCTTTCCGACAAAGGCATGGCTTGCTACGGCCCCTATGCGGCCGACGGTTTTTTCGGTGCAGCCCTTTACCGCCACTTCGACGGCGTGTTGGCCATGTACCACGACCAGGGACTGGCGGCGTTCAAGGCACTAACCGACGGCAACGGCGTGAACTTCACCGCTAACCTGCCCGTTGTGCGCACCTCGCCCGACCACGGCACAGCCTACGACATTGCCGGAAAAGGTCAGGCCTCGCCCGACTCTTTCCGCCAAGCCATTTATTCGGCCATCGACATCTTCCGCAACCGCACGGCCTACGTGGAAAGCCACGCCAATCCGCTCCCCAAGATTTACCAGGAGCGCAAGGAACGCTGACCGCCTCCCCCACTCCACACCTACCCCAACCTATGAAATTTGCCATCATCGCCGCCGGCGAAGGGTCGCGCCTACAACAAGAGGGCGTGTCGCTCCCCAAGCCGCTCGTGAAACTCTGCGGCGAAGCAATGATTGACCGTCTGATACGCATCTTTCGCCAGAACGGCGCCACCGAGATTGTGGTCATCGTCAACACGCTCAATCCGCTCACCGAGCAACACCTGCGCCACGTGCAGGCGGAGGGACTTGCCGACGACGTGCGCCTCGTGGTTAAGTCCACGCCGAGCAGCATGCACAGTTTTGCAGAACTTGCCCCCTACCTATCCGGCTCTGACTTCTGCCTAACCACGGTCGACACCATCTTCGACGAGGGCGAGTTCGCCGCCTACATCAGCCACTTCAAGCAGTCCGCCCACGATGGCTGCATGGCCGTGACGGACTTCATCGACGACGAAAGTCCGCTCTACGTAGCTACCGACAACGAGTTGCACATTACAGGTTTCCACGACAGTCCTGAGCCTGGCGACAAGTTCATCTCTGGGGGCATCTACTGTCTCCGTCCGTCTGCCCTCGACGTGCTGCACCACTGCATGGAGCAGGGCAAGAGCCGTATGCGCAACTTCCAGCGCGAGCTGGTGGCCGAAGGGCTGCGCCTCGAAGCCTGTCCCTTCTCAAAGATACTCGACGTTGACCACGCAACGGACATTGCCAAGGCCGAAGCTTTCCTAACCGACCATTCATCATGCACCATATCTTAGGCATCAGCCGTTCGCCGCGTTTCAGCCCCAACTCGCAGGACCGCGACGCGGCAATCTTCGCAGCCGTTACGAGTCGGCTCAACCGTGGGCAGAACGATGTGAGCATCATCAGCGAGGACCTTTTCGTAGCCGTTGACCTCAGCGAGTTCGACGCTGTCTACTCCATGGCGCGTAGCCACAACGTGCTTCAAGACCTGTGCCAAGCCGAACAAACGGACGGCCTCGTGGCAGTCAATTCGGCGCAGAGCCTCTTGCAGCTATCACGCAGCAACGTCGCCGAAAAACTCACGCAAGCGCAAGTGCCTCTGCCCCGATACGTACTTTTACATTCGTCCGACGCTGCCGACGCTCCCCTTCCTTTTCCCTTTTGGCTAAAACGTGCTGACTTCTGTGCGCAGGAGGCTGGCGACGTGTGCCTTGTCCATTCCGAGGCTGAGTTTCAAGCGGCTTTGGACGGCTTCCGCCAAAGGGACGTAGACGAGCTCATTGCGGAGGAACACCTTGAAGGCGACCTTGTGAAGTTCTACGGCGTGGAGGGCACGGACTTCTTCCACACCTGCTACCCCACACAGGCGGGCGGTTTCAGCAAATTCGGCTTGGAAAGCCACAACCTTGCCCCCAAGGGCTTTGCCTACGACGAGGAGACGTTCCGACAAACGGCGGACAAGGCGGCAAAGGCTCTCGGACTGACCGTATACGGAGGCGATGCCGTGGTGGCCGCCGATGGCTCGTTCCGACTCATAGACTTCAACGACTGGCCCAGCTTCTCCCCCTGCCGCAAGGCGGCCGCCAAAGCCGTGGCACAACGGCTCAACCAACTCATCAACCTTCACGAACAATGACTACCCCTTCCACAAAACTCCAAGCCACCTTCAAGTCCACCGACACGGAGGAGTGGCTCGACATACACTTCACGCGTCCCCTCGGTCTGCTGTGGGCAAGGTTCTTCAACCACTTCAACGTCCACCCCAACGTGGTCACCGTGTTGAGCATCATCCTGGGAGCTGCCGCCGGCGTGATGTTCTATTTTGAGGACCTCCTTTGCACCATCATCGGCATCCTGCTGCTCATCTGGGCAAACATCTACGACAGCACCGACGGACAGATGGCTCGCATGACGGGTAAGAAGACGCGCTGGGGACGCATCCTCGACGGCTTTGCCGGCGACGTGTGGTTCTTCGTTATTTACGCCGCCATCTGCCTCCGCACACAGTCGAAGCCCCTTCCCTTTACGGGCGGCGAACTCCATTGGGGCATCGCCATCTGGCTGCTCGCTGCTTTCTCTGGCTTCGTGTGCCACGCCAAGCAGTGCCAACTGGCGGACTACTACCGCAACGTCCACCTCTTCTTCATCAAGGGTAAGGCCGGCAGCGAACTGGACAATTTCCAGAAATTGCGCGAGGAGTACCACGCCCTCTCTTGGCGACGCGACGGCGTGTGGAAACTCTTCCTCTACTTCTACGGCAACTACACGCAATCGCAGGAGAAGCTCACGCCGCGTTTCCAGCAACTGCGCAAGGTTCTGGCGGACAAGTTCGCCGGTGCGCCCCTGCCACCCACACTCGTGGAGCGTTTCCGCAAGGGCAGCCTCCCGCTTATAAAATACGCCAACATCCTCACGTTCAACACGCGCGCCATCTTCCTCTACGTTGTGCTGCTACTCGGCGAACCTTGGCTCTACTTCGTGTTTGAGGTGGTAGTGATGAACATACTCCTATTATATATGCGCGCAAGGCACGAGGCTCTCTGCGCCACCGTCTGCCGCGAACTGAGCGGCGAAACCCGTTAAAACACAGTCCAAACCGTGAAACCCTTATACCGCAACATTTTTCTGCTCTTCGGCATCGGGGCAATCATCGTGATGCTCTGCACGTTCGAGGTGGACTACTCCGTTCTCTGTACCCACCTGCTCAAAGCCGGACTCTACCTGCCCGCCGTCATAGGCGTGTGGATATTCGTCTACGCCTTCAACGCCTGGGCTTTCCAGATTATCGTCAACAGCGGAAAGCACGACAAGCACCTCTCATACCGCCACGCCTACAAGCTCACCGTTTCGGGCTTCGCTTTCAGCTACACCACGCCCTTCGGCTTTGGCGGCGGCCCGTACCGCGTCATGGAGCTGAGTTCGTACATCGGCGTGCCGCGCGCCATGTCGTCGGTGGTGCTCTACTCCATGATGCACATCTTCTCGCACATCTGCCTGTGGAGTTCGGCTGCCGTACTCTTCGCCGTGGTCTACACCGAGAAAATGACCCCCTTCCTGTGGACACTCTTCGCCATCTATCTGGCCTTGCTCGTGGTGGTGGTGTTCATCTTCCATCTATGCTACAAGCGCGGAGTCATCGTCAAACTCTTTAAGCCCCTGCTCTACGTGCCGGTGGCCAAGAAGTGGGCACGCAAGTTCTACGCCACGCATGCCGAAGACATGCAAAAGGTTGACGACAACATTGCCTACCTCCACTCGCAGCCGCGGGCTTTCTACCGTTCGTTGCTCTTCGAATACGTGGCACGCGTCATCAACGCGCTCGAATACTACTTCATTCTGCTCTCACTCGGCGTGAGTCTCACCTTCTGGGACGCGCTGCTCGTTCTGGCTTTCTCCTCGCTCGTGGGTAACATCCTCTTCTTCCTGCCTATGCAGCTGGGTGCACGCGAGGGCGGCTTGTCGCTCATCGTGAAAATCCTCGGACTCTCAGCCCCCGGCTTGGGCGTCATCACGAGTCTCTACACGCGTGTTCGTGAACTGGTGTGGATATTTATCGGCGTAAGCCTTGTCAAGGTGGGCAACAAGCGCATCATGCACGACGGCACAACTGACAAAAAACAATGACAGAGTTTCTCCTCTTCGACTACGGCGGCACGCTCGACACCGCCGCCCTCCACTGGTTCTACGTGTTCCAGAAAGCCTATACGCACTGCGCTCTCGCCGTCAGCGAGGATCGTCTGCGCCAGGCCTACGTAGAGGGCGAACGGGCATTGGCGCGCACACCGATTATAGCCCCAACGGACGATTTCCTCACGCTCCTGCGCAAAAAGGTGCGGATACAGATGGAGGCGCTTGTTGAGCAAGGCAGCCTGACGTTCAGTTCGGCCACTGCTCAGAGCGAAGCCGTGGAGGCAGTTGCGCACTATTGCGACGACTACGCCCGCGCAGAAGTGAGCCGGTCGGCACAAGTGCTGGAGAAACTCGCCCAGAGTCACCGCCTCTTCATGGTGTCAAACTTCTACGGCAACTTGCACGCCGTGCTGCGCGCCTACGGCATCGAGGACTTCTTCGAGGCGGTTATCGAGAGTGCCGTGGTGGGCGTTCGTAAGCCCTCGCCAGCCATCTGGCAACTGGGCGTCGATGCCACGGGGGCACGGGCTGACCAATGCACAGCCATCGGTGATAGCTACTCCAAGGATATTGTGCCAGCCGCAGCTGTGGGCTGCCAAACGGTATGGTTCAAGGGCCGCGAATGGGAGGAGAAACAATACGACGAATCTCTGCCCACGCACGTCATCACCTCGCTGCCCGACTTGCTACGCCTCGACTGATAGCAGCGGACAAGTTTTTTGTGTAAATTTGCAACACTACAAGTCATTAACACCCACAACGTAACTATTAATACCCGAACAGAAACATGGCAAAGAATCCGGAAGAAAATACCGCTCCCAACGCAGAGAAGCTCAAAGCACTCCAAGCCGCAATGTCGAAGATTGAAAAGGACTTCGGCCGCGGCTCAGTGATGAAGCTCGGAGAAGAAAACGTAGAAGACGTGGACGTAATCCCCACGGGCAGCCTTGCCCTCAACGCCGCACTCGGCGTAGGCGGATACCCCCGCGGCCGCATCATCGAAATCTATGGCCCTGAGTCGTCTGGTAAGACAACGCTTGCCATCCAGGCCATTGCCGAAGCGCAAAAGGCAGGTGGCATTGCCGCCTTCATCGATGCCGAACACGCCTTCGACCGTTTCTATGCAAAGAAACTCGGAGCCAACGTGGACGAACTGCTCATCTCGCAGCCCGACAACGGTGAACAGGCACTTGAAATTGCCGACCAGCTGATTCGTTCCTCAGCCATCGACATCATTGTCATCGACTCCGTAGCAGCCCTCACCCCGAAGGCAGAAATTGAAGGCGACATGGGCGACAACAAGGTAGGCCTTCAAGCTCGCCTCATGAGTCAGGCTCTGCGCAAGCTCACATCGAGCATCAGCAAGACGAACACCACGTGCATCTTCATCAACCAGC
>CAVKGN010000037.1:0-18526 GCA_963655595.1 uncultured Oscillospiraceae bacterium
TTGCCGTCCTTGCTTTCACATTGCCTATATGCCAATACTATCCCAGTTGGCCAACTGGTCTCTTTGCGGCAACGTGCGGACTGCGCGCCATCGTCAGCGCAACCCTCGGCGTCCCCTACTGGCTGTCCTTCTTGCTCTGCAACTTCCATCTGTATTTCATCGTAGTGTTGGCCTGCGCCTTGCAGCCTGCCATTGCAGGGTGGCGCATCACCGCGCTCTCGGGCATGAAGAAGAAGTCGCCCGCCATCATCGGCGCGCTGTGGTTGCTTGTAAACATAGGGATATTCGTTGTTCTGTGCCTGAGCATCAACGTTTCTACGCTGGAAAACAGCGCGAAGTACCTCAGAATGATGATTATGACCTCATCGGCTGGACAAGACACTGTTGGCAACTCTTTCCCCGTCCACACCACCCTTTACACGTGGTTCCTCCCCTTGGACTTGGCGGCAAGCTGGCTGCTGCTTCGCTTTATAAAGAGACGTTAGTGCGGCATATCCTTGGAGTCGTCTATCATTTTCTTCACGACTTCAAGCATGTTCGGGAGTTTGTTCTTAACAACGTCGAAGACGATAGTCTCATCAATGTCAAAATAATGATGGGCTATGATATCACGGATACCCATTGCTCCTTCCAGTCTACCTCTGGGTAGTTGGAAAGGAGTTGTTTGTTCGTCATCTTGTCAATGCCCTTAATGCTTTCGCCTATGGCAAGCAAAAGCATACACGTACTCTCCAAGCGTTCCATACCAGCAGGGGAAAGAACGTAATACTGAGGATCATCAATGCATTGGGAGTTGTTGACAATCCTTTCTATGGTAATGGCTATTCACTGAAGAGAATAGTACAGGAGTTCTTCATCATGCATAAATTCCGTCTCTTTGAATTCTACTGAGCAACATGGGGTTCATGTTGCTTCTGAGCCTAACAATGTCTACAGGTCTGCCGAATAAATCTTGCAGTTCCTCCTTTATGTGTACCATCAAGAACAAATCAGGAGTCTTCATTTCTACACAAACATCGATGTCGCTATCTTCGGTCTGCTCGTTACGTGCTACTGAACCAAAGATGCCAATCTTCGTGATGCCGTAGACCTCGGCTCTCGCACTCCGATATTTGCGAAGGATTTCAATATAATCGTTTGTCGTCTTCATGGCAGCTTCCATTTATGATGCAAGTTTACGGCTTAAATACCAAACTGCCAAAAGATTGCAACGAGCGTCTCGCGCCTGACTTTGCCAATACGTCATTCACAAACGCCCGCTGTTAGTGGCCGCCATCGCCAAATTCCACAAAAACGCGGCGTTCCTTTTGCCCTTTATCGTGCTTGCACTAACTTTGCTCAAAAAGAAGGAGCATGCCCAAGCAAAACATATCGAACCAAGCGATTAAGAACGACCTGAGATACCTGCGCCTCCTTGCGCGCGACTTCCCCACTATTTCGCAAGTAACTACCGAAATCATCAACCTTGAAGCCATCCTGCACCTGCCGAAGCCTACGGAGCACTTCCTGGCCGACCTGCACGGAGAGAACGAGGCCTTCCAGCACGTGCTGCGCAACGCCTCGGGAAACATCAAGCGTAAGGTGAACGAACTTTTCGGGAACACCATGCGCGAAAAGGAGATACGCGACCTCTGCACGCTTATCTATTATCCCAAGCAAAAGCTTGACCTCGTAAAGCAGAACGACACCAACCTTTCGGACTACTACCAGACGACACTTAACCAGCTGATTGCCGTCTGCCGCAACGTGTCGTCGAAATACACCCGCTCGAAGGTGCGTAAGAGCCTGCCGAGCGAGTTTGCCTACATCATTGAGGAACTGCTCCACGAAAACAGCGACGACCGCAACAAGCAGGCCTACGTGGGCGTGATTATCCAGACCATCATCGGCACAGGGCGCGCCGAAGGATTTGTGAAGGCCCTCTGCGAACTCATACAAAGGTTGGCTATTGACCAGCTGCACATCCTGGGCGACATATTCGACCGCGGCCCCGGAGCGCACCTCATCATGGACACGCTCTGCAACTACCACCACTGGGACATACAGTGGGGCAACCACGACATTCTGTGGATGGGAGCCGCCGCTGGCAACTTGGCGTGCATCGCAAGCGTGTTGCGTCTGTCGTTTCGCTACGCCAACACGCAAACACTCGAAGAGGGCTACGGCATAAACATGGTGCCGCTGGCCACCTTTGCCATGGAGACCTACGCCGACGACCCATGCACGGTGTTTCTCCCGAAGATTGAAGACGATGACCGCCGTCCCAACGAGAAGACGTGCAAACTCATTGCGCAGATGCACAAGGCAATGGCCGTGGTGCAGTTCAAGCTCGAGGGGCAACTCTATGCGGCGCACCCCGAATGGGAAATGCTTGACCGCCGACTGCTCGACGCCGTGGACTATGCCAACGGAACATGCACGATTGGCGGAAAGAGCTACGCGATGAACGACCGCTCGTTCCCCACAGTCGACCCCAACGACCCTTACAAACTCACCGCGGAGGAAGAAGAACTCATGCAGCACCTGCAACACTCCTTCCTCATCTCCGACCGCCTGCAAAACCACGTGCAGGAACTCCTGCTCCACGGCGGCATGTACGGCGTGTACAACTCGAACCTGCTGTTCCACGCCTCCGTACCCATGAACGAGGACGGCACGGTGAAGGAAGTGGACGTGGAAGGTCAAAAGGTGGCAGGAAAGGAACTCATGGCCCGCGTGGAACAGCTCATACGCACCGCCTACGACCAAGAGGCCGACCCCATTGAACGGCAGCGCGCCAACGACTACTTCTGGTACCTGTGGTGCGGAAAGGACTCTCCCCTGTTCGACAAGGACAAGATGGCCACCTTTGAACGCTACTTCATCAGCGACAAAGAGACGCACAAGGAGGAGAAGGGCGCCTACTACACCCTGCGCGAAAACGAGGAAGTTTGCGACCAACTGCTCAAAGCGTTCGGCGTGAAAGGCAAGCATTGCCACATCATCAACGGCCACGTGCCCGTGAGGGCTGCAAACGGCGAAAACCCCATCAAGGCGAACGGAAAGCTCATGGTGATTGACGGTGGCTTTGCCAAGGCCTACCACAACACCACGGGTATTGCCGGCTATACGCTGGTGTACCACTCGCGCGGCTTCCAACTCGTTCAACACGCCCCCTTCACCTCCACCGACGAGGCCATAAAGAAAGGCACGGACATACGTTCCACCACGCAAATTGTTGAAATGATGGGTCACCGCGCCATGGTGAACGACACCGATAAGGGCACAGAGTTGCGCGAGCAGATTGCCGACCTCGAAAAGCTGCTCGTTGCCTTCCGCCGCGGCTTCATCAAGGAAATGTAAGGCACGAGCCGTCTGCCCAAAATTCGGAAAGACACACATTATATATATAATACACCTCCCTCACCCATGAAATCACTCAAAGAACTCTACCGCATAGGCATTGGCCCGTCCTCCTCGCACACCATTGGGCCGCGACTTGCCGCCGAAACCTACCTCAAACGCCACCCCGAAGCCCTTGGTTTCCGCGTAACGCTCTACGGAAGCTTGGCAGCCACAGGCAAAGGCCACCTCACCGACTACGCCATACAGCAGGTGTTGGGCGTGAACCGCACAGAGCTGATATGGCACGCAGAGGAAGTGCTACCGTTCCACCCCAACGGCATGAAGTTTGAGGCGCGCAACAACGGCAAGGACTTCTACGACGAGTGGACGGTGTTCAGCGTGGGCGGTGGTGCGCTGGTGGAAGAGGGTAAGGAACAGGCCGACACGCCCGACGTGTATGAGCTCGACCACCTATCCGACATTCAGCAATGGTGTCAGGAACGCGGCGTTTCCTATTGGGAGTACGTGCGTCACTGTGAGGGTTCGGAGATTTTCGACTACCTCGAAAAGGTATGGCACACCATGTGCGAGGCCGTGGAGCGAGGCATTGAACGCGAAGGCGTACTGCCCGGCGAACTCAAACTGCGGCGCAAAGCCCCCGACTATTATATACGTGCCCTGGGCTACCCCTCCAATCTGCAATCGCGCGCCTTGGTGTTTGCCTACGCCCTGGCCGTAAGCGAGGAGAACGCTTCGGGAGGCACTATCGTCACCGCCCCCACCTGCGGCGCAAGCGGTGTAGTGCCAGGGGTGCTTTACCACCTTTACAAAACGCGACAGTTCAAGGAAACGCGCATTCTGCACGCCCTGGCCACGGCGGGCATCATTGGCAACATAGCCAAGAGCCGCGCCTCCATCTCGGGAGCCGAAGCGGGTTGCCAGGCCGAAGTGGGCGTGGCCTGCGCCATGGCTGCCGCTGCCTCGAACTACCTGTTTGGCGGTTCGCTGGCCACTATTGAATACGCGGCGGAGATGGGACTTGAACACCACCTGGGCATGACGTGCGACCCCGTTTGCGGACTGGTGCAGATACCCTGCATTGAGCGAAACGCCCACGCCGCCGCACGCGCCCTCGACGCAAACGTCTACGCCAACCTCTCCGATGGGCAGCACCGCATTGTTTACGACAAGACGGTCGAGGTGATGAAGCAGACTGGGCACGACCTGCCCTCGCTCTACCGCGAAACCTCCGAGGGCGGACTTGCCAAGGAGTTCTACAACCAGCAGAAAGGCTCGTAGGAACAACGCGCGGGGGAATAAACGGGCAAACACTTTCGCCATCCGCAAAAAAGGGATAATTTTGCAACGAAAACTACAACATACAAATCATAAATCGTCATGAAAAAAACAATCCTCGTGACTGGTGGTACAGGCTTCATCGGTTCACACACAACGGTTGAGCTTCAGAACGCCGGCTACAACGTGGTTATCATTGATAACCTTTCGAACTCTAAGGCCGACGTGGTTGACGGCATCGAGAAGATCACAGGCATTCGCCCCGCTTTCGAGCAAGTTGACTGCTGCGACTTCGCAGCCCTCGAAGGCGTATTCCAGAAATACCCCGACATCACCGGCATCATTCACTTCGCTGCATCAAAGGCTGTTGGCGAAAGTGTACAGTTGCCCCTGAAGTACTACGAGAACAACCTGCTCTCACTCATCAACCTCTTGAAGCTTATGCCCAAGTACGACGTGAAGGGCATCATCTTCTCTTCGTCCTGCACCGTATACGGCCAGCCCGATCCCGAGAACCTGCCCGTTACGGAGCAAGCTCCCATCAAGAAGGCTGAAAGCCCCTACGGCAACACGAAGCAGATTAACGAGGAAATCATTCAGGACTACGTACACAGCGGCGCAAAGATCAGCGCAATCATCCTCCGCTACTTCAACCCCATCGGTTCGCACCCCACGGGCATCATCGGCGAAATGCCCAACGGCGTTCCCGCAAACCTCATCCCCTACCTCACTCAGACGGCTATGGGCATCCGTCCCTGCCTGAAAGTGTTCGGCGATGACTACGACACTCCCGATGGCTCGTGCATCCGCGACTACATCTACGTGCTCGACCTTGCCAAGGCACACGTGGCAGCCATGGCTCGCATCGTGGACGACAAGAACACCGAACCCGTTGAAATCTACAACGTAGGTACGGGCAAGGGCGTGAGCGTGCTCGAACTCATCAACACGTTTGAGAAGTGCACGGGCGTGAAACTGAACTACGAAATTGCTCCTCGCCGCGAGGGCGATATCGAAAAGGTTTGGGGCAACGTGGACAAAGCCAACAAGGTGTTGGGCTGGAAGGCCGTTCACACGCTTGAGGAGGCTCTCTCTTCGGCATGGAACTGGCAACAGAAGCTCCGCGAACGCGGAATTATGTAATCACATACGCCATGCGCTTGGCTGCGCGCCAACCCGCATAAACAGAGGAGTTGGGCTACCCCCTTTCGCGTTTGTCATGCGAGGAGTAACCCAGCTCCCTTTCTTTTACCCTTACCGTCTATCGGGATGAGAATCGCTGCCCGTTAGACGTCCCCAGCAAACCGCCAATCCCTATGCAACCCTACTATTTGTTGAAAGAAGAACTCCTGCGCCGCAACCTCACGCTCATCAGCGACATCAGCCAACGTGCCGGCGTAGAGTTCATCCTCGCCTTCAAGGCATTTGCCCTGTGGCGCACGTTCCCCATATTTCGCGAATACATCAGCCACACCACTGCCTCGTCGCTCTACGAAGCCCGTCTGGCCTTTGAAGAGTTCGGCACAAAGGCGCACACTTATTCCCCAGCCTACGAGGACGACACGTTCGGCGACATTGTGAAGTGTTCGTCGCACATCACGTTCAACTCGCTCACGCAGTTCAACCACTTCAAGGACCGTGCGCTCGCTGGCGGAGCAGATGCCCCCAGCCTGGGTCTGCGCATTAATCCCGAACACAGCGAGATTGAGACGGAACTTTACGACCCCTGCGCCCCCGGCTCGCGCTTTGGTGTGCTTGCCTCGCAACTGCCCGACGTGCTACCCAGCGAGATAGAAGGGTTCCACTGCCACTGCCACTGCGAGAGTTCGGCAGAGGCTTTGCAGCACACGCTGGGCTGGATAGAGCGGAAATTCGGCAAATGGCTCGACCAACTGAAATGGCTCAACCTTGGCGGCGGCCACCTCGTCACTCGCAAGGACTATAACGTGCCTTTGCTCATCAATCTATTGCAGGAATTTCGGCAAAAGCATCCCAACCTGCGCCTGATTCTTGAACCTGGTTCGGCCTTTGCCTGGCAAACTGGCGAACTCCACTCGCAGGTGGTCGACATTGTGGAGAACCACGGCATAAAGACGGCCATTCTCAACGTGAGTTTCACCTGCCACATGCCCGACTGTCTGGAAATGCCCTACCATCCCCATGTACAAGGAGCTGTGACCATCGAAGACGCCAAAGAACTCGGCGTTGAAACCAACGACTGCGTGTACCGACTCGGCGGCAACAGTTGTCTAAGCGGCGACTACATGGGCTGTTGGCAATTTGAGAAGCCGCTCAACGTGGGCGACGTCGTGGTGTTCGACGATATGATACACTACACCACCGTAAAGACCAACATGTTCAACGGCATTCATCACCCTGCCCTCAAAATAGAACGGACGGACGGCACTGTGCAGACGCTCCGCGAATACACCTACGAGGACTACCGCGACCGAATGGACTAAGCGCTCCCCTGCCGAATACGAAAAGAACGACACCTAACTACGCAACTATGCAATCTACTTTGCTGCTGCCCTCCGAAATGCCCTGCGCCAAGGAATTGGGTGCGCAAACATACTCCCTGCAACAATGGCGCGAGGTTGAAGCCGAGAAGCGTGTGCTTTTCCTCAACCTGATGCCGCAAAAGGAAGTGACGGAGCTCGACATTGCCCGCACACTTGCCGCCGCAGGCACGGGGTCTATACAACTCTTACCCATGAAGATAGCTGGACAGACGTACAAGAACACGTCCGCCCAGCACATGGACGCTTGTTACCTCGACTTTGAGGAATACGCCCCCTACTCTTTCAGCCACTTCATCGTGACAGGTGCGCCGCTCGAACAAATACCGTTCGAGGACGTGCGCTACTGGCCTCAGCTACAACGCATCATGCACTGGGCGGACACCCATGCGGCGCACACGCTCTACATCTGTTGGGGGGCGCAAGCTGGGCTGTACGAGTTCTACGGTATTCAGAAACACGCCCTGCCCAACAAGATGTTCGGAATATTCAGTCAGGACGTCCTCATTCCCTCGTCACCGCTTATGAAAGGACT
Organism: uncultured Oscillospiraceae bacterium; assembly: GCA_963655595.1. GTDB lineage: Bacteria > Bacteroidota > Bacteroidia > Bacteroidales > Bacteroidaceae > Alloprevotella. Next base: position 7,675 of record CAVKGN010000037.1, read on the forward strand.
GAGCCCGGCGTTCGCCATGCCCAACTCACGCCACACCGAGGTAACTGCCGACGAAATAGCCCTGAATGCCAGCGAGGGACTGCAACTGCTTGCGCAAAGCAAGGAGAGCGGCGTGGGGGTTGCTGCCACAGCTGACTGCAAGCGGACGTTTGTGGTGGGACACCTTGAATACGAGCCTTATACGCTGGACAACGAATACCATCGCGACCTCAGCAAGAACTTGCCCATTGAACCGCCGGTGAACTATTACGCCCCCGACGGCTCAGTGCGCTACTCTTGGGAACAAAGCGCACGGCAATTCTATGCCAACTGGCTCAACCTGTAAAGCGCAAAACGCCACAGCGTCAAAAAGTTTCCACGTTTCGAGCACGTACTAAATCGGATATCGTAACTTTGCGGCAACAAGCATCCAAAAGCACCGAACAGATTAGCATAGCAGAAAGGAACGTTCATTTCCCGCTGATGAAAGCACGCATATTCCATATAATATATTTATGTCTCCTCTCCGTACTCCTGTGGAGTTGCGGAAGTGCGGAGAAGTCCATCAAGCGAGGCGACGCGGCATTGGCTTTGGGGGAATATGCGGAGGCTGCGGGTCAATACAAACGAGCTTACGGACAAACGCCCCCAAAGGACAAGGCACGCCGCGGCTTCATTGCCTACAAGATGGGCGATGCATACAGCCGCTATGGGAACACCTCACGGGCGTTGAGCGCCTTCCAGAATGCAGCTCGTTACCACTACACTGACACACTCACCCTTCTGCGCATAGGCGACTTGCAGCGTATGCAGGGCAACTACAAAGGGGCGCAAGTTGCTTACGAGGCATACCTTGACTCTTTCCCTGGCGATGCGAATGCCGAACGAGGACTGGCAAGCAGTCTTTCCGCGCCGGCTATCAAAAAAGCAGGGTCTGCCTACACCATAAAACTTAGTTCACTGCTCAACGGCACACGCTCGGACTACTGCCCAGCATATATGGGGCAGGAAGCCGAACAACTCTACTTCACCTCCACGCGCCAACAGGCAAAAGGCGACGTGAACGGAATAACTGCCACAAAGAACGGCGACATATTTTTCGTAAAGAAGGACGAAAAGGGAAAATGGAAAGCCCCAGAAGCCGTTGAGGGCGAGTTAAACACGGAGTACGACGAGGGTGCTTGTTGCTTCACGCCCGACGGCAAGACGATGTACCTCACCGTTTGCCGCACTGACCCGTCGTATCCGCGCTATGCAGAAATATGGACTGCGCAGCGCACGGATGCCAAATGGAGCAAGCCCACACAACTGACCATTTCGCAAGACACGCTCTCGTCGTTTGCCCACCCTGCGGTGTCGGCTGACGGCCGGTGGCTCTACTTCACCTCGGATATGCCAGGCGGCCAAGGCGGCTACGACATTTGGCGAATAGAACTCGGAGGCGGGCACGGCTTGGGCATCCTCGAAAACTTAGGGCCAGACATCAACACACCGGGGAACGACTGCTTTCCTACGATTCGACCAAACGGCGAGCTATACTTCTCCTCCGACAGTCGGGACAACAGCCTCGGTGGTCTCGACCTATATAAAGCGGTGGAGGATACCGTGTCGCACCGCTGGACAGTGACGCACCTACCCTACCCTATGAATTCGCAGGGCGACGATTTTGGCATGACGTTCGAAGGGCTGCACAACCGAGGGTTCTTCTCATCGAACCGCTCAACTGGCGGACGAGGATGGGACAAAATCTACGAGTTTTCCTACCCCGAAGTGCTGCAAACGGTGAAGGGCTGGGTGTACGAGCAGGACGGCTACGAACTCCCCAAGGCACAAGTATATATGGTGGGAAGCGACGGCACAAACGAGAAGGTAAACGTATTGTCGGACGGCTCCTTCGAAAAAGCTCTTTCGCCCGGTGTGAGTTACCTGTTCCTCGCCACTTGCCAAGGCTACCTCAACGTGCGCAACGAGCTGAAAGCGGACACACTCGAAGTGGAGAAACAGCACGTACTGCAATTCCCTCTGCCCAGCATCAGCTCGCCCGTATTGGTGCGCAACGTCTTCTACGAGTTTGACAAGTCCGACCTTACGGAGAACTCCACCGAGGCACTCGACCGCCTTGTTAACATGCTCAAGGAAAACCCCAACGTAACCATTGAGTTGTCCGCCCACTGCGACTACCGCGGAAACGCCGAATACAACCAGAAACTGTCGCAGCGAAGAGCCGAGAGCGTGGTGCGCTACCTCACTGAACACGGCATTGCCGCCGACCGCCTTACGGCAAAGGGCTACGGAAAGGAGATGCCGAAGATGGTGAACAAGAAACTCACCGAGACCTACCCGTTCCTCCACGAGGGCGACACGCTGACCGTGCCCTACATTCTGCGGTTGCCCAAGGAGCAGCAGGAGGTTTGCAACGCATTGAACCGCCGCACGGAGTTCCGCGTACTGCGCACCACCTACGGACTGTTCGACGAGAAGGGCAATCTAAAACCCGAAGCGCTCCGTAAGCCCGAGGGAGACTGACGGCAGCCACGAAGCATTTCGCACACAAGGAGAATACACACGAATCATGTTAATAACGAAATTTCTCAACGCCTTTGGGCGTTACCTCATTCTGATGGGGCGCACGTTTTCGCGTCCCGAGCGCTTCCGCATGTTCTGGAAGCAATACGTCAAAGAAATGGTACAGTTGGGAGTTGACTCCATCGGTATCGTACTGCTCATATCTTTCTTTATAGGTGCGGTAATCTGTATTCAGATAAAGCTGAACATCCAAAGCCCGTGGATGCCCCATTGGGTGTCGGGCTACGTGACCCGCGAGATCATGTTGCTCGAATTTTCGTCGAGTATCATGTGTCTTATACTCTCGGGCAAAGTGGGTTCAAACATCGCGTCTGAACTCGGCACAATGCGCACCACGCAACAGATTGACGCGCTCGAAATTATGGGCGTCAACCCGGCTTCGTTCCTTATCCTCCCCAAAATAGCAGGTTTGGTCACACTGATGCCTCTGCTCGTAGTGTTCAGCACATTCAGCGGCATCATCGGTGCATACGCCACTGCTTTCGTTGGCCATATCATCACGCCCTCCGACCTCACGGCAGGCCTCCAGCACTCGTTCACGCAGTGGTTCTTCTGGATGGGTGTCATCAAGTCGCTTTTCTTCGCCTTCATCATATCGAGCGTCTCGTCGTTCTACGGCTACAACGTGGAGGGCGGAAGCATCGAAGTGGGCAAGGCAAGTACCAATGCTGTGGTGTCGTGCTCCATGCTTATCTTGTTCTCTGACCTGTTCCTCACACAATTACTCTCATGATTGAAATAAAAGACCTGCATAAGTCGTTCGACGGACGCGAGGTGCTGAAAGGCATATCCTCGGTGTTCCAGAGCGGAAAGACAAACCTTATCATCGGACAGAGCGGTTCGGGAAAGACGGTGCTCATCAAGAACATTGTGGGACTTTTCGAGCCCACCCAGGGTGACGTGCTTTACGACGGCAGAAGCTTTATGCTCATGTCAAAAAAGGAGCGCGCCCTGCTGCGCCGCGAGATGGGCATGATATTCCAAAGCGCTGCGCTCTTCGACTCTATGACTGTGTTGGAGAACGTGATGTTTCCGCTCGATATGTTCTCGGACGATAGCTACAAGGACCGAGTGCGCCGTGCCAAGTTCTGCCTTGAACGCGTCAACCTACTCGAAGCGGACGCAAAGTATCCCGGCGAAATATCGGGCGGTATGCAAAAGCGTGTTGCCATTGCACGGGCAATCGCCCTCAACCCCAAATACCTCTTCTGCGACGAACCCAACTCCGGCCTCGACCCCAAGACGTCGCTCGTCATTGACGAACTGATTCACGACATCACGAAGGAGTTCAACACTACGACCATCATCAACACGCACGACATGAACTCCGTGATGGGCATCGGCGAACACATCCTTTTTATATACAAAGGACACAACGAGTGGGAGGGAACGAAGGACGACGTAATGACTTCCACCAACGAGAAGCTCAACAGTTTCATCTTTGCCTCCGACCTTTTCCGCAAAGTCAAAGAAGTGGAAGGAGAGGAAATGAAGAAGTAACCCAATCAGGAACGTTCTCCCTTGAACCTATCTAAAGGCTCAAAGGAGAACGTTTCTTTTGACAATTTGCCGAATGTGCGCCCCTCCATGTTGCATAAATCTATAAACGTGATGCGTACGTAGCAAATAGACACAAATACGAGGAAAATCAAACCTTATTTCAATGAATACTTGATTTATCCTTTCAAAAGCGCAGTTTTGCGAGCATAAATTAGTATTTTTGCAACCAATAACGAAACAAAAGACAGCATATTCATAGTATCGCAAGCCTTTGCCTGCCACCGTGCAAGCCGGAAGCGATATTCTAAAGAAGGACATTATGCAATTAGTGAACAGACTTAACGAAGGACTTTACCAGGCCGAGAACGAACACGATGCCTGTGGCGTCGGAATGATTGTCAACATTCACGGCGGCAAGAGCCACGAGCTTGTTGACTCGGCACTGAAAGTACTTGAAAACATGAAGCACCGCGGCGCCGAAGGAGCCGACAACAAGACGGGCGACGGCGCGGGCATTCTTCTTCAAATTCCCCACGAATTCATTCTGTTGCAAGGCATTCCCGTTCCCGAAAAGGGACACTACGGGACTGGTCTTGTTTTTTTGCCTAAGGACGAGGCGCAGCAAAGCGAAATACTCCGCGTATTCATCGAAGAGGTGGAGCGCGAGGGTCTCACGCTGATGCATCTGCGCGCCGTGCCTACTAATTCAGACATCCTTGGCAAGGACGCATTGGCCACCGAGCCCGCCGTGAAGCAGGTATTCATCACCGGCGGCGTGCCCGAGGAATTGGAGCGCAAGCTCTACATCATCCGCAAGAAGGTGGAGAACCGCGTCAGCAACAAGGACTTCTACATCTGTTCACTGTCCTCAAAGAACATCGTGTACAAGGGTATGCTCTCGTCCACGCAGTTGCGCGACTACTACCCCGACCTTACGCAACCCTACTTCACGAGCGGACTGGCTATCGTACACTCTCGTTTCTCCACGAACACGTTCCCCACTTGGGGGCTTGCACAGCCTTTCCGTCTCCTTGCCCACAACGGCGAAATCAACACCATCCGCGGCAACCGCGCTTGGATGGAGGCACGCGAATCTGTGCTGTCCACCGCCACGCTGGGAGAGGTAAAAGACATTCGCCCCATCATTCAGCCCAACATGAGCGACTCTGCCTCGCTCGACAACGTGCTTGAATTTATGGTGATGTCGGGGCTGAGCCTTCCGCACGCCATGGCAATGCTCGTGCCAGAAAGCTTCAACGACAAGAACCCCATCTCGGAGGATCTCAAAGCCTTCTACGAATACCACTCTATCCTGATGGAGCCGTGGGACGGTCCTGCCGCACTGCTCTTTAGCGATGGTCGCTACGCCGGCGGTATGCTCGACCGCAATGGTCTGCGTCCGGCTCGTTACCTCATCACGAAGAACGACACCATGGTAGTTGCCTCCGAAGCCGGTGTGATCAACTTCGAGGCTTCTGATATTAAGGAAAAGGGACGTTTGCAGCCGGGCAAGATCCTGCTTATCGACACGCAGGAGGGACGCATCTACTACGATGGCGAACTGAAAGCACAACTCGCCTCGGCCAATCCCTACCGTCAGTGGCTTGCCACGAACCGCATCGAACTCGACACGTTGAAGAGTGGACGTAAGGTGGACAACGCCGTGCCCGACTTCGACAAGCGTCTGCGCGCCTTCGGCTTCACTCGTGAGGACGTGGAACGCACCATTGCTCCTATGGCCACCAACGGCAGCGAGCCTATTGCCTCCATGGGTAACGACACGCCGCTCGCCGTACTGTCGGACCGTCCGCAAAGTCTGTTCAACTATTTCCGCCAGCAGTTTGCACAGGTAACCAACCCAGCCATCGACCCCATCCGCGAGGAACTGGTTATGTCGCTCACGGAATACGTAGGTGCAGTGGGCATGAACATCCTCTCGCCCAACGAGAGCCACTGCAAGATGGTTCGTTTGCCCGAACCTATCCTTACCAACCGTCAGCTCGACATTCTCTGCAACATCCGCTACAAGGGCTTCAACACCGTCAAGCTGCCCATGGTCTTCGAGGCCGCTAAGGGCGAACAAGGTTTGAAGGAGGCTCTCGACAACCTCTGCCACTTGGCTGAACAAAGCGTTAACGACGGTGTAAATTACATCATCCTCTCCGACCGCGGTGTGGACGAGACGCACGCTGCCATTCCTTCGCTGCTCGCTGTAAGTGCCGTACACCACTACCTCATCTCCGTTCAGAAGCGCATGGAGACTGCGCTCATCGTGGAGAGCGGTGAAACGCGCGAGGTGATGCACGCTGCCCTGCTCATTGGCTACGGCGCAAGCGCAATCAACCCGTACATGTCGTTCGCTGTGCTTGACGACCTCGTGAAGCGAGGCGAAGTGCAGATGAACTACGAAACGGCTGAAAAGAACTACATCAAGGCCATCTGCAAGGGGCTTTACAAGATCCTCTCCAAGATGGGCATCAGCACGCTCCGCTCTTACCGCGGCGCAAAGATATTCGAGGCTATCGGCCTGAGCGACGAACTGCTCAACACGTATTTCGGCACAGCTTCAAGCACCATCGGTGGCGTTCACCTTGTGCAGGTGGCTCGCGACTATGCCAAGTTCCACGAAGAGGGATACACTCCCAACTTTGAGGAACGCCAGCTGGACGGTTTGCTCCCCTATGCGGGTCTATTCAGTTTCCGAAAGAACGGCGAGAAGCACGCTTGGAACCCCGAGACTATCTCCACGCTGCAACTCGCTACGCGCCTGGGCAGCTACAAGAAGTTTAAGGAGTTCACATCGCTGGTCGACAACAAGCCCAACCCCATCTTCCTCCGCGACTTCTTTGAGTTCAAGAAGAACCCCATCCCCGTGGACGAGGTTGAGTCTGTCGACGACATCGTCAAGCACTTCGTTACGGGTGCTATGTCGTTCGGCGCAATTAGCAAGGAGGCTCACGAGGCTCTTGCTCTTGCCATGAACAAACTCGGCACGCGCAGCAACACGGGTGAAGGCGGTGAAGACAGCGAACGCTTCCACGAAGAGTTCGACGGCATTTCGCTTTGCAGCAAGACGAAACAGATTGCCTCAGGCCGCTTTGGCGTGACTACCGAATACCTTGTCAACGCTGAGGAAATCCAGATTAAGGTTGCCCAGGGTGCAAAACCTGGTGAAGGTGGTCAGCTCCCGGGCTATAAGGTGAACAAGATCATCGCTAAGACGCGCCACTCTATTCCTGGCATCTCGCTCATCTCTCCCCCGCCCCACCACGACATCTACTCCATCGAGGACCTTGCTCAGCTCATCTTCGACTTGAAGAACGTGAACCCGAAGGCAAAGATCAGCGTGAAGTTGGTAGCCGAGAGCGGCGTGGGTACCATTGCCGCCGGTGTGGCTAAGGCTAAGGCCGACCTCATTGTCATCTCTGGTGCAGAGGGCGGTACGGGTGCCTCTCCTGCTTCGTCTATGCGCTATGCGGGCATCTCGCCCGAAATCGGTTTGTCCGAGACGCAACAGACGCTCGTCCTCAACGGACTGCGTGGACAGGTTCGCCTCCAAACTGACGGACAGATCAAGACGGGCCGCGACATCATCTCTATGGCGCTGCTCGGTGCTGAGGAGTTCGGCTTCGGTACAACGGTGCTTATCGTGCTTGGCTGCGTCATGATGCGTAAGTGCCACGCCAACACCTGCCCCGTGGGTGTGGCTACTCAGAATCCCGAACTGCGCGAGCACTTCCGCGGACACTACGAATACGTGGTGAACTACTTCCGCTTCTTGGCGCAGGAGGTACGCGAATACTTGGCTGAGATGGGCTTCCGCCATTTCAACGACATCGTGGGCCGCACCGACCTCATCGCGCTCAACCAGCCGAAGGACGGTTCGAAGCAGTCTACGCTCGACTTCTCGCGCCTGCTCCACAAGGTGGACAGCGATGCTGCCATTCACCACGTCACGGAACAGCACCACGCCATCGACACCGTGCTCGACCAGTCCATCCTCAAAGCGGCTGCCGATGCACTCGACAACCAGAAGGAGGTTTCGCTCGAATATTCCATCTCGAACACCGACCGCTCGGCGGGTGCTATGCTTTCGGGCGCAGTGGCTGCGAAATACGGCCACGCTGGTCTGCCCGACGAGACTATCAACATCAAGTTCAAGGGTTCTGCTGGTCAAAGTTTCGGTGCGTTCCTCACGCACGGCATCAACTTCAAGCTCGAAGGCGAGGCAAACGACTACTTGGGTAAGGCTCTCAGCGGCGGCCGCATCTCTGTGATGCCGCCCGTGCGCTCCAACTTCAGCGCCGAGGACAACACCATCGCTGGCAACACGCTCCTCTACGGTGCTACAAGCGGCGAGGTTTACATCAACGGTAAGGCGGGCGAACGTTTCGCTGTGCGTAACTCAGGTGCCATTGCCGTTGTGGAAGGCGTTGGCGACCACTGCTGCGAGTACATGACGGGCGGACGAGTGGTTGTGCTTGGCGAAACAGGACGCAACTTCGCCGCTGGTATGAGTGGCGGCGTGGCTTACGTCTGGGACAAGAACCACAACTTCGACTACTTCTGCAACATGGAGATGGTGGAGCTTTCGCTCATTGAGGACTCCGCCTCGCGCAAGGAACTGCACGAACTCGTGCGCCAGCACTACCTCTACACGGGGTCGCAGTTGGCACGCACCATGCTCGACGACTGGAACCGCTACATCGACGACTTCATCCAGGTGACGCCTATCGAGTACAAGCGCGTACTGGCCGAGGAACAGATGCGCAAGCTCCAGCAGAAAATCGCTGAGGTGCAAAGAGACTTCTAACAATCACTATTCTTGAACTCACGTCCGGCTCGGCGGCTGCGACATACATTCCGCAGGGAATAGCAGCCGCCGCCCCGACACTCAATAAATACGAACAACATCATGGGAGATCCTAAAGCATTTCTCACAATTCCCCGCCGCGAAGCCGGCTACCGTCCCGTTCACGAACGCGTGGCTGACTTCGGCGAGGTGGAACAAACTCTCAATAACAGCGACCGCCGACTGCAAGCTTCACGCTGCATGGACTGCGGCGTGCCCTTCTGCCACTGGGCTTGCCCCCTTGGCAACCGTCCCCCCGAATTTCAGGACGCTATCTTCAAAGGCGAATGGAAGACGGCGTACGAGATTCTCTCTGCCACAAACGACTTCCCCGAATTTACCGGTCGCATCTGCCCGGCTCTCTGCGAGAAGAGCTGCGTGCTCAAGCTCTCAATGGATGCCCCCGTCACGGTGCGCGAGGACGAATGCTCCATCATCGAGAACGCCTTCCGCGAAGGTTTCGTGGTGCCGCAGTCTTACCCGCGTAAGGGCAAAAAGGTAGCTGTCATCGGTTCAGGCCCTGCGGGCTTAGCCGCCGCAAACCAACTGAACAAACGCGGCTACGACGTAACGGTGTTTGAGAAGGACGAATACGTGGGCGGACTCCTCCGCTTCGGCATCCCCAACTTCAAACTCCAAAAGACGGTCATCGACCGCCGCGTAAAGGTGATGGAGGCTGAGGGCGTCGTGTTCAAGACGAATACCACCATCGACGTCACGAAACTCCCCGAGGGCTTCGACGCTTACTGCATCTGCACCGGTACGCCCACCGCACGCGACCTCAAAGTGCCCGGCCGTGAACTCAAAGGCGTACACTTCGCTCTCGAATTGCTCGGACAGCAAAACCGTGTTTTGGCTGGCCAGACCGTGGCTGACAAGGACCGCATCACAGCCAAGGGCAAGCACGTACTCGTCATCGGCGGTGGCGACACGGGCTCTGACTGCATCGGTACGTCCAACCGCCAAGGCGCCAAGAGCGTTACGCAAATTGAGATCATGCCCAAGCCGCCCGTAGGCTCAAACCCCAACACGCCCTGGCCGCAGTGGCCCGTAGTGCTGAAAACGTCGTCGAGCCACGAGGAAGGTTGCGAACGTCGCTGGTTGCTCACCACCAACAAGTTCATTGGCACCAAGGACGGCAAGGTTTCAGCCGCTGAGGTTGAAGAAGTGGAGTGGAAGCCCAATCCCGAAGGCGGCCGCCCCATCATGGTACCGACGGGCAAGAAGGAGACCATCAAGTGCGACATCGTGTTCCTTGCCATGGGCTTCCTCCGTCCCGAACAACCCAAGTTTGCCGACAACGTATTCGTAGCAGGTGACGCCGCAACAGGCGCAAGCCTCGTAGTCCGCTGCATAGCCGGCGGCCGCAACGCCGCAAAGGACATCGACACCTACCTGTCCAGCAAGTAATCCCCTGCGAGGCGCACCGCCTCGCAACACACAATAATAATAGCTCCAAGAAGAGAATCGGTCGAAAGGCTTCTCTTCTTGGAGTTATATTTGTACGTCAAATCGTACAAGTGAATCTGCACATGATGTTGATAAGCAAAGGTGAACTTAATCGCCCATAAAAAGCCGCTCTACGCATAACATAAAAGTCTGTACGCAAGGCGGCTTATTAATGGGATTGCAAGAAAAAGTTGCTTATCTATTTCTGATAGTTAATGACTGAACGATTTCATGTTGGACACTATACTCTGGGTAGAACTTTGAGATGCAAACCATAATACATAAATATACTTACTTCCATAGCTATTAAAGAACTGAACCAAAACCAAAGTTTTCTCTGTTGGATCAATCATGCCAACATAATATTTTTCATTATCAACACTTATTGCTACATAGTGTTGATCTAGAAATTCCATCAATTCGTCTAGATATGCATACCTTACAGTGATACCAGACATATACAATACTGAATTTTTAAATTCGTAT
>CAVKGN010000038.1:0-17557 GCA_963655595.1 uncultured Oscillospiraceae bacterium
GAGCGTCTGCCTTACAAGCAGAGGGTCGGCGGTTCGAATCCGTCAGCGCCCACAACAACAAAACAACGTTTTTCCAACAAGCAACGCCAAGGCAAAGGGCGCTTAGCTCAGCTGGTTCAGAGCGTCTGCCTTACAAGCAGAGGGTCGGCGGTTCGAATCCGTCAGCGCCCACAAAATAAGAGGACATATTCAGTTATGCCCTCTTATTTTTTGTATATGTACGTCTCGTCGCGCCACTCCACAAAGGGGAGTTCGTGGGTCAAGGGGAAATGAGCCTTGGGCTGCCCCTCCGCATCAAACACCACCACCTCGCGGCGCAACACCTCGCCGCTGGGGAGCTGCACCCGAGAATAAGCTACTTTCTTTTCCATGTTTCCGTCCTGGGTGTACCTCTTTTATTGAAAGTGCGAGCGTTGGCGATCGGCGGTGTCGGCACGCAGCAGGCTGTCGCGCAAACGGTGCTGAGGCGTGAGCGGAACAGCGGGCGTGGTGTCGTTGGCAGGTGCCTTCGTTCCCTCAATTCTTTCTACGGGTTCAAAGTGGGGACGAATGCGATACATCCGCAGGTTCTTGATGAGCGCGATGCGCGGACGGTCGGTCCAGGGCGCACATTGATAGACGATGAACTCCACACGCTGCACCTTGCGCTTGCCCAACATGAGCGACAGAATTTGCTCGCCGTCGGAATAGATGTTGCGGCGAGTGGTAGCAATGGAGTCGCCCTCGTAGTAGACCACACCGCAGACGGCCATGCGCCGCTCGCCCTCGTGGTAGAACCATTCCGTGTTGAACTTCCATTGCAGTTGGTCGCCGGCTTTGTACGCTGTATCGGCCGGCTGCGTATGCGTGTAACGATTCATGCCCTGCGAATGGAGCATGACGGTTTGCGCCCCGTGCCACACGTTGAGCGTGTCGCCAGCCAAAGAACCTTCGGCGAGCATGGGCGCAGCGCCGTCAAGGTTTCCACCAAGACGTTCGGCCAACGAGGCGTATATCTTTTGCAGCTTGTCGGTGTGGCGTTCGTACCACTCCATCGACGTGTCGAACGTTTTCTGACTGATGCCGTACTTGCGGAAAACACACTCCTTATAATAACGCTGGTAGAAAGCGGTGCTATCCGTGGGAGCCTGCTGAGCAAGTCCCTGCGCAAGGTGATAGTCGTAAAGCACGTCCTCCATCTGCCCTGCCCCAAGCACGCCATCGGGCGTCTTCTGTTTGCACGAAGACAGGCACGGGAACAGCAGGCCGAGGAGAAGGGCACGCCAAACGAACGGCAGCAGTCTGTCAAGAGTTCTTGTCATCGGACGCTTGCTTTTGGTTGGAACGGAAAAGGCCCATGCGCGTAAGGCGACGGTAGTAGAAGAGCACCAAAGCCACTGCGCCGCAGCTGATGGACGCATCGGCAAAGTTGAATATCGCTCCGAAAAACGTGTTGCCGCCTACGAAGGGCATCCAGTCGGGCCAAGTGAAGAGCGGGAAGTAGAACATATCCACCACCTTTCCCGAAAGGAACGCGCCGTAGCCCTGGCCCCAAGGCACAAGGCTTGCCGTCTCAAACGGTGTACTCTCGGTGAATATCAGCCCGTAGAAAAGGTTGTCGATGATGTTTCCCATCGCGCCGGCAATGACCATAGACACGCAGACAATCAAACCGTAAGGTGCAGCGCGCTGGATGAGCCGCCTTAGCACAACGCAGAAAAAGCCGATGGCCACAACGCGGAAAAGCGCGAGGAACATCGTGCCCACAAACTGCATGCCGAAGGCCATGCCGCGGTTTTCGGTGAAGAGGATGTGAAACCAGTTGTTCGCCACCACGAAGTCCTCGTGGAGCGTGAAGCCTGTCTTCACCTCGAACTTGATGATTTGGTCGATGACGACAATCGCAATAATGATAAGTGTGGCTATGAGTGCGCGGCGCATAGGGATTGTGTTCAGTTGGTTTGGGCCTGTGCGGGCCAGAAAAAGCGGAAAGCCCCTTGCTCCCTGCGCTGCGGCAGTACAGCCCGAGGCTTTGCGCTGAATGTCAGTTGTTGTTAGACAAAGAATACGGTCTCACGGAGAGCATTGGCCGGCACGGGGTCAGTCAATGCGGTTTTTCATCTGCTTCACCTCAATGCTCAGCGTAGCGTGAGGCACAGCCCGCAGACGTTCCTTAGGGATGAGCTTGCCCGTAACGCGGCAACGACCGTACGTGCCGTTGGCTATGCGTACCAAGGCGGCTTGCAGGCCCTCGATGAACTTACGCTGGCGCAACGCCATCGAGATGAGTTCCTCCTTGCTCTGCGACATCGACCCCTCTTCGAGTGCTTTGTACGTCGGCATGGTGTCGTTGATGTCGTTGCTACCCTTGTCGGAAATCGTGTCCATCAGGTGCTGGTAAACGCCCTGAGCCACTTCGAGCTTTTTCAAGATGATTTGCTTGAACTCTTCGAGCTCTTCCTCCGTGTATCGTGTTTTCTCTGCCATAGGTAATGTTCGTTCAATTTTGTCAGACAGGCCGTGGCGTCAGGCTTTCACAATGCTCACCTTGGCGGTGAAGTCATCGAAGTCGAACGTCACTGCGCCCTCAGCGGGTACATCGCCCATCTCCACACTGTCGGCAAGCACTTGCGCAGCAATGTAGTCCTTGAACGAAGCTACGGCCTCGGACAGTTCAGCAGACTGTTCCAGAGTGACGCATATGCGGTCAGTTATCTCAAATCCGCTCTCCTTGCGGTAGGTCTGGATGCGTTTCACAATTTCACGCGCCAAGCCTTCGTTGCGCAACTCGGGCGAGATCGCAAGGTCGAGAGCCACGGTCAGCGTACCCTCGTTGGCCACAGTCCATCCGGGCATGTCCTCGCTGATTATCTCCACATCGGCGCGCTCCACCTCTACGGTGTTGCCCTCTGCCGTGACGCTTATCTTACCTTCCTGTTCAAGGGTAGCAATTTCCGTCTGGCTGAGCGCAGTCACGGCGGCGTTGACCGCCTTCATGAGCTTGCCAAACTTCTTACCCATTACGCGGAAGTTGCACTTCACCTTCTTTTCGAGCATATTGGCGTCGGCGTAGCGAAGTTCCTTCACGTTCACCTCGTCGAGGATGAGCTGGCTCACTGCTTCGAGGTCGTCCTTGAGCTGCGTGCTTGTCACGGGGATCGAGATGCACTGCAAGGGCTGACGAACGATGACGTGCTCCTTCTTGCGGAGGGAGAGTGCCATCGACGACACCTTCTGTGCCAACTCCATGCGGCGTTCAAGGTCTTTGTCGATAGCGGCAGCGTCGGCCTTGGGGAACTCGGCGAGATGCACGCTTGCGGATGCATCGGCCATGCCCTTCACGAGGTCGCCAAAGAGGCGATCGGCGAAGAAGGGGGCGATAGGAGCCATGAGCTTCGCAACGGTGAGCAGACAGGTATAGAGTGTCTGGTATGCGCTCAGTTTGTCGGTGTTCATACCGCCGCCCCAGAAACGCTTGCGGCTCAGGCGTACGTGCCAGTTGGACAGGTTGTCGATAACGAACGACTGAATGAGACGGCCCGCCTTGGTGGGCTCGTAGTCCTCATAGTCGGCAGTCACCTCCTGCACGAGGGTATTGAGTTCGGAGAGTATCCAGCGGTCAATCTCCGGGCGTTCAGCCAAAGGCACAGCCGGTGCAGACGGATCGAAGTCGTCCACGTTGGCGTACATAGCGAAGAAGGAGTACGTCTGGTAGAGTTTGCCGAAGAAGGTACGCGCCACTTCCTGCACGCCGTCCTCGTCGAATTTCAGGTTGTCCCAGGGCGACGAGTTGGTAATCATGTACCAGCGCAGGGGGTCGGAGCCGTACTTCTTGATAGCCCCGAAAGGCTCTACGGCGTTGCCGAGACGCTTCGACATCTTGTTGCCGTTCTTGTCGAGAACGAGGCCGTTGCTGATAACAGCCTTGAAGGCCACGCTGTCGAACACCATCGTAGCGATGGCATGCAGGGTAAAGAACCAACCACGCGTCTGGTCCACGCCCTCAGCAATGAAATCGGCGGGATAAACCGTGCGGCTGTCGAGGAGTTCCTTGTTCTCGAACGGGTAATGTATCTGTGCGTAGGGCATAGAGCCTGAGTCGAACCACACGTCGATAAGGTCGGCCTCGCGCTTCATAGGTTTGCCCGTGGGCGAAACGAGGACGATGTTGTCCACGTAGGGACGGTGGAGGTCTATGCGGTGATAGTTCTCAGCGGAGTAGTCGCCGGGCACGAAGCCCTTGTCGCGGAGTACGTTGCTCGTCATGAAACCGGCTGCCACGCTCTTGTCGATTTCGGCGTAAAGTTCCTCAAGCGAGGAGATACATATTTCCTCGCGGGTCTCAGCGTTGCGCCAGATGGGCAACGGCGTACCCCAGTAGCGCGAACGGCTGAGGTTCCAGTCGTTGAGGTTTTCGAGCCACTTGCCAAAGCGTCCCGTACCTGTCGAGGCAGGCTTCCAAAGGATGCCGTTGTTCAGTTCCATCATGCGCTCTTTGAGGGCGGAACTGCGGATAAACCAGCTGTCGAGGGGATAGTAGAGCACGGGTTTGTCCGTACGCCAGCAGTGGGGATAGTTGTGTACGTGCTTTTCAATCTTGAACGCCTCGCCTGCCTGCTTCATCTCCATGCAGATGACGATGTTGAGGTCCTCTGCCTTGGCGGCTGCCTTCTCGTCGTACTTGCCGCCGGGGTTAAACTCCGGTGCGTAGGCGTTCTTCACGTAGTCGCCAGCGTGGTGGGCATAAGCCGCTGTATCCACGCAGATCTTCACGAACTCTTCGCTGAGTTCGTCGATGAGGTAGTACTTACCCGTGAGGTCAACCATCGGACGCGTCTCGCCGCCCTTATTAATAAGGAAGAGCGAGGGAATACCAGCAGCCTTGGCCACCTTAGCATCGTCCGCACCAAAGGTGGGAGCAATGTGCACAATACCCGTACCGTCGTCGGTAGTGACGTAGTCGCCGGGGATAACGCGGAAAGCCTCGTCTGCAATCTCTACGAACTTATCGATGCCAGCAGCGAAGCACTTCTCAGGGTGCTTGGCGGCGTATTCCTTCACAAAGGCGGGGGCGTTGTCGTCAGCCTTTTCGCAGGGCTTCACCCACGGCATGAGCTGCTTGTAATGCATGCCCACGAGTTCAGAGCCCTTCCATTCGCCCACCACGCGGTAGGGAACGACCTTGTCGCCTGCTTTGTAAGCCTCGAAGTCAGCGTTCTCGCCCTCTTCCTTGAAGTAGGCGCGCAGACGATCCTTGGCCACAACGGCAGTCATGGGTTCGGCGGTGTAGGGATTGAACGTCTCTACGGCTACGTAGGTGTACGTCGGACCTACGCAGAGTGCAGTGTTTGAGGGAAGTGTCCAGGGGGTAGTTGTCCAGGCCAGGAAGAAAGGCTTGCCCCACTTCGTCATCTCGGGTTTGGGGTCAAGTATTTCGAACTGCGCCGTCACGGTGGTGTCCTTCACGTCGCGGTAGCAACCGGGCTGGTTGAGTTCGTGCGAGCTCAGACCCGTACCGGCAGCCGGCGAGTAGGGCTGGATGGTATAGCCCTTGTAGAGCAGACCCTTCTTGTAGAGCTGCGCCAAGAGCCACCAAAGGGTTTCGATGTATGAGTTCTCGTAAGTGATGTAGGGGTGCTCCATGTCGACCCAGTAGCCCATAAGGTGGCTAAGGTCGGTCCACTCCTGCGTAAACTTCATCACGTTCTGGCGGCAGCGGGCGTTGTAGTCTTCAATGGAGATGGTTTTACCGATGTCTTCCTTCGTAATGCCAAGTTCCTTCTCCACGCCGAGTTCCACGGGCAGTCCGTGTGTGTCCCAGCCGGCCTTGCGCTTCACCTGGAAGCCCTGCATGGTCTTGTAGCGGCAGAACACGTCCTTAATGGTACGTGCCATCACGTGGTGGATACCGGGGTGTCCGTTGGCTGAGGGAGGACCCTCGAAAAAGACGAATGAGGGACAGCCCTCGCGTTCTTCCATGCTTCGGTGGAAAAGGTCTTGCTTGTCCCACTCTTTGAGTACTTCTTCGTTCACCTCAAAGAGGTTCAAGCCGTTGTGCTCAGAAAACTTCATATATCGTGTGTTGCTTTTCTGTGTGTATTAAATAAACGGCGGGCATCTTCTTGCCTGCCAAAAACGTTGCGTGCAAAGTTACGCCATACCCCGTGAAAAAGGAAACGAAACAATCCTTTTTTCTCCCCTGCGGGGCGTGCGGCTGCCATTTTGTCAGAGTTTTTGCTCTGCTGCTTGCAACCTGCGGCAAAGGGGTGAAGCCCAGCATACATAGACCAGGAGGGAGAGTGCGCAGAGTGCGGCATCCACCCAGTAACCCCACAGGCGACCCGATGCACTGGCGACAAATCCCAGCGCGAACGACAGGCGCCACATGAGCATATAGGTGTTTTGCGCCGTGCCTCGCTGACAGTGGCGCGAAGTGCATATCCAGTCCATCAGGTGGCGCGAGCTAACGCCGCCAACCCCTATGCCGACAAGGGCGTAGGCTATGACTTCCGCCAAGGCGTTCGGACAAAAGCTAAGCGTGAGCATTCCCGCAGCCACAAGCGCATAGGCTGCCGTCACGAGTGTCCGCTGCCCCACCCTCTTCCGTACGAAGTATTGAGTCAGGCAGGCTAACACCACGCCCACTGCCAGGGCGAGGAAAGCTGCCACGTCGGGCTGACTACCGGCTACGCGTCCAATGGTCCAGGGAGCGGCCAGCAGGGAAAGCGCCAAGGGGAACGAACGGGGGAGCAGAAAACGGTCGAGCGTAAGGAGCGGCACTTTCACCGGTGCCTTGACGGGAATTTCGGTTTGCGCCACGAGTACAAACGACAGGGCGCAGGGCAGAAGCAGCCACCAAAATACGTCGGGGAAGGGAAAGAGGAACGTTGCTACATAGCCCGTGAAAAGACCGAGCGGAACGCCGATGCGTCCTGCCCAGCCGTAGAGCAGGTCACCGCGGTTGCGCTGGTTGGAGTGGAGCACGTCGTTGACGAGCGTTGCGCCAAGAGCTGTTTGCGCCACGCCAAAGGCCATGCCCTGCACGAGTTGCAAAACGAGGAACACCTCCTTCACCGTGGTCACGGCGTACCCTACGGATACAAGCGGACCGAGGATGAGGAGGGCTTTGAGATACACCGACTTGCGCACGCGCCGTTCCATGAGGTGCGCCCCGAACGGGCCTGGCAGGAACATGCCGACGGAGAAGGCCAGCACGCCCCATGCCGTGTGGAGCAAGCTGCCTCCGAGGTGCAGGGTGTGCACGGCGGCAAGCGGTATCATGGCATATATATATATGTGCAGGAACAGGTTGGCCGTGCATAGCGCCATGAAGCGCGAACTCAATATGCCTTTGTGCCTTTGTACTGACATTGTCGAAAGGAAAGGCTTAGTATTGCTCGGAGGCGTTGGGGAAGTCGCACGACTTCACGTCGGTTACGTACTGCCCAATGGCGTCGGTCATGATGGTGTGGAGGTCGGCGTAGCGGCGCAGGAACTTGGGCGAGAAGCCCTTGTTCTTTCCCAACATATCGTCGACAACGAGCACCTGGCCATCGGCCTGGCCGGCTCCAATACCAATAATGGGGATGTCCACGCTTGCCACGGCCTTGGCGGTCAGGGCGGCGGGAATCTTTTCAAGCACAATGCCGCAGCAACCGGCTTCGGCGAGTGCCTTCACGTCGGAGAGGAGTTTGTCGGCCTCGGCCTGCTCCTTGGCGCGCACGGCATACGTGCCAAACTTATTGATGCTCTGCGGCGTAAGTCCCAGGTGGCCAAACACGGGTATACCAGCACTGAGAATGCGCTTCACGGCGTCGAGTATCTCCACACCGCCTTCGAGTTTCAGTCCGTCGCAACCCGTCTCCTGCATAATGCGCACGGCATTGCGCACGGCTTCCTTGGCGTCCACCTGATACGTACCGAAAGGCATGTCGCACACCACGAAGGCGCGTTTCACGCCGCGCACCACGGACTTAGCGTGATATATCATCTGGTCAATGGTAATGGGGAGCGTGGTCAGGTTGCCTGCCATCACGTTCGAGGCACTGTCGCCAATGAGTATGCTGTCCACCCCGGCTGCGTCGACAATCTGTGCCGTCGTGTAGTCGTAGGCCGTGAGCATTGCTATTTTCTTTCCCTCCGCTTTCATTTCCTTCAAGCGGTGCGTGGTCACTTTTCGTGTATCTTCTACTAAATATCCTGCCATAGTATGGGGTAAGTGTTTCTCTGTTATTTCAAGGCACGTAGCTGTGCCAGGTTGATTTCTGTAAAGTTGCTGATAGCCCGTTCGCAAAGGGGCTTCACCGCCTCGGGGCTGTTCGATGTGGTCAGCGCCACCACCGTAGCTCCGCTGTCAAGGCCGGCTCGCAGTCCGCTGAGGGAGTCCTCGAATACGTAGCAGCTGGCGCAGTCCACACCCAGCGTGTGGGCGGCGTTCACGTAGCAGTCTGGGGCGGGCTTGGAACGGGTGGCGTTCTCGGCCGTGAAGATTTCCGTAAACAGGTCTTTGAAATGGGGATGACGGGCGTAGAGGTTCGTCATCTTCTGGCGGTTGGAACTCGTAACAACGGCCGTCTTCACGCCCTCCTTGCGTAGTTCGAGGACAAAGTCCACCGCACCTTCCACAAAGGGATAGTCCATCTGCTTCTCAAAGGCATTTATCTCGTCCGTTATGCGCTGCTGCGCCTCGGCGCCGTCAGGGTAATACTGCTGGAATATCAGCGAGAGCGTGTTGCCCTTGATGCGTGTGGCAAAGTCGGGGATGTGCGGAAAGTCGCGCTTGCCAATCTCTGCCCAAAACTGTGTGTACTGCCCTTCTGTGTCGATAAGGACGCCGTCCAGGTCGAAAAGCACAGCCTCTTGCTCGTTGGTCATTCGTTTGTTTTTGTCGGTTCTGAAAACTGCGGCAAAGTTACGGCAAGCCGCCAACAAAACAAAACGACGCCCCTCCAATAGCCCCGCCAGCCCCCGCGCGTGCGAAAAACCGAGCCGCGTGTTTTGCCCTGCCCGCATATTGCACTATCTTTGCACCAAATATCGAAAACGCAGCGCAACAGAACCTGAAACCACTGATTTACACGCTGCTCCCTGCGAAGTGCAGGCCGTCCATCCGCGCTTGCACATCCGCACACAACGACCACCGCGTGATTGCTTTTGTGGACAGGGCTTATGTCTAACCAATTCCACAATTCATGGGGCTATTACTCCTCTATCTTTTCGGTGCTCTGAGCATTTCCTTCCTTTGTTCTATTCTTGAAGCCGTGCTCCTGTCCGCACCGATGTCGTATGTGTCAATGCTCGAAAAGGAGGGCCGCAAAGGCGCCGAACTACTGAAGAAGTACAAGCAGGACATTGACAAACCCATCGCCGCAATTCTCTCCCTCAACACCATCTCGCACACCGTAGGCGCAGCCGGCGTAGGCGCGCAGAGCGAGGCCGTTTTCGGCAGCGAGTTCTTCGCCCTCACCTCGGCGATTCTCACGCTGCTCATCCTCATCTTTTCCGAAATCATCCCGAAGACCATCGGCGCAGCCTACTGGCGGCAGATGGCCATCCCCTGCTCGCGCATCATACACGTGCTGGTGGTCATCACCTACCCGCTCGTCTTGATGTCGGAGGCTATCACTCATTTTTTCTCCTCCAACAAGCAACAGGCCTCCGTGAGCCGCGAGGAAGTGTCAGCCATGGTGACGGTAGGCGCTGAGGAAGGCGTGTTCGAGAAGAAGGAGAACCGCATGATTCAGAACCTGCTGAAGCTCGACGACATTTGTGCGCGCGACATCATGACGCCAAGTTCCGTGGCCGAGATTGCCGAGGAGAGCATGACGCTGCGGGAGTTCTACGACAACGAGGCGTTCCGCCAGTTCTCGCGCATACCCGTCTACAACGACGAGAACGACGACTACATCAAGGGCTATGTGCTGCGCCAGACCATCCTTGAAAAGCTTGCTGAGGACAAGTTCGACCTCCGCCTCTCCGACATTATGCGCCCCGTGCTGACGTTTACCGAGACGGAGGACGTGTCGAACGTCTGGGAAAAGTTGCTCGCCAAGAAGGAACACATTTCCATCATCATCGACGAGTACGGCTGCTTCCGCGGCATCGTCACCATGGAGGACGTCATTGAGACTATGCTCGGCACAGAGATTGTTGACGAGAAGGACACCGTGACCGACATGCAAGAGTTTGCCCGCGAAAAGTGGCAGGAACAGCAAAAGAAGGGCTAACCCCTCAGCCCGATACTTATTCCCCCATTACCTGAAAAGCAGTTGACGCTCCGTGCGCCGATTGCTTTCTTTTTTCTCCATTCCCCAACACAAACACCAGCTATGCTCCGCTTTCTGCTCCCCCTATTGCTCCTCCTTATCCTGCCCGATGCCTACATCTGGCGGTTCTTCACCCGTACGCAGCCTGGCACGTGGCGCACGCTCCTGCTCGTGCTGCCCACCGTGGCTACCATCGCCTTCCTGGTGCTTACGCTCTGCCACGTGCGCAGCGCGCTGTTCATGCAGTGGGCGTTTGTGCTGCTCATCTGCGTAGCGGTGCCCAAACTCGTCTTCACCGTGTTCGACCTCGTTGGTCGTCTGCTTGTGTGGAACAGTCCAGTCGCTCTACCCTGGGCGCACCGCACAGCCATTGTGCTCGCCGTAATCGCTGCTGGCGCACAGGTGTACGGCACGGCGTGGGGCTGGCAGAGGCTCCGAGTGAAGCACACCGCAGTACGGGTGGACGGACTCCCCGCAGCGTTTCGCGGATACCGCATCGTGCAGATTTCGGACCTTCACCTGGGCACGTACGCCGGCAATACGCGACTCGTGGCGTCGCTCGTCGACAGTGTAAACCAGTTGCGCCCCGACCTCATCGTGTTTACAGGCGACCTCGTGAACGCCGCCTCGGCCGAAGTGCAGCCCTTCACCCCTATCCTCTCCCGTCTGCAAGCCAAGGACGGCGTATACGCCATTCTCGGCAATCATGATTATTGCATGTACCAACCGGGCATCTCCGCTGCCGAACAACGGCGCGAGGTGGAGCGCATCGTTACGGCGGAGCGCGCCATGGGGTGGCACGTGCTGCTCAACGATCGGCAGATGCTCCGTCGCGGCACGGACAGCCTGTGCTTGGCTGGCGTGGAGAACGTAGGCAAACCGCCCTTCCCCGAACGTGGCAACCTTGGGCGCGCCATACAGGGCGTGCCGACTGGAACGTGTACCATTCTTCTCAGTCACGATCCTTGGCACTGGCGACACGGCGTGACGGGCAAGACCTCCATCGCCCTCACCCTCTCGGGGCACACCCACGCTCTGCAAATGCAGATAGGCAGCTTCTCACCCGCCGCATGGTTCATGCCCGAATGGGGCGGCCTCTACCACGAGGGCAAGCAGCAGCTCTACGTCTCAACCGGTGTAGGCGGCAGCGTCCCCTACCGTCTCGGTGCCTGGCCCGCCGTCGAACTCATTACGCTGGAATAACCCCGCAACAAGTATCGCAAAGCTTGCCTGCTCGGTCATTCTCCCCGTTTGCAGACTGCATTTAGCAAAGAATAGTCTTATTTTTACAAAATACTTGGCAAAAGCTTTGCTTAGCAGGAAAAAGCGACTACATTTGCAGTGTTATCCTAAAAACAATCTTTTTACCTTGGAACTAATACCTATTGAAAACGTAAAGAGCAGTTCGTTGTGAAATGAACTGCTCTTTGTCTTTTATGTGCGAGCGGCTGAATTGCGCACGAGCAAGCCGCCGATATAAACGAAAATGCAAATGAGGCGAGTTCTCTGCTGGGAACTTCGCCTCATTTGCGTTTCTGGGAGTTACGCCCCCGTTCGCACGGCCGCCGTGGAAAAAATTATCCCCCGCGCCCTACGCCAAACGGGCCGCCACGTAGTAAAAATTATCCCTGCGCTGGTGAAAGTCCTCCCAGGGAGGACTCCAGTCCCCCCGCGGGGGATTCGAGTCCTCCCGCGGAGGACTGGAATTTGCCGGCGGAGGAAAATATTCTGCTCAGGGAGAAAAAAACTCTACCCAGGGAGGATTACCGTTTGAACAGGCGGATGATTTCGCCAATCCAGAGGACGAACGATGTGGAGACGGTGATGATTATCCAGTCGGTCAGTTTTACGCCGCCTTCGGCTACGTTGAACATCTCCTGCAAACCGGGGCACTCCGTCATCAGGACTTGGCCAACGAAGATGACGAGGGCGATGACGATGAACCATTTAGTGTTCTTCCACGAGAGTCCCTTGAAGGCTGAGTGGGACGTCATGAACGCCTTGGCGTTGAACATGTTCCAGAATTGCAGCATCACGAAGATGGTGAAGAACAAGCCCAGCTCGTATTCAGACAGTCCGGTGTTCTCGCCCCACACAGCCTTGCCCTCGAAGATGTCCGTCAGGCAGTTAATGTCGATGTGCTGGAAGTAGATGCACAGGCCGAGCAGAATGGCTGTGAAGATGCCGCCGACCACGAGTATGCTCGCGCCCATTCCTTTTAGGATGTTCTCGTCAACCGAACGCGGCTTTTCAGCCATTACGGCCTTGGTGGGCGGCAGCGAGGCAAGAGCCAGCGCGGCAAAGGTGTCCATGATGAGGTTTACCCAGAGCATCTGCGTAACGGTGAGGGGCGACTCCTCGCCAATGAAGGCGCCGATGGCAACCACCAAACAGGCGGCTACGTTTACCGTCATCTGGAAGAGGATAAAACGCTTGATATTTTTGTAAAGCGAACGGCCCCACATCACGGCGTTGGCGATGGTGGCAAACGAGCTGTCGAGGATGGTCATGTCGCTCGCCTCCTTTGCCACAGCTGTACCATCGCCCATGGACAGACCCACGTTGGCGGCGTTGAGAGCCGGTGCATCGTTTGTGCCGTCGCCCGTCACGGCTACCACGTGACCGAGTCCGCGGAGCAGACGCACTGCGCGATCTTTGTCGTTGGGGCGTGCGCGGGAGATAATCTTCACCTTTGGTAGACGTTCACGGAGTTCGTCGTCGGTCATAGCGGCGAGGTCGGTGCCTATGAGCAGGGCCTCGTCGGCGTCGTCGGCCTTCCACAGCCCAAGCTGGCGGCCAATCTCCTTGGCGGTGCCCGGTGCGTCGCCCGTCACAATCTTCACCTGGATGCCGGCGTTCAGGCAGTCGGCTATGGCGGCGGGAACGTCGTCGCGCACGGGGTCCTCAATACCCACAACGCCCATCAGGGTGAGTCCGTCAACGGCGAGACGGCCGTCCTTGAACGCCTCGTCCACTCCGCTCACTTCCTTGTAGGCAAAGGCGAGGGTGCGGTTGGCGTGGCTCTGGTATTCAGCCAGTTTGTCGACGTAGCGTTTACGCTCGTCCTCCGTCAGTGCACACATACCCATGAGGATGTCGGGTGCCCCCTTGACGTAGACCACGTATCCGCCCTTCACGGCTGACTTAACCACGGTGGCCATGTATTTGAGTTCGGTGGTGAACTGTATGCGTCCTGCCACTTCAGTACGCTCGCGCAGGTCGAGGTAGTTCACGCCCTGGCTGTTGAGCCACAGCAGGAGCGCGCCCTCCGTGGGGTTGCCGATGGTCTTCACCTTGGCAGGGTCGGAATGGTCGAGGTTGGCGGTGGTGTTCACGGCGATGCACTCTTTGAGCAGAGCCGACAGCTCGTCGTTGCCAAGCCGCTGGTCGGTAAGCCCAGGGAAAGTGGTGTCGACAACGGTCATGCGGTTTTGCGTGAGCGTACCAGTCTTGTCGGAACAGATGACGGACACGGCACCCATCGTTTCGCAGGCGTGCATGGTGCGCGGCAGGGTGTTCTGCTTCATGAGGCGCTTCATGCTGAAAGCCAGACTCAATGTGACTGCCATGGGCAAGCCCTCAGGCACAGCCACAACGATGAGCGTGACGGCTACCATCACGGAGTTGAGCGCATACTGAACGAGCGCCGGCCAGTTGGTGGCAGCGTCTGCCCCACTGGCAAAATACGTGAAGATGCCGATGATGGGCAATATCATGAACGCGAGCGTTTGCCACAGCTCTACGTTCTTTTCATTTCCCTTGTTCTTCTTTTGGTTCAGCACGAAATAAGCGATTGCAGCCAGCACGAGCGAACCAACGAGGCAGCCCGCCAAGGCGGCGTAGTCAGCCCCCTGTTGCATCACGGCATAGCGGGCTAAGCGGCCAACGACTATCACCACGGCAACGCCGTAGCTCCCCTTGGTGATGAGGGCGGCAAGCTGGTTGAGCTTTTCGCTGAGGGGCGTAGCCTCGCCGTCCTTCACCTGCGCCGCTTCAAACACCTTGCCACAAGCCGTGGCATCGCCCACGGCAAACACGCGGGCCACGCAGTCGCCCTCCATGACGGTACAACCCTTCATGACGTGGTTTGAGGGATAAGTGGCATCGGCGTCGAAGTGCGCCGGGTCGGTTGTCTTGGCACATTGCGGCTCGCCCGTAAGCGACGACTCGTTCATCATGAGGTTCATGCAGCTCAGCACCTCTGCGTCGGCAGGTACTTCCTCGCCCGTTTCGAGCAGGATAATGTCGCCCACCACGATGTCCTTGCGCGGCACCTGGCACACGTTGTTGTTGCGGATCACCTTGGCCAAGGTGTCGTCGTTCACCTCGTTCAGACTCTTAAACGTCTTCTCGTTCTGCGCTTCGAGCACGTGGGCCACGGTGGTGGCAAGCAACACGGCAGCGGCTATGCCAACGAGTTCAAGGTATGGTTCCCAGCCCTGCACACCGCCGTACACGCCGTTGTAGAAGGCTATGCCGCCAGCAAGTATCAGGGCAAAGAGCAGGATGGTGAAGAGGGAGTCAATCTTGAACGAGCGCGTCTCCTTGTTCCATTTGCCGCCCATGTAGGCCACGAAGTAGGTCAGAACATAAAGTACGAACGACAGCACGGGGGCTATCCAGAGGCCGTCGTGGCTGTATATGCCCGTAAGGGGCAGAACGATGGCTGCCAGGGCGGCCAAGACAAAGAGGACAAGGTCGAACCGGAGCAGCCAAAAGTGCATGCAGTCCTTCACCTTGTCCCACACGGTTTGCTCCGCGGGCGGCGTAAGGATGTTGGCGCCGTGCTTAGCGCGGCTTTCAAGCACCTGAGCTTCGGTCAGGCCGGTGTAATGGTGTTGGGGGGTCATTAGGTTGTTGGTTTAATCTGTGTTAGTTTACTTTCTTGCGGTAGGTGATGCGCAGTACTTTTGCGCTGTTGTCAATCTCTATCTTTCCGAGGCGGGAGAGCACGCTCTGGCCAAGGAGCAGCGGAGCGGCCTGGTTGCGCACAACGGATGCGCGGACGTTCTGCAAATGGAGGCTGCCGAGCTTCACGTCTTTCAGGTTGACCACTGTGCCCTCGGAGATGTTTCCGTCTGCCGTGATGTAGTTTTGTTTGCCCATGATGTCGGCGGCGGAGAGGTAGTCGTTCTTCAGCATAAACGTGGCCTCAACTGAGGATATGGACACGTCGGAGGCTCCCGTGTCGAAAATGAAGTGGAGCGGCAGGTTGTTGATATGGCACTTCACCTTGCACACGCCGCCGTCCTTGGTAAAGGGCACTTCCTCCGTCTGTTGCTCGTAGACGGCACTGTCGCCCTCTTCATCCGCGTTCTGCTCTTGCAGTTTCTGCTCGTACTCCTGTATGAGCGGAGCAAAGTCCTTTTCGGAGCGGATGTTGTCGAGGTCGGTGTCGCGACGAATGTGGAAGAAGTTCTTATAGCCTTTTTCGAGCGACTTGCGCAGGTAGTTCATGGCCTTCTCCTTGTCGCCCATGAGGGAGTAAAGGCAAGCCGCATCGTAGCAGTTGCCGGCCGATTCGTCCTCCAACGTTTTGTTGAGCATTTCGATGGCTTTGGCATTGTCGCCAAGGTAGTAGTAGGCGTAAAACGACCAGTTGCTTCCGTCTTCCGAGAGGGTGTCGTCGGAAGCTGTGTCAATCTCAATAGCCTTCTCGAAGTCCTGACGCGCCTTTTCCTTATCGCCTTTCTGCAAGTAGAACTTGCCGCGGGTCAGGTAGGCGGGTTCAAGTTCCGGGTTGAGGGCAACACAAATTGTGAGGTCTTCCACAGCCCCGTCAATGTCGCCCGTATAATATTTCAACTGACTGCGGCGGAAGTACGATGCTTCAACTTCGGGGTTTGCCTCCACGCACTTGTCCATCACTTTGATAGCCTCGGCAGTACGTCCAAGCTCGTCAAGCAAGTTTGCTTTGTTGAAGATATATCCTATTTTGGTGGAGTCCAGCGAAATAGCCTGTTCGCAATAGTCAAGTGCCTTGGTATAATTACCCAGCTCATCGTAACAATTTGACAAACGACTCGCCACAGCACCTGTTGGGCTCAGAGCAAAGTTTTCCTTAAAATAAGGTATAGCTTCGGCATATTTGTTAGTTCTCTCATATATGTATCCCAACAATAACGGCCATACCCCCACTTTCGAATCTCTAATCTTTTGTACATTGAGTTTGGTGGCCGTCTGAACGAATGCAGAATCGGAGAGTTCTGCAATCTGGTTGAAAGCATCCCATGTTACGTCTAGGGAACACGATTTTATAGCGTCGTCTATGGCTTCGTTGTATTTTTTAAGTTCTGCGTAGGTGTAAGAGCGGAAACGGTAAACGTCAGGATAGTCGGGAGCCAACTTCACCACGTAGTTGTATTGTTTGATTGCCTCGTCGTAGTCCTTGCGCTCATGGGCATTACGCCCCAGACCCACGTAGCCCACTACGTCGCCCTGGTCGATAGAAATCATCTTGCGGTAGTCCTGATCGGCAAGGTCGTACTTCCCCTGTTCAAAATAGATTTGCGCCCTATCCCTGTAAATGTCCATATCTTCGGGCGTGTACTTCAACGCCTCGGAATAGTCCTTTATGGCCATCGCCGTGTCTTCAAGATTGAGCCAAACCTCTCCGCGCTTTGTATAGGCAAACGCCATAAAATCTTTGTCTTTGGAGGGCAATTTCTTCACCGCCGCATTGCAGGCCGACAGTGCCAGCCCGTAGTCGGAGTCTTCATTTCTCAAGTAAGCCAGCCACACCTGAGCGTATCCGTTGTCGGGGTGTTCCTCAAGCTCCTGGTTCAGATATTTGTAGGCACTCTCAGTATCGTTGTTCTGTATGGCTTCCACCGCCCTCTTCAAGTTGTAAGTGTCCTTGTAGTTAACCTTGTCGGCAAACAGAACCGACGAGCAAAAAAGGAAAAGCAGCAAAACAGTGTTTCTCATAATAAATCGGATATGTTAGGATATAAGACATTCAGGCAACTCCCACAATGCGGAAGTTTCAACCTTTCGCTGCAAAAATACACACTCGCACGGACATAAAAGGCTGATAATCGCAAACGTTTCAGACAAATTGGGGGCAACGCTGCTCCCCTCGCCTCACAAAGCCGCAAAAAGAGTCAGCGCACACGAGGATTTTTCGTCCAACGTATGCGCTGAATGTTGTTAGTAAGGGGTATAATAGAGATGCTCCGACTCTATTAAATCTCTACTGGCCAATATTTGATTGCCTTTTCTGCAAGCCAGTTGTTACGGTCCTCTATACTTTTCTCATTCCATACTTCGAGGTCACGTACAGCAACTAAACTGCTCTCAATGTCAGCCGCTCT
>CAVKGN010000039.1:0-5974 GCA_963655595.1 uncultured Oscillospiraceae bacterium
CTTGGATTTAGCTGTACTGGAGGCGTTGGTACTTTTTATTCCTCCGTGTTCAGCAGGGCGAGGGCTTTGTTTTCGGCCTCTTCCATTATCTCGCGCTCGCCGGGACCTTTGTCGTTGATGCCGACAAGGTGGAGGATGCCGTGTATCAGGACGCGGTGGAGCTCTTCGTCGTAGGTTTTGTGGAAGAGTTCGGCGTTTGAGCGGACGGTGTCGAGGCTGATGAAAAGGTCACCGCTGAGCACGTCGCCCTCGCAGTAGTCGAAGGTGATGATGTCCGTGTAGTAGTCGTGCTGTAAGTATTGGCGGTTCACTTCGAGTATCTTCTCGTCGTTGCAAAACACGTAGGCCACTTCGCCCACGCGCTTGCCGTAGGAAGCAGCCACGCGGCGCACCCAAGCAGTTGTATCACGGTGCGAAAGGGCTGGCATCTTCACGTCTATCACGTTATAGCTAATCATTGTTGTATGTCTTTGAATTGTAAAAACGTGCGTTTTAATCGAATAAACTGGGCTGCATGGGTTCAGCGGTAAACATATTGCGGCCCAGGTGTTTGTAGGCCTGTTCCGTCACCTCGCGGCCGCGGGGCGTACGACGGATGAAGCCCTCCTTAATAAGGAACGGCTCGTAAACCTCCTCCACCGTACCGGCGTCCTCCCCGATGGCAGTGGCAATGGTTGTGATACCCACGGGGCCACCTTTGAACTTGTCGATAATAGTCAGGAGAATCTTGTTGTCAATCTCGTCCAAGCCGTATTTGTCTATGTTGAGCGCTTCAAGGGCAAAGGTGGCGATGTCCATGTCTATGCGCCCGTTACCCTTAACCTGTGCAAAGTCACGCACACGTCGCAGCAGGGCGTTGGCAATACGGGGCGTGCCGCGCGAACGACTGGCTATCTCGCCTGCAGCCTCGGCGGTGATGGGCACTTGCAGGATGCTCGCCGAACGCTCTATGATGCGCTGAAGAGTGGCTGCGTCGTAGTATTCAAGGTGTAGGTTGATGCCGAAACGGGCACGCAGGGGCGCCGTGAGCAGACCGCTTCGGGTGGTTGCACCCACGAGGGTAAACGGACTGAGGTCTATTTGGATGCTACGAGCCGCCGGACCTTTGTCGATCATAATGTCGATGCGGTAGTCCTCCATGGCGGAGTAGAGATACTCCTCCACAACGGGCGAAAGGCGGTGGATTTCATCGATAAACAGGACGTCGTTCGGTTCGAGGCTGGTGAGCAGTCCAGCTAAGTCGCCTGGTTTGTCGAGCACGGGACCCGAAGTCAGTTTGAAGCCCACACCGAGTTCGTTGGCAATGATGTTCGAGAGCGTCGTCTTGCCCAAGCCCGGAGGCCCATGGAGCAAGGTATGGTCGAGCGGCTCGCCGCGGTATTTGGCAGCCTCTACGAACACGCGCAGATTGTCCACCACCTTGCTCTGTCCGCTAAAATCGGAAAACTGCAAGGGGCGCAGGGCGTTCTCGAAGTCGCGCTCCGAGGCAGACGGGTGCTGCTGTTCGGACCGTATGTCAAAGGTATCGTTGTTCATCATGCTTGCAAAGGTAGTGCAAGGCGGGCAGAGTGCAAAAACGAACCGCAGGGTTTGTGCCTTGCCCCGGCATCTTGCGGGATTTAGCCCGGGGGTAGTCGTCGTTCGTCGTACGGTTGACACACGTTCGTCGTACGAGCGACATGTGTCCACCGTACGATGGACACACGGACACCGTACGGTGGACGGCAACTGCATGGGGCGTAAGAACCACAACTCCCCGTACCCCTGCCGACCGAGTCCGCTGCGAAGTCAAAAAACCAGCTTATTCCCTTTACCCTCCACGGCGTTTCTATTACTTTTGCCAATTGAACCAAAGGGGAAACGCCCCTTTATTGCGGCAAAAGTTCACTAAAAAGCAAAATATCCCCCGTTTCACCGCAGAAACACGTTCCTAAGCATGGTACTCAACTACATTTGGATAGCTTTCTTCCTGATAGCCTTTGTCATTGCGCTCGTCAAACTCCTGTTCTTTGGCGACATCAGCGTATTCCCAGCCATCATGGACAGCACCTTCGACTCCTCGAAGACCGCCTTCGAGATTTCCCTCGGCCTGACCGGCGTGCTTTCGCTGTGGCTCGGCGTGATGAAAATTGGCGAAAAGGGCGGCGTGGTTCAGGCAATGGCACGCGTGCTCAGCCCCGTGTTTCACAAGCTTTTCCCCGACATTCCCAAGGGACACCCCGTGTACGGAAACATATTCATGAACATCGCAGCCAACATGCTCGGCCTCGACAACGCCGCCACACCCCTGGGACTGAAAGCAATGGAGGGCCTGCAAACGCTCAACCCGAAAAAGGACACCGCCTCGAACCCAATGATTATGTTCCTGGTGCTCAACACGTCGGGCCTGACCATCATTCCCGTGAGCATTATGGTGTACCGCGCGCAGATGGGTGCGGCACAGCCCACCGACATCTTCATTCCCATACTCATTGCCACGTTCTTCTCTACCCTTGCGGGCATTGTTGTCACAAGTCTGTTTCAGCGCATCAACCTGCTTCAGCCCGTGCTGCTCGCCACGCTGGGTGGCATGTCGCTCTTTGTGGCAGCCGTCATCTGGGGCTTCAGTCGCCTGGACAGCACCATGATGAACACCGTCGGCACCACCACAGCCAACGTGTTGCTATTCCTTATAATAGTGTGCTTTATCCTGGCCGGGATGAGGAAGAAGATTAACGTGTACGACGCGTTTGTAGAGGGAGCCAAAGAGGGTTTCCACACCGCCGTGCGCATCATTCCCTACCTCGTGGCAGTGCTGGTGGGCATCGCCGTGTTCCGGGCTTCGGGAGCGATGGACTGGCTCATTGAGGGCGTGAAGTGGGTGGTCAACACCCTTGGCTTCAACGCTGACTGGGTGGGCGCACTCCCCACAGCCCTAATGAAACCCCTCTCGGGGAGCGGCGCACGCGGCATGATGGTCGATGCTATGCAGACCTACGGGGCTGACTCCTTTGTGGGCCGCCTCAGCTGCATTTTCCAAGGGTCGACCGACACCACATTCTACATCCTGGCCGTTTACTTCGGCTCTGTGGGCATTTCGCGCACGCGCCACGCTGTGGCCTGCGGTTTGCTCGCCGACCTGGCCGGCGTAGTGGCAGCCATAGCCATCTGCTACCTGTTCTTCTCGTAAAGCAAAACAATCACTTTCACCATGTCAGACCAATCACAAACCGCCGCCAAGAGCGCGAGCGGAATGAAGAGCCTTGCCAAGGACACGGCCATCTACGGACTTTCGAGCATCGTGGGCCGCTTCCTCAACTACTTGCTCGTGCCGCTCTACACGGCAAAGATCAGTGCCGAGAGCGGTGGCTACGGCGTCATCACAAACATGTATGCCTACACGGCGTTGCTGCTCGTACTGCTCACCTACGGCATGGAGACCACCTTCTTCCGCTTTGCCAACAAGGAGGGGGAGAACGGCCGCCACGTATACTCCACCGTGCTTGCCCTCGTCGGCACCACGTCGCTGCTGTTCATCGCCATGGTGCTTATATTCATTCATCCCCTGAGCGAGCTGATGGGCTACGCCGACCACCCCGCTTACGTGTGGACGATGTTCGTCACTGTGGCAATCGACGCATTCCAGTGCATTCCCTTTGCTTACCTGCGCTACAAGAAGCGTCCCATTAAGTTTGCTGCGCTGAAACTGCTGTTTATCACGCTCAACATTCTACTCAACCTGGGCTACTACGTGGTGCTTGGCGGTCACGACGTGGGCTATGCCTTCTACATCAACCTTGCTTGTACCGCCGCCATCACGTTCTGCTTTTTCAGCGAACTGAAAGAGGGTTTCTGCGCCGACCGCCCTTCGTGGCACGAGGCCAAACTGCTTGTGGGCCGAATGCTCCGTTACAGCTGGCCCATCCTGGTGCTGGGCATTGCTGGCATACTCAACCAAACTGCCGACAAGATTCTCTTCCCCTACATCTATAAGGGCGACAACGCCCACGCACAGCTGGGCATCTACGGAGCAGCCTCGAAAATCGCCATGATCATGGCCATGATTACGCAAGCCTTCCGCTACGCCTACGAACCCTTCGTATTCGGCAAGGCAAAGGACAAGGACAGCCGCGCCACCTATGCGGCCGCCATGAAGTACTTCCTCATCTTTACGTTGCTGGCCTTCCTCGTGGTGATGGGCTATATCGACGTGCTGCGCCACATCATCGGACGCGACTACTGGGACGGACTGCGCGTGGTGCCTATCGTAATGGCAGCGGAAATACTCATGGGCGTTTATTTCAACCTCTCGTTCTGGTACAAGCTTATTGACCGCACCATTTGGGGCGCATGGTTCTCAGGCATTGGCTGCGCCGTGCTGATAGCCGTCAACGTGATTTTTGTGCCGCAATATGGCTACATAGCTTGTGCGTGGGCAGGATTTGCTGGATACGGTACGGCTATGCTCCTGAGCTACTTTGTGGGGCAGAAATACTATCCCATTGCCTACCCGCTCAAGAGCATCGGCGTTTACGTGCTTATCACGGCGATTTTCTTTGCCGTGATGCAAGCCGCTAAGGTTTACGTACCCAGCCTGCCGCTCCGCCTCCTCATCAACACGGCGTGCATTGTCCTGTTCGTGGCGCATACGGTGCACTACGACTTTCCCCTGAGTTCACTGCCCGTTGTCGGGAAATACTTCAAACGATAGAAACGCTCCTTTTTGCGATGAAACCGAATATTTCAGACAATACCTTCCACACGCACACGCTCCCCTGCGGTCTGCGCATTATCCACGAAGAGCGCAAGTCGCAGGTGGCATACTGCGGCTACGTGGTGCTTGCTGGTACGCGCCACGAGGAACTGGCAGACTCTGGCATGGCACACTTCTTGGAACACATTACGTTCAAGGGCACGGCGCGCCGACGGGCTTGCCACATCATTAACGGACTGGAACGCGTGGGCGGTGAACTGAACGCCTTTACCACCAAGCAGGAAACGGTGTTTACCGCCACGGTGCTGAAAGAGGACTTCGCCCGGGCGGCGGACTTGCTGACCGACATCGTATTTCACAGCACGTATCCGCAGGCTGAAATAGACAAAGAGGTGGAAGTAATCTGCGACGAAATAGACAGCTATCGCGACACGCCGTCCGACCTCATCTTCGACGAGTTTGAAACACTGATGTTCCCCGACCAACCCCTGGGGCGCGACATCCTTGGCTCGCCCGAACGCCTCCGCTCCTACGCCACCGTCGACGCGCGCCGCTTTGCCGACCGCTACTACCTGCCGCAAAATGCCGTGTTCTACGTATATGGCGATGTGCCCTTCCAAAAAATCGTGCGCACGCTGGAACGCCTGCTGCCTGCCGACGACTTCCGCGACAAGCATTTCGCAGCCGTTTCACCGCAAAATCCTGCGCCGAGGGCAGAAGCTACCGAACGACGCGTAAACCGCGACACGCACCAGGCGCACGTGCTGATGGGCGCGCCAGCATTCAGCGGAACGGACAGCCGCCGCTTTGCCCTCATCCTGCTCAACAACCTGCTGGGCGGACCAGGAATGAACTCACGCCTGAACCTGTCGCTGCGCGAGAAGGCAGGACTGGTGTACAGCGTAGACTCTTACCTCAACACCTACCCCGACACGGGCTTTTGGAACGTTTACTTCGGTTGCGACGCGCACGACGTGAAACGCTGCTGCCAACTTGTGCGCCGCGAATTGCGCCGTTTCACCGAAAAGCCGCTCACACCCACCCAACTGCTTGCAGCCAAGAAACAACTCTGCGGACAGATAGGAATCTCCACAGAAGCCTCAGAGAGCTACGCCAACGCTTTGGGCAAGACGTTTGCCCACTACGGCACACACCGCAATGTGAGCCGAATCATACAAGCCTTGCAGGAGGTCACAGCCGAACAAGTGCAGCAAGTGGCCGAAACCGTGTACAATCCTGAACGGCTGACCACACTCATATATTGCTAAACTCAGCACACGG
>CAVKGN010000039.1:6316-15183 GCA_963655595.1 uncultured Oscillospiraceae bacterium
TATATCTTCGACATGGCCACCTTTTCGCAACGGTGGTAGGCTTGGAGCAACGTGTAGGGCAGGTGGTCGACGAGCGAACCTTGGAACGTTCCGTTGAGGATTTCCTCCTCGTGGTCCACAAACACGCGCACGGCGGCGCGTTCCAGGGCGTTGATGACGCACGAGCGGTAGTACACAATCTTATCGTCTACGTCGGTATCGTCGGCATAGCGGTTTTGCAACGCCTGCCGCTCGTCCTCCTCGAAGAAGCCGAGGAACAAGTCGACCGTCTGCTCATCGGAGAGAATGCGTAGCTTGTGCGCATCCTCAATGTCCATAATCTCGTAACAAATGTCGTCGGCCGCCTCCACAAGGTACACCAACGGGTGCCGGGCAAAGCGCATCACACCGTCGCCAGCGTCGGGCAGTCGCTTGATGCCCAAGGCATCGACTATCTGCAAGTAAGTGGCTCGTTCCTGCTCGAAGAAGCCGAACTTAGGCTTGCGCCGCGCACCGTCCGACCCGTAGGGATACTTCACAATGGCAGCAAGCGTGGAATAGGTCATCACGAAACCGCCCCGACGCCGCCCGTTGAAATGGTGCGTCAATAGGCGGAAAGTGTTCGCGTTGCCGTCGAAGCGTATCATGTCCGTCCACTCCGCCTCGGAGAGTTGTTCACCGTCGGGCGTGATGAGCGAGAGCAACTCGCGGCCGCTGCCCTCAGTGAAATAGGTTCGAATGGCCCGCTCGCCAGAATGTCCGAACGGCGGGTTACCCATGTCGTGCGCCAAGCAGGCTGCACTCACGATAGCCCCCATGCCGGTCACCTCCGTGTCGTGAAGTTCGGGGTGGATGCGAATGAGTTCGCGGCTCACGTCGGTACCGAGCGAACGTCCAACGCTCGACACTTCGAGGCTGTGCGTCAGGCGGTTGTGCACGAAGACGCTGCCCGGGAGGGGGAAGACCTGCGTCTTGTTCTGCATACGCCGGAAAGCGGCGGAGAAGATTAGGCGGTCGTAGTCGCGCTGAAACTCCGTGCGCCGCTCAGCCAAGGGGCGCGGCTTGTTGTCTTTGCCAAAACGTTCAGAGGAGATAAGAGTTTGCCATTCCATAACGAAGATGTGTTGAGACGGTTGAGAGACGTTCTACTTGTGTCAACGATTGTACAAATGTAGGAAAAACGCCACAGCAGGAAAGCTGAATTTATAGGAAATCACTACTTTTGCTCAATTTAAGAGAGGCAAAGCCTTAACCGAAGCTACGGCGTAAGGAGGTTTTGCCGCCACGACACACGCCCCTATGAAGATAGAAATCATCAACCAGTCGCACCACCCGCTCCCCGAATACGCCACGCCGCTGAGCGCAGGCATGGACCTGCGGGCAAACCTCGACGCCCCCGTCACCCTGCAACCAATGGAACGCCGGCTCATACCCACGGGGCTACGCATTGCCCTGCCCGAGGGCTTCGAGGCGCAGATACGTCCTCGGTCGGGCCTGGCTCTGAAAAAGGGCATCACCCTGCTCAACACGCCCGGCACAATCGACGCTGACTATCGCGGCGAAATTGGCGTTATCCTGGCCAACCTGTCCGCCGAGCCGTTCACCGTGACTGACGGCGACCGCATTGCGCAAATGGTGATTGCTCGCTACGAGCGCGCCGAGTGGCACGCCGTGACCGAGCTCGACGCTACGGAGCGCGGCGAAGGCGGTTTCGGACATTCGGGCATATAAAAAGGACCAAGCACTGTTACACCCCACAACCTCACCCTTTCCCCTTTGAGAACAGTAATCTACATATTGTTCACCCTTGCGTTGCTCTCGTGTCGGACAAGTCACCGCACAGCACAGCCGAAAGCTGCCGAAAGCCAAAGCGCGCAGCTGACGCTCCCCACAGCTCAAGGAACGCAAGTTACGGGAAACCGCACGAAGCGCACTGCCGCCGTGCAGGAGAAGGCCGTGCCAACCCGCACGCTGAGCTACGAGGAGGAGAGGCAGTTCAACCGACTCTTCCTCGAAGCCATACGCCAGAAGGAGGCTGACCACACTGGGGCACAGTATGAGCTGCTCGCCAAGGCGTTGCAGATAAATCCGCTTGCGCCTGAGGCTTTGTACGAGATGGGACTTCTGAGGCTCACACAGTCAGCCTACTCCGACTCGCTGAGCCGTATCGCTGGCGACTCGCTGCTGCGCAAGGCTGTGGATCTTGCCCCGGACAACTTATTCTTTAAGGAGACGCTTGCCACCTATCAGGCCAACGCTGCACAGTATCGCGAGGCAATCGAGCTGTATGAGGAGATTGCCGATAAGCGCGAAACGGAGGAGACGCTCAGCACCCTGGTGTGGCTCTACAAGACGAGCGGCGACTACGCCGGCGCAGTGCGCACCATTGAACGCATGGAACGTCTGTTGGGAAAAAGCGAGGATTTGAGCCTTGAAAAGTTCCAAACGTTCCTTGCTATGAACGACACGGAACATGCGTATCAGGCCATTGAGGAACTCTGCGCAGAGTATCCCTACGACCTTCGCTACCGCGTACTCCTTGCCGACCTCTACGACAAACACGGCTACCACGAACAGGCTCTCGACATCTACCGCGATGTACTGACGGCAGAGCCCGACAATAGCTACGCACAGATATCACTCCTGGCCTACTACAAAGCAGCCGGCGCAGACTCGCTCTACCTCGACCTGCTCCACCGCATGGTGCTGAACCCGCACACGCAGAGCGGCGCACAGTATAAGGCAATGGAGGCCTATATGCTCGACGACCTGCGACAGAAGGACACAGACCCTGCCCCGGTGCTGCAACTCTTCAACAAGGTGCTGGCCCAGCCGCAAGGGAGCGGCGACATTGCGGAGCTGAAAGCAGTGTACGTGCAGCTGAAAGGTCTGCCCGACGACTCGGTGAAAGCCGCCTACGAGAAGGTGCTGGAAATTGAGCCGGACAACACGAGTTTCCGCATGTCGCTCATGTCACTGCAACTCAAGCAAAGCGACTACAAGGCAGTGTTGCATACTTCGCGCGAGGGCATTCTCTACGACCCAACGATACCAGCCTTCTACCACGGCGCAGGTATTGCGCTGTATATTCAAGGCGACAACAAGCAGGCCATCGAACAGTTGCAACGCGGTACGGAACACATTGAAGAGAGTTCTGACTCCTCGGAAGTGTCAGACATTTACGCCCTACTCGGCGACATTCTGCACGAAGAGGGGCGCACAGAGGAATCGTTCCAAAACTTTGAGCGCGCGTTGGAGTTCAATCCCGACAATGCGCTCTGCCTTAACAACTACGCCTACTTCCTGGCTCTCACGGGGAAAGGCCTCGACAAGGCCGAACGGATGAGCCGCCACTGCATTGAACTGGAAACGGACAACGCCACGTACTTCGACACCTACGCCTGGATACTCTACACGCAACGTAAGTACCGCGAGGCGCAATATTATAGCGAGGAGGCGCTGCGACTCGTTGACTCAACAAGCGAAAGCTCCACCATCTACGAGAACGCCGGCGACATCTGCTACCGCAACAAAGCCTACGCACAGGCTCTTGCCCATTGGCGCAAGGCCCTCTCGCTTGCCAAAGACAAAAAAGCCCGCGCCCGGATAGCCCGGAAGGTGCGGCTAAGAAGAATATAACTGGACACAGCTCCACACACAAACCTATGAAACAACTTTGCATTCTCGCCCTCTCAGCCCTGCTCCTTATGGCCTGTCGCTCAACGGGACAAGCCGAGAAGGGGAGTTCAGCCTCGCAGGGGACATCAGCCTCAACCACTAAAATCACAAAGACCACAAACGCCGCAGCCCTTGACTGCGCCAAGAAGGTGGCTGCACGCCAGCTCACAATAGAAGGCATAACGGCAAGCGCAAAGGTAAAACTGTCGGGCGTAGGCGGAAAGGATCTCAGCGTGAACGGCAAACTGCAAATGAAGCGCAACGCCGTGGTGCGCCTTTCGCTGCGTTTCCTCGGCGTGGAAGTGGGACTTATGGAGTTTACGCCGAAGGACGTACTCGTGATTGACCGCGTGAACAAACAGTATGTCCGCGCCGCCTACGACGAGGTGAGTTTCCTGAAACAGGCTGGCCTCAACTTCTACTCCCTGCAATCGCTCTTCTGGAACGAACTCTTCATCCCGGGGCAGCAAACACTGACAGCGAGCGACCTGGAACGTTTCACGTTGACGTCGGACAATTCTGGCAACGTGCTTTCGCCTCAGGACACGCCCCTGCTCACCTATAAGTTCTTCACCGATGCGGCCAACGCCGTGGTGAACCGTGTGGAGGTGAAGGGAAAGAACGCCTCCGACAAGGGGACGTTTACGTTCACTTACGCCGATTTCAACGCATTCTCCGGCCGGCCGTTCCCCACGTCGCTGCAACTCGCCGTGACGGGAACGGGCAAACAGGACGCGTCGCTGCAAATCAGCCTCAGCAGTCTGAAAGCCAACGCCGACTTCGACACGGCAACAAGCGTTTCCAGCAAATACACGCAACGCACAGCCAAGGAAATCCTCTCGAAACTGGGCTTGTAGCCCGCCCCACCCCATACGTACATGAAATACCTCGCCACTCTTCTGCTACTGCTTGTTTCGTTTGCACTCCCTGCGCAAACGAACAAGAAGATACGTACCCTGCAAAAGCAACAGACTACGCTCAAGAAGAACATTGCCACGCAGGAGAAAATGCTGAAAAGCACGAAGAAGGACGTAACGTCGCAGCTGGCGAACCTACAAGTAATTAATGTGCAGATTGAGGGGCAGCAGCGCTACGTGGACGGCATACACGCCGAACTCACCACGCTCGCCTCGACTATAGCCGGACTGGAACAGCAACTGCGGTTGCTCGAACAGGATCTTGCCCAGTGCAAAAGGCGCTACAACCGCTCGGTGTCGTACGTATTCCGCAACCGCACGGCGCTGTCGAAGTGGCAATTCATCCTTTCGGCGCGCAATTTCAGGGAGATGTACCGCCGGCTTCGCTACCTCAGTTCCTTTGGGCGTTACCAGAAGGCGCAGGCTGCCGTGATACGGAAGAAGGAGGAAGAGGTGCAAGCCAAGCGCAACGAACTGCTCGGCGTAAAGACCGAGAAGGACCGCCTCTACAAAGAGGGACAGGCTGAAACACAGAAGTTGCAGGGACAGAAGCAGGAACGGCAGCAAGTGGTGAACGAGCTGAATAAGAAACAAGCCGAGCTGCAAGCTTCCATCGCACAGCAACGCAAAAAGGCTGCGCAGCTCGACGCCCGCATCGACCAACTCATTCAGCAAGAGATAGCGGCGGCCGAACGACGCAGAAAGGCGGAAGAGGAGCGACGCAGGAAAGCCGAGTTGGCTCGCCAAGCTAAGCTGAAAGCGGAACGGGAGCAAGCTGCACGCGAGAAAGCCGCCAAGGAGAAGGCTGCCAAACAGCAGGCTGCACGAAAGCGCGCCGAAGCAAATAAGGCCTCAACCAGCAAGAAGACGACAAGCACCGCCACAGCCTCCACAAAGAAGAACAACGCGGCCACTCCGTCGCGTAAGGCCACAGCCAGCGTGCCCGAAGCTCCCATCACAGAGAACACGGACCGCGCCTTGTCGAGCAGTTTCGAGGCCAACCGCGGACGGCTACCCATGCCCGTCACTGGCGGCTACACCATCACGCGCCACTATGGCTCGTACAACGTGGCTGGTCTCAACGGCGTGCAGCTCGACAGCAAGGGTATCAACATCACCAGCCAGCCGGGCGCACAAGCACGCGCCATCTTCCGCGGCGAAGTGACGGCCATCTTCACATACGGCGGCATGTACAACGTCATCGTGCGACACGGCTCGTACATGAGCGTCTACTGCAATCTCAGCTCCACCAGCGTGCGCCGCGGACAAAGCGTGCAGGCACGGCAAAGCCTCGGCACAATTGCCGCCGACGCCTCAGGAAACGCCACCCTCCACTTCCAGCTACGTCGCGAAACGGCTAAACTCAACCCCGAAGTTTGGCTTGCAAGGTAATGAATACTAACTTTGCCCCAGCATAACCTATTTATAAGTATAAGATACAGAAACAGCACAAATCGATGAATTTCGTTGAAGAACTCAAGTGGCGCGGCATGCTCCACCAAATGATGCCCGGAACAGAAGAACTGCTCAGTAAGGGGATGGTCACAGCCTACGTAGGCATTGACCCCACGGCCGACTCACTCCACATCGGCCACCTTTGTTCAGTGATGATGCTCCGACACTTCCAGCGTGCCGGCCATAAGCCGCTGGCACTCGTGGGCGGCGCAACCGGCATGATTGGCGACCCCTCGGGCAAGAGCGCAGAGCGCAACCTGCTCACCGAGGACATCCTGCGCCACAACGTGTCGTGCATCAAAAAGCAACTGTCGCACTTCCTTGACTTCGACTCCGACGCGCCCAACGCCGCCGAACTTGTCAACAACTACGACTGGATGAAGGACTTCACCTTCCTCGACTTTGCTCGAGAGATAGGTAAGCACATCACCGTGAACTACATGATGGCAAAGGACAGCGTAAAGAAGCGCCTCAACGGCGAGGCACGCGACGGTCTGTCGTTCACTGAGTTCACTTACCAGCTGCTTCAGGGCTACGACTTCCTCCACCTTTACCAGGAGAAGAACTGCAAGCTCCAGATGGGCGGCTCTGATCAGTGGGGCAACATCACCACTGGTACCGAGCTCATCCGTCGTACGCTGGGTGCAGAGGCCGACGCCTACGCACTCACTTGCCCGCTCATCACCAAGGCCGACGGCAAGAAGTTCGGCAAGACAGAACAGGGCAACGTGTGGCTCGACCGCCGTTACACCACGCCTTATAAGTTCTACCAGTTCTGGCTCAACGTGGGCGACGAAGAGGCTGAACGTTACATCAAGATATTCACCTCCCTCTCGCACGAAGAGATTGACGCGCTCATAGCTGAGCACCGCGCCGACCCAGGTCGCCGCACGCTGCAAAAGAAGTTGGGCGAGGAGGTTACCTGCATGGTACACAGCCGCGAGGACTACGAGACGGCTCTCGAAGCTTCGAACATCCTTTTCGGCAAAGCCACGAAGGAAAGTCTGCTAAAACTCGACGAAGACACTTTTTTGAGCGTGTTCGACGGTGTGCCGCAGTTTGAGGTAAGCCGCGATCAGGCCGTGGGTGCAAAGGCCGTAGACCTCTTTGCCGAGGCCACGCAGTGCTTCGCTTCGAAGGGCGAAATGCGCAAGCTCACGCAAGGGGGCGGCGTAAGTCTGAACAAGGAGAAGCTCGCCGCCTTCGACCAGGAAATCACGGAGAACGACCTCATCAACGGCAAGTACCTGCTCGTACAGCGCGGTAAGAAGAACTACTTCCTTATCACCGTGAAGTAACCACCGCGCCCACCAGCAAGGAACAACGAACCAATCTCCCGCAAACACTAACCAGCCCCGATGCCGCACGGCTCGTCCCCTGCGCATCGGGGTTGTTCTTTATCCTCCCGCAAGTGAACACTCCCCTACTCCCCCGAAACTACGCCGCCACATGGTGGCTCGTGGCGCTCTGCCTCATCGTGCTGCTGCCCTTCCTTGGCTGCACGCTCTTCAACACACGCGGCGAACCACGCGAGGCTGTTGTGGCTCTTTCCATGCTGAAAGAGGGCAACTGGATATTGCCCATCAACAACGGCGTCGACATGGCCTACAAGCCTCCTTTCTTCCACTGGCTCATAGCCCTTTGCTCATTGCCCATAGGCCACGTCAGCGAGTACACCTCGCGCCTGCCCTCGGCACTGGCTCTGGGCGCAATGGTCGTGGTGGGCTTCCGCTTCTACGAA
This sequence comes from uncultured Oscillospiraceae bacterium, assembly GCA_963655595.1. Lineage (GTDB taxonomy): Bacteria > Bacteroidota > Bacteroidia > Bacteroidales > Bacteroidaceae > Alloprevotella. The sequence continues at coordinate 14,087 of CAVKGN010000039.1, forward strand.
CGACGCAGGGGACTTGACGCGGCTCTGCTCATGGCGCTCGTCACGCTGAGCTGCTTCGAGGTACACCGCGCCGGCGTGGCGTGCCGTGTCGACATGGTGCTGACGTGTATGATGGTGCTTTCGCTCTACGCCCTTTATCGTTGGGTTGAAGGCGGAATGAAGGGACTTCCCCTTTGGGGCATTCTCTGCCTGAGCGGTGCGTTTCTCACCAAGGGGCCTGTGGGAGCAGCATTGCCCTGCCTCGTGGTGGCTGTCTTTGCCTGGATAAGGGGGCGCGGTTTCCTGCCCGTACTGTGGCGTATGGCTTGCGTGGGCTTACTCTCGTGCATACTGCCCGCCCTGTGGTACGTGGCTGCCTATCAGCAAGGGGGCGAACGCTTCTTCCAACTGGTGTACGAAGAGAACGTGCTGCGTCTCACTGGGCACATGACGTACGAGAGCCACGTGAATCCGTGGACGTACAACGTGCTGACGGTTGTAGCAGGTCTCGTGCCTTACACGCTTCTGCTGCTCTTTGCGCTTTTCGCCCTCAACGTGAAGACCGTACGCCAGAAGCTGAGTCAGCCCCGCACTTGGTGGAAAAGGTTTATGGACTATATCCGCCACATGGACGACGCCCGGCTCTTCTCTCTGCTCAGCATTGTCATCATCTTCGTGTTCTACTGCATACCGAAAAGCAAGCGGAGCGTCTACTTGCTCCCCATCTATCCCTTCTTGGCCTATTTCATCGCAGAATTAATCCTATTCTTACGCGCAAAGCGTCCGGTCGTACTTAGTCTGTTTGGCTGGATTGTCGCCGTGCTGAGTTCGCTGGTAGTACTCACATTCATTGCCGTGCGTGCGGGAGCGGTTCCCGAATCGCTCGTCAACACGGGGCATCACGCCGTGCAGAACACGGCCATGCTGCAAGCCCTGCGCGACGTTCCGCTCACGCCCATGCAGTGGATAGCCCTCGCGGTGCAGGTTGCCGCCATCGCTACATTCTTCATGTGGAGGAAGAGAAAGGCTGCTGGTTGCACGCTGGCGGTCATCATAGCCCTTTTCTTTGCCCTTGACGGCGTTTATCAGCCGCTGGTGCTAAATACCAAGAGCGACCT
>CAVKGN010000039.1:15423-16762 GCA_963655595.1 uncultured Oscillospiraceae bacterium
CCACCAAAGCTGCGACGACCACAAGTGGCTGAAACTCTACCGCATCGCGCGCCGACAGCCATGAATCGTCCTCACGCTCATTCCGTCTGCGGCGAAGCGCTCCGCTTTGTCCTTGTGGGGGCTTTTGCCACTGCGCTGCACTACGGCCTCTACCTCCTCTTGCGGAGCGTCATGCCGCTCAATCTTGCTTATACCATAGGCTATGTGGCGAGTTTTGCGGCTAACTTCTTCCTCACGGCGTATTTCACGTTCCGCTCGGCGCCCTCGTGGCGCAAACTGGCCGGCATGGGCGGTGCGCACGGAGTGAACTACGTGTTGCACATCGCCTTGCTCAACCTCTTTCTGTGGCTTGGCGTGCCAGCTGCCCTCGCGCCCGTTCCGGTGTTTGCCATAGCCATCCCTGTAAACTTCTTGCTTGTCCGTTTCGTGTTTAAAAGGAAAAACGCATGACCAATCTTACTCTTATCGTACCCTGCTACAACGAAGAAGACGTGCTTCCCAGCACCAACGTCCAACTGCTCAGCCTCATCAAGCGGCTGGAGGACAAGGGCGACGTGGAACACGGCTACATTCTCTACGTAAACGACGGCAGCAAGGACCGCACTTGGGAAATGATTACAGACTTCTCCCGTCAGGACTCCCACGTGGGCGGGCTGTGCCTGGCACACAACGCCGGTCACCAACAGGCTCTGTGGGCGGGAATGGAGTGGGCGGCGGCACACTCCGACGCAGCGGTAACGGTCGACGCCGACCTTCAAGACGACACGGCGGCCATCCCCGAGATGGTCAGCCTCTTCCACAAGGGCATCGACGTGGTCTACGGCGTGCGCCGCGAAAGGCGTACCGACACGTTCTTCAAACGTACCACGGCGCAAGCGTTCTACCGCCTTATGCGCCTGATGGGGACGAACGTGGTGTACAACCACGCTGACTTCCGCCTGATGAGTCGCAGAGCCTTGCAGGCACTGATGCAATACCCTGAGCGCAATCTTTTCCTCCGCGGCATGGTCACCACGCTCGGCTTCACCACGGCCACCGTGTGCTACGACCGTGCGGAGCGCCAGGCGGGCGAGTCGAAATATCCCCTGCGCAAGATGCTCAGCTTTGCCCTCGACGGCATCACGTCGTTCTCCGTACGTCCGTTGCAGTACATCACGCTGCTTGGCGTGTTCTTCATGCTCATTTCCTTCGCCGCCATTGTCTACGGCATTGTATCCTGGGCCGACGGGAAGGCCATTGCCGGCTGGACGTCGCAGTTGGTAAGCATCTGGTTCATAGGCGGTGCCATCCTCCTCGCCTGCGGCATCATCGGCGAATACGTGGGCAAAATCTACACCGA
>CAVKGN010000040.1:0-11593 GCA_963655595.1 uncultured Oscillospiraceae bacterium
GACGGCCGATAAGCATCATGAACCAGTAAACAGCCACGAGCATACCTACCGTACCAGCGGGGATGTGTTCTTCGTTGGTCAGGAACTGCTGTACGAAGTTAGGCACACCTACTTCGATGCCCATGTAGAGGAAGATAGCCAATGCACCGAGGGCGAAGTGGCGGTGGCTCATTGCACCCTTGATAAGGCTCACCTCTACGGGAGCTTGCTCAGGCTCTTCAATCTTTGTCAGAGAGATGATGATGAACGCAACCACGAAGATGGCGAGAGCGATCATCAAGGCGGGAGTAGCGTCGGCGATCTTGGCCTTCGTAGCATCGGAGATGAGCGCACCCATCAGGATGTAGCAGAACACAGCTGCGGTGGAGTTGAACACACCACCCGTCTGAATCAGCTGGTTACCAGCGTTGCCGCCACCACCCAGGATGTTGAGCATAGGGTTCACCACGCAGTTCAGGATACACATGCAGAAACCTGCGATGAACGCGCCGATAAGGTAAACGGTGAACACGAGGCCAAGGTTTTCCTTGGGGTCGAGCAAACCGCTGCACCACTGAATAAGAATACCAACGATACCGATAACGAGACCGATGAGCGCCGTCTTCTTGTAGCCGAACTTAGCGATAAGCATACCGGCGGGGATACCCATCACAAGGTAAGCCACGAAGTTGCCATAGTTGCCAATCTGGGCGAGTACGTTCGAGATTTCGCCTTGATTCTTGATAATGGTTGCCATCGGCGTGCAAAGGTTTGTCACGAAGGCAATCATTGCGAAGAGGGCAATCATGATAATGATGGCACTCCACTGTTTCTTTTGATTACTCATTGTTTTTAGAAAGAGATAGTTGCTAAGATGTTATTATTGATGTTTGATTATTCTTCAACGCCGAATTTGTAGATCGTCTTCTGCGTGTAAACCTGTCCGGGCTTGAGCACAACGGGCGGGAAATAGGCGCGGTTGGGACTGTCGGGGAAGTGCTGTGCCTCGAAGCAGAGGGCGGAGTGCTTACCAAAGGTGGCGCCGTGCTGACCCTTGTAGCCGTCGGCCCAGTTGTCGGAGTAGAACTGCACGCCCGGCTCTGTGGTGTAAACCTCCATGGAGCGGCCGCTCTTGGGTTCCACGATTTTAGCAGCAAAAGTGAGTTCGCCCGGTTCGTGTTTGTTGAGCACGAAACAGTGATCGTAGCCCGCGCCGTTCTTTATCTGTTCGTCTGAAAAGTCGGTGAGGTGGTCGCCCACGGGATGGGGAGTGGTGAAGTCGAAGGGCGTGCCCTTTACGCTGCGTATCTCGCCCGTGGGAATACTGTTCTCATCGATGGGCACATAAAAGTCGGCATTGATTTGGCAAATCACGTCCTCACAAGTAGGCGTGGGGTTGCCAATGCCGGCCAGCGAGAAGAAGCCGTGACTCGTCATGTTCACGATCGTCTTCTTATTAGTAGTACCCTTATAATCGATCTTCAATTCATTGTCCTCGGTGAGGGAGTACATCACCGTCATGGACAATTCACCAGGAAAGCCTTCCTCGTAGTAAGCCGACACGTAGCGCAGCACGAGCGTGTGTTCGTTCACCTGCTCTGCGTCCCAAACGCGTGCGTGAAAGCCTGTCGGACCGCCGTGCAGGTGGTTAGGGCCGTTGTTCACGGCGAGGCTATATTCTTTGCCGTTGAGCGTGAATTTGCCGTGGCAAATGCGGTTGCCATAGCGGCCTACGAGTGTGCTGAGGAAGGGTTCGGGCGAGGCGATGCAGTCGTCAATATTGTCGTGCCCCTGGATTACGTTGGCGTAGTTGCCGTTGCGGTCGGGCACCATGATGGCCACGAGCGAGCCGCCGTAGTTCGTCACGGCCACCTCCATACCATTGCTGTTGTGCAGGAAATAGAGGTCAACTTGTTTGCCTTGTATTTCTTTTTGGAAAGCCTCTTTTTTGAGTCCACTCAGGGACGGTGTTGTATTTTCCATGATTATGAACGGTTAAGTTTCAACGAAGCGCATTTAACCCACTCAAATGCGCTATTAACATTGCAAATTTGTTGAAAAGATTTGAACTGCCAAAAACATTACCGAAAATTAATACCACTACTTCCCTACCCTCTTTTTCGAGCTGTGTTTTCCGTCCTGTTTTCTTTGGAGGAGGGGCTTTCCGCAGACTTTTGCGGGGCAGCGGCACGGAGCTGCGGCGGTTTAGTTGTCGAAGAAGTGAAGCACAAACTTACAACCGAAACTGAGCGAGCGGTCGCGCCGCAAGGCTGTGAATGCCCCGAGGTCGAGCAAGTGGGTGCTGATGCCGTAGCCCAGTTCTGTGTACACGCCCAGCGAACGTACACCGAGCAGGTTGACGTAGAGCCGCTCCTTCTGCACCACCCGCGCCAAACCTGGGATACGCGAGAGGAGCAACATGGGACTTTCGTAGGTGCTGGTGAAACGCACGTAGTAGCGCGACTCATTATACCAACGCGCATGCAGGAGTTGGTACTCGCCCGTCAGTTCGTCTGTCCACCCCTGCGGCATATAATTAAAGCGGAAGAAGTCGTAATCCAGGAAGCAGTCGTCCCCGCGGTGCAGAAAGAAGCCCACACCAGCGCGTAAGTAAATGGTGCGCAAGGCATAGAGGGGTATGCGGTAGCGCACGTCGCTCTCGAGGCGCTCAAAGTTTGCGTCGCCGCTGCTGATGTTGTACCCTCGCTCGTAGTTGAGGATGAACGTTGGGTAGCGCGAATAGAGCGGGATGCGGCGCGCGCCCTGCCGGTAATAGTATTGACAGGGTGTCCACTCCACCTGAATCCTGGGGCCGATGGTGTTGAAGCGGTGCGTCAACCCCGTACGTGCAGCCAAATCGTTGAAGTTTATAAGCGTTCGGCGGTGGTAGCGCACGCCCCAGGTGAGGTTCAGGCCGGGCAGGGGCGAAAGGGAGAAATCGCCCTGCGCGTATAGGTCGCGGTAGTCGTGAAATCCGTAATTGTCAATGATGTGGAGCAACGTGTCGAACCGTTCTACGCCGTCGAGCTTGCGGTGGAGTTCCTCGGCCTGGCTGTTGCTGTAACTGTGCGAGCCGCCGCCCATCTCGGCCGTGAACAGTCCGCTCACTTTGGGGAGGCACCGCAACACGCAGGGCAGCGTCCAGTACACCTGCTTCTGCTTGAAGCTGTAACCTATGCTCGGGTTGAATTCAAAGCGGTTGGGCATTGTCCGCGGCAGCTTGTTGAGACTGAATTTTACCCTCATTTTCAGGGAAAAGCCCCTTGCGCCGCCCCACTGTACCATTGAGGGGGTGAGTATTGGCGGGAGTGTAAGCTGTGCACTGCCGTTTTGCAGCAGGTTGAATTTGTGCGACGAGAGCAGCACCTCCTGGGTATGTTCGCTTATCAGGTATTTCCGCACGTTGTTCGTGACGGCTGCGCTGTCGGGGACCGACGTTGTTTCGTCGCTGTCTCGGTCACAGACGAAGAAGTCCGGCACGCGCGGCGTCGTGAGCCTCAGCGGACGAATTTTGTCGAAGTAGGTGGAAGCGGTGATCACCTTTGCCGTGTCTATGCGCAGCAGGCACTGGTCTGTCAGGTCGAGCCGCGCACTTTTATCCTGCGACTCGGGCAGGTCGCAGCGGAAGGAGTAGGTCGTTGCCACGTCAGTCTCCTCGTACACACGGTTTCCGAAAAGGCGGAAGTCCGACGTGATGTGCATCCTTACGGGCACGCACATTTCGTAGCCGTCATGCCCCATCTCGGCCGTGACGGTTATTTGTTGGAAACGGTAGCGGAATTGCAACTGAAAGCGCAGCGCTGCCCCCGTGCGGCTATCTACGTCAACGGTTCCCTCGGCCAGCTGGTCGTTCTGGAAACAGCGGTTGAAGGCTATGCGGTGAAAGGCTGGCAGACTGTCGGTGGCTGGATACGAGCCCGCAAGACGGTAGCGGTAATAGTGGCGGTTGCGCGGGCTGAACGGATTGAGCAAACAGTCCACGAAGAGTTTCGACGTATAGATGTGGAAGTTGAACCGCCCCATGCCGCCAAAGCGGTCGGGACGCTGGTAGCGGGCCGTACTGGTGTAGGCCACGGCGCGGCAGTCTATGTCGCCCGCCTCGTGGAGCTGCATGCGCAACTGCGCCTCCGTGGTGTAGTGGTGCACACCCCGTTCCAAGCGAAGCATACCTGGTATGTAGCGCACCACGGGGCCGCGTCGGCGGGTAAACATATCCTGCTTGATGTACACGTCGGCGCTGTATGTCAGGCCTTTCGCCTCGCTCTCCTGTTCGCGGCAGTGGCTGAAGAGTAGCGACACGGCGCTGTCGGCCTCCACGGGCGTGGCTCGCAGGGGAGAGTGCCATGCAAAAAGCCACACAATGAGCGTTGCTATCGCCCATTGCGTGGCCGTTGTGCTATGTTGCCTTGTTGCGAACACGTGGCAGTCGGAGTGCGCTTTTCTTAAAGGAAGGAACGGCTAACAGCCTTCACGCCCTTCACCGTGCGGAGCTTTTTGATCAGTCCCGTAAGGCGTTGCGTGTCGTCGACAAGGATTGTCAGAATACCCGAGAACAGGCCGTCGTGCGAGTCGATGTTGATGCTTCGGAGCATGATGTGTTCTTCCTTCGATATGATGGAGGTGATGTTGTTCACAATGCCGAGGTCGTCCTGCCCCACCACGTGGAGCGTCAGCGGGTACGTACCCTTTCCCTTTCCAGCCCAACGTGCTTTCACAATGCGGTAACCAAAGCGGTTGCGCAGGGCGTTGGCGTTGGGGCAGCTCGTGCGGTGTATCTTTATGCCGCCGCTCACGGTGACGAAACCAAAGATGTCGTCGCCGAAGACCGGGTTGCAGCAGTGCGCCAATTGGTAGTCGAGGCCTTTGAGGTTGCTACCTATCAAGAGCTCGTCCTGGTCTCCGATAGCTTTGGCGGCCACTTCGCTTTCCATGCTGAACTCCTCGGCCGAGCGCACGGCGGCTCGTTCGGCAAGGCCTTGTTCGCGTTTGCTCAGTTCAAGGTAGGTGTCGATGATGCGGTTGATGTCCTCCTTTTCGTCGCCAATGGCTCGGAAGAAGTCGAAACTCTCCTTGTATCCCAACTTTTTAATGAGCTGGTTCACCAGGGCTTCGTCCCACTCTATCTTGCGGTTTTTCATCTTCCGCTCAAGTGTTTCCTTGCCCAAGTTTATCTCGCCCGCGGTGAGCTCGCGTACGGCGGCGCGTATCTTCGACCGCGCGTGGTTGCTCTGGGCTATGTTCACCCACTCCGCTTTTGGCTTCTGCGTGTTCGAGGTGAGTATCTCCACCGTCTGACCACTTTCGAGGGGTTGGCGTATGGGGTAGTTTTTACCATTGATACGGCCGCCCACGCAACGGTTGCCCACGCCCGTATGTATGGTGTAGGCAAAGTCGAGTACGGTGGAGTGCGGCGGCAGTCGGTAGAGGTCGCCCTTGGGCGAGAACACGTACACTTCCTGATCCTGGAGGTTGGTCGTAAGGCTCTCTGTGAGCAGTCCGTCATTGCCTGTTTCGAGGGCGGAACGGATGTCGGCCAACCAGGAGTCTACGCCGCCTCCGCTACTCTTCACGCCCTTGTAGCGCCAATGGGCAGCCAGGCCGTGCTCGGCTATCTCGTCCATGCGTTCCGTGCGTATCTGCACTTCAACCCATTTGTCCTCAGGTCCTTTCACTGTGATGTGCAGACTTTCATAGCCATTACTCTTGGGCACAGTGAGCCAGTCGCGCAAGCGTTTGAGGTTGCTCTCGTATTTATTGGTAATGAGCGAGAACACCTTCCAGCACTGTTCTTTCTCCTTCTCGTAGGGCGAATCGAGGATGATACGTATGGCGAAGAGGTCGTACACGCCGTTGAAACCGCATTGTTGCTTCTTCATCTTCTGCCAAATGGAGTGGATGCTCTTTGTGCGTCCCTTCATGTGGTAGTGCAGTCCCTCGGCGTCGAGCATTTGGCGAATAGGCGCAAGGAAACGCTCAATGTATGCGTCGCGCGAGCGCTTCGTGGCGTTGAGGTTTTCCTTAATCATGTAGTACGCATCGTGTTCAAGGTACTTGAGGCTGAGGTCTTCCAGCTCGCTTTTCAGTTTATACAGGCCCAGTTTGTGCGCCAGGGGGGCGTATAGGCAAGCTGCTTCTGTGCTTACCTTGCGCTGCGCCTCCACGTTTTCCACGTCCTTAACGCGGCGCATCAGGTTTACGCTGTCGGCAATGAGCATCAGCACAATGCGCATGTCGCCAGCCTGGGATATGAGCAGATTGCGGAAGTTGTCCGTGCGCATGGCCTCGGTCTTCACCTCGATGGCCTCTACACGCAGAAAACCGCGCAACGTGGCTGCCACGTCGGAGCCGAAATAGTGGTCCACCAACTTGCACTGTTCGGGCTTGCGCACCACGGCACGCAGCAGATAGGCCGTAAGGGCAGGGCCGCGCATCCCAATCTCTTCAACAGCGAGTCGCATGGCCTGCACGGCAAGTACGATGCGGTTGAACCCGAACTCGTCGCGCAAGAGCGAACCATCGGTCTCAACGGCACTCTCCACGAAGTCGGCCACGCGCTTCGCCTCCTCGTGCGAGGGACGGGCGTGTTCGTGGCGATATATTCCCAGCAACGCACGCACAAAGTCGTTGCGTTCCAGCGTTTCTTGTTCTTTCTGGCTCATAGGTCTTTTTCTTTATGCAGTAGGTAAACGGACGGACAAAATTCCCGTCTTGGGATGTCTCGGCTGGCATATTGCGAGCAAACCAGCCTTATCACTGACAAAAGTAAACATTTTTTCGGTAGCGTTGCTCCCGTACACAAAGCGGCAGCCCCCGTGCCTGTCAAAATTATCCCCGAAGTTGTTGGCGTTCATCGTACGGGCAACGCACGTCATTCGTACGACAGCCACACGTCCCTCATACGTTGAACACACGTCCGCCGTACGACGAACGCCAACTTTGCCGGGGAGAATCGTTACTTCGTGAGGGGGTATCAAAAAAGGACCGCGCTGGCGGTCCTTTCTATTCAATGGCTGGTCTGCCTTGCGGCAGCCGGCGGGGGTTATTTCACAAGGTCGAGCGTATCGGATGCGATGAGGAGTTCCTCGTCGGTGGGCACAACCACTACCTTTACGCGACTCGACGGAGTGGAAATGATTTCCTCCTCGCCACAGTTCTTGCGGTTCTTCTCCTTGTCGAGCTCAACGCCCATAAATTCGAGATCTTCGGTAGCGCCCTGACGAACGTCCCACTGGTGTTCGCCTACGCCAGCCGTGAACACGATGATGTCCACGCCACCCATGGCTGCTGCGTAAGCACCAATGTACTTCTTGATGCGATAATCGTACATCTCCATGGCCAGTTTGGCGCGTTCGTTGCCTTCGCGGATGCCGGCTTCTACCTCGCGGATATCGCTCGAAATACCAGAAATACCCTTCACGCCGCTCTGCTTGTTGAGCAGGTCGCTCATCTGGTCGGGCGTGAGGCCTTCGCTCTTCATGATGCTCAGCACGGCTGAAGGATCGATGTCGCCCGAACGGGTACCCATCATAAGGCCTTCGAGGGGGGTGAGACCCATTGAAGTATCAACGCACTTGCCGTACTTAACAGCCGAAACCGATGCGCCGTTACCGATGTGGCAGGTGATAATGCGTACATCCTCAGGCTTAACGCCAAGCACCTCACAAACTCGGGCCGTCACAAAGCGGTGGCTCGTGCCGTGAGCGCCCCAACGACGTATGTTGTGCTGCTCGTAGTACTTGTAAGGCACGGCGTACATGTATGCCTTTGCGGGCATTGTTTGGTGGAACGACGTGTCGAACACGAACACCTGCGGAAGGTTGGGCAGCATCTTCTTAACAGCTACGTAGCCTTTGAGGTGTGCTTCGGAGTGGAGCGGAGCAAGGTCCATGTAGTTCTCCCACTCTTTGAGCATTTCGTCGGTCACTACCATACTCTTGGTGAAGCGTCCGCCTGCCACGATGCGGTGACCAGCTGCGCTGATTTCGTCAAGGCTGCTGATTGCGCCGTACTCAGGGTTGAGCAGCGTGTCGAACATCAGTTTGATGCCCTCCGTGTGCGTGGGGCAAGGCGACTCGATGATTTTCGTTTCGCCGTTAATCTTGGTTTTGAGGAACGAGCCTTCAAGGCCTATCTTTTCAATGCCGCCGGCAGCAAGCACGCTCTTGTCGTTCATTTCGTAGAGCTTGTACTTGATTGAAGAACTGCCGCAGTTGATAACGAGAATTTTCATGTATATGGGTTTGTGGTGCGGGAGCATTCGCGCCCCCTGGGTGATACGAAAGTTACTCTGCCTCCTTGGCAGCGATGGCTTGGTTGGCCGTGATGGCAATCATCTTGTAAACGTCCTCAATTGAGCAGCCGCGCGAAAGGTCGTTGACAGGGCGCGCAATACCTTGGAGAATGGGACCCACAGCCGTAGCGTGACCCAAACGCTGTACGAGCTTGTAGCCAATGTTGCCCACTTCGAGGCTCGGCACTACCAGTACGTTGGCCTTACCTGCGATTTCGCTGCCCGGAGCTTTCGATGCGCCGACCGAGGGTACGAGAGCGGCGTCGGCTTGCAGCTCGCCGTCGATTTTCAGAGTCGGGTCGATGGTCTTGGCTATGCCTACGGCTTCCACCACCTTGTCCACCACCTCGTGCTTGGCTGAGCCCTTGGTTGAGAAACTGAGCATGGCCACGCGGGGATCGATGCCTGCAACGGCCTTGGCAGTGCGTGCCGTGCAGACAGCAATCTGAGCCAGCTGGTTTGCGTCGGGCACGGGCGTTACAGCCACGTCGCCCATCACGAGTACGCCGTTGTCGCCGCACTCAGGAGCGTGTGTGAGCAGCAACATGGCACCGCTCACGCAGGATATACCAGGAGCCGTCTTGATAATTTGGAGTGCAGGACGGAGCACGTTGCCCGTTGTGTTGCGTGCGCCGGCGAGCTGGCCGTCAGCGTCGCCGCTCTTAATGATCATACATCCGAAGTAGAGGGGATCGAGCACCTTTTTGCGAGCCTCCTCAATGGTCATGCCCTTCTTCTTACGGAGTTCGGCAAGGAGCTGGGCATATTCCTCGGCCTTGGGGCTTGTAGCCGGGTCGATGATGGTTGCCTTGTCGATGTTGCCGAGTCCCCACTGCTTTGCGAGGCCGTGGATTTCGTCCACGTTGCCCAGGATGATGAGGTCGGCTACGCCGTCTGTAAGGATTTGGTTGGCTGCTTTCAGAGTGCGTTCTTCTGTTCCTTCGGGAAGAACAATGCGCTGCTTATTGGCTTTTGCACGCGCAATGAGTTGTTCTATAAGATCCATTTGTTGATATGAAGTGTGTTTTATGTTTTTCTGTTTCTGCGATACCGCTTCTTCGCCACTTGCCTGCGGCTCTCCGTTAGGCGTGTACGTAGGTACCGATGGGTTCTCCGCTAAGAACCTTCTTCAGGTTGCCGTAGGTGTCCATATTGAACACATAGATGGGCAACTTGTTCTCGCGACACATGGCGGTAGCCGTCACGTCCATCACCTTCAGTCCGCGGCTGAGCACCTCGTCGTAGGTAATCTCGTCGAACTTCGTGGCCGTGGGGTCCTTCTCTGGGTCGGCGGTGTACACGCCGTCCACGCGCGTGCCTTTGAGCATCACGTCGGCCTCGGTTTCAATGCCGCGGAGCGACGAACCTGTGTCGGTGGTGAAATAGGGACTACCTGTGCCGCAACTAATAATGGCCACCTCGCCCCGTTCCATGGCTTCAATGGCCTTCCACTTGCTGTAAAACTCGCCAATCGGCTCCATGCGGATGGCGGTAAGCACGCGGCTCTTCACGCCCAAGGCTCCAAGCGCCGAACTCAGCGCGAGGGAGTTGATTACCGTGGCGCACATGCCCATTTGGTCGCCCTTTACGCGGTCGAAGCCCTTTGTGGCTCCGCTCAGGCCGCGGAAGATGTTGCCGCCGCCAATCACAATGCTTATTTGCACGCCCATTTCCAGGGCTTCCTTTATCTGCACGGCGTAGTCGTTGAGGCGATTTGTGTCGATGCCGTAGCCCTGTTCGCCCATCAGACTCTCCCCGCTCAGTTTGAGCAGGATGCGTTTGAATTTTGCCATTATCAGTGTGTTTTGCTTAATTGGAATAGCGCAAAATTAGTGATTTTTGCCGTCTTGCTGTGGCATTAGGTTATTTTCTTTGCCACACGGGGGTAAAGCAGTGCCTGCACCGCGCCGCGGCAAGCCAAGTAGCTAAGGAAAGCCAGCCACAAGGCATGATTGCCCTGCGGGAGGAAGCCAACGAGGGCAAAGTAGAGCACCGAGGCAACTGCCACCGCTACGAGCATGAAGCGGGTGGACGTGGCGCCGATAAATAGTCCGTCGAACAGGAAGGCGGCAAAGCTCGCCAAAGGCACGGCGCACACGTAGGGGAAGAAGGTCCAGGCACGGCTCACCACCGACTGTTCGTCGGTGAGCAAACGCAGAAAGACGTGGCCACACAATATATATATAAGGGTGAAGAGGGCGGACAGCGTCACGCCCCACACAAAGAGTCGCCTGGCAAGGCTGCCAAAGCCGGTGGCATTACGCGCGCCGAAGCACTTGCCGCCAAGGGCTTCGCCGGCATAGGCAAAACCGTCCATCACGTACGAGAACATCACGAAGAACTGCATGAGTAGCGTGTTGGCGGCCAGTGTGTTCTCGCCCTGTGCCGAACCGAAAGCCGTGAAACTCGTAGTGACGGCTATGAGGAAGAACGTGCGGAGGAATATGTCGCGGTTGGTAGCGAAAAACTTGCCAAGCTCACTGCGACGGAACACGCCGCGCCAATCAACCTCGCCGCTACGGGGAAAATACCGCCTCCGCCACGCCACAAGGGATATGGCGAGCCCCGCATACTGGGCAATGAGAGTGCCGAGTGCCACGCCCTGCACCTTCATGTGCAAACCGAAGACGAAGAATGCGCTGCAAGCAATGTTCACCACGTTCTGCGCCACTGCAGTGAGCATGGGTAGCCGTGCGTTTTGCTGACCGAGGAACCACCCCGTGAAGCTATACAACCCCAACACGGCGGGTGCGCCCCAGATGAGCGTGCGGAAATACACGTGCGCCCACTCCCGGACTTGCGGTGTGGCGGAAACAAAACGAAACGTAGCTGAAAAGACGACTCCTTGCAAGGCTATCAGTACAACCGCCACGAGCAGGGCAAGGAGCAACGAACGGAACAGCGTGTGGTGGACGAGTCGGCGGTCGGCTGCCCCATAGGCTTGTGCGGTAAGTCCGCTCGTGCCCATACGCAGGAAGCCGAAGAGCCAATAAATCATGTTGAAAATCATCCCGCCTAGAGCTATTGCCCCGATATAGGCCGCCGCGCCCAAGTGGCCCACTATGGCGGTGTCGACCAACGAGAGGAGCGGCACGGTGATGTTCGACACAATGCTGGGCAGCGCAATGCGCAGGATGTTCTGGTTTAGTTTGTCTTGAAATGGTGCGGTCAAAGCATTTCCCCTCCGCGGATAATGGTTTTAACTTCTTTGAAAGCGTAGTTGCGTTCGGTGCCGTTGGCCAGGCGCAAGGTCAGCACGCCGAGCGGCGATATGCGGGCTATCTCTGCCTCGAACGTCTGCCCGTGAGCCACGTCGTAATAAGC
>CAVKGN010000040.1:12038-16639 GCA_963655595.1 uncultured Oscillospiraceae bacterium
CGGTTTGCCTCCCAGTGCGTGCCGCGCTGCCCGCGCCCTGCCGTCTGCCAGTCGGCGGTGAGCAGGGCAAAGTCCTTCCCTGCCGGCACGGCGTAGTCGGACTTGCGCATTTGGAGCATGGTGGAGTCCGTCTCGGGCAAATGCCAGTGCGCCCAGGCAGGGGGGAGCGTAAGGTCGGTGAGTTGCATGATGGTACGTAGCATACGGGCTAAACGTGAGGGGGGGGCTAAACCTGGAACGGGCTTTTGCGTTGGCTTTCGCGCCAAACGCCCTCTTCGTTGTAGGCGTGGCGTATGTGGTTGATGGTAAACGGGCGTTCTGTGCCTATGAGTGTGATGATGTCGTAGCTGTATGCCTTGTGGCGCAGTCCGTGGATGGCCATGTAGGCACGGGCGGCGGCAATAATGTTGCGCTTCTTTTGCAGGGTGACGGCCTCAGCGGCTGGGGCGTAGTCCTCGTTGCGGCGCGTCTTCACCTCGACGAACACAATCTCGCCGTGCCACTCTGCCACGATGTCTATCTCCAAATGGTCCACGCGCCAGTTGCGGTCGAGCAGCGTGTAACCTTTTTCCGACAGGTAGTAGAGGGCTTCTTGTTCGCCCTCCGCACCGAGCTCATTGTGCTGTGCCATGTCAGCGTTTGCGTTTGAAGAACGTACGCATCAGTTCGCCGCACTCCTCGGCAAGCACGCCGGCGGTCACCTGCGTCCGGGGGTGGAGGGCATGGGGGGCAAACTGCGTAAATCCGCGCTTGGGGTCGGCTGCGCCATAGACGATGCGGCCAATCTGCGACCATCCCAACGCACCGGCGCACATCACGCAGGGTTCTACGGTGACGTAGAGCGTACACACGTCGAGGTACTTGCCGTTCAGGTGGTTGGCAGCTGCCGTAATGGCTTGCATCTCGGCATGGGCTGTCACGTCGGTGAGCGCCTCGGTGAGGTTGTACGCACGGGATATGATGCTGTCTTTGCATACGACCACGGCGCCCACAGGCACTTCGTCGCGGTCGAAGGCAAGGCGCGCCTGTTCGAGTGCCTTGCGCATGTAGTCTTCGTCGGTCATGGCTGTGGTTTTCTGAAAAAGCTGAAGTTTACGCTGCCGTACGAACGGTGTTCAAGGAAGTCGGGACGCGTGCTGAAGTCGTAGTTCTTGCCGTGTTCAAGCACAAAGAGGGTGTTTTCGTCCACAAGGGCCGACTGCATGACACGGTCGGGAAGTTCGCCCAGCTCTGGCAGGGCGTATGGAGGATCGGCAAAGACAAGGCCGAACGTGTCGCGGCAACGCTCGATGAAGCGCAGGGCATCGCCGCCTATGGGGGT
Source organism: uncultured Oscillospiraceae bacterium (assembly GCA_963655595.1). Classification (GTDB taxonomy): domain Bacteria; phylum Bacteroidota; class Bacteroidia; order Bacteroidales; family Bacteroidaceae; genus Alloprevotella. Next base: position 13,360 of record CAVKGN010000040.1, read on the forward strand.
CCAGGCATCGTCGCCGAGCGCCCGTTGGCACTGCTCCATAAAGGCCAGGTGGCGGCGGTCCTTCTCCACCGTCAGCACGCTTTGGCAGCCGCGCGAAAGGAGTTCGAGCGAAATGCTCCCCGTGCCGCCAAAGAGGTCGAGGGCGCGCACTTCGTCAAAGTCCACATAGGCGCGCAACACGTTGAAGAGGTTTTCCTTGGCAAAGTCGGTGGTGGGGCGAGCCTTGAACGTGCGTGGCACCTCAAAGTGACGCCCTTTGTATTTTCCGGTGATTATTCTCATTGTCTGTTATCTTAGGAGGGCGCACATAAGGTCGTAGGGCACGCCCTCGGTGGTTGCCACCACGCTGCGGTTGAACTCTGCCGCGGGGTTGACGGTGTAGACGCGCGAGGCGTACTTTCGTAGGCTCTCCTCGAGCGGCGTGCGCAGAGCGGCGTCGCCTGCCACAAAGAGGGGCGTTGTCTGAGGTGAAAGGGCCAGGTGCTGTATGGTGTTGAACAGGTAGTATTCCGCATCGGCCACAGCCCCCACCTTGTAGGCGTTCTGCGTGATGAGCCGACTGCCTTCGAGCACGATGATGTTCGCCCAGTTGTCGTGGCGGTACACGAACACGCGCCGCCCCGTAGTGGTGTCGACGCCCTTCTTGGCGAAGTGCTGCAACAGGGGCGTTTGCGTCGAGGTGTAGTGCACCGTGCCGAACACTTCTTCCAATGCGCTGCATACGCTCTCGCCCAAGGCGTAGAGCAACACAGCGTTGAGAGCCGGCACGCTGTCGTAGAACACGCGCTGCTTGCCCTCGGTGGCCATACACGAGTGGAAGAGCGTTTCGATGTCCTCCTCCTGGAACTCGGCAAGCGGCACGGGCGTGGCTTGCGCGTTGACCAGCACCTCGGTGTGTCCGCCGCCTTGCGGCAGGAACTCTACTTGCCGTAGGGCAGTACGCAGGTTTACCATGAGCGACACTTGCGGACGTACGGGAAAGGTGGCGAACTGGAAATTCTGCGGTTCGCTTGCTTCGTAGCGGGCGAACGAGAGTTCGCTGTCGGATATGCGGATATACACGTTTCTTGGAAATTGGTTAGGCAAACAGCCGTTTGGTGAGGGGCGACAACGCCAAAGCTATCAACACGCCGCAGCTATTGGCCAAGAAGTCGAACCAGTCGCCCGAGCGGTAGGTGGTGAGGTATTCCTGCGCCAGTTCCACCACGCCGCTCATGGCTATGGGGAACACTACGGCGAGCAGCGCAAGGCGCGCCCTACTCCATTGGAATTTTCCCCTTGCGTATTCCGCCCAAAACACGCTGCACGTGCCGAGATACATGCACACGTGCACTACCTTGTCGAAGCCAACGATATCGCTCAGCACGCTCACGTGGGGCGCGCGGAACAGACAGAGGTACCATATCAAGGCTATACAAATCAGCGTAAAAGGGAACTTTGCGACTAAGCGCAGAACGGTGGAGTGTGTTTTCATGCAGAACTGTGTGCAGGAAGGGCGTTATTTTCAAGGGGAAAGGCGAAGGGCGAAATTCACCAGAACTTATTCTGGGCTTCGTTGTACTCGAAGCCTGCTTGGGAGAGTTTTGCCTCGATATCCTCGCGGTTTACGTTTAGGTCGGTACAAAGGGCATCGAGCGAGCTGTATTCGTCGCGCAGCTTGGTGTTGACCACGCTAAACAGCATCATGGGGTCTTGTGGAAGTGACATCTTTCGTTTAGGATTTGTGCAAAGGTACGATAGTTTTCGGCATTGCCCCCATGCGCGCCGCCACGAAAAAAGCCCGCGCACATGACAAATGTCTACGGAAAGCGTTACTTTTGCAGCAGTGAAGACAAAGGGGTGCTTGCCCTTGGCACATCTTTCCACCTATGGGCAAGCTGAGATCATACCCTTACGACCTGATGCAGTTAATGCTGCCGTAGGCATTGTAAAGACGCTACTTGAAAAGTTTCTGCCTTTATTACCGCAAATGCGCGGATGCAAGCCCAGCCGCTTGCAGAGCGTTGGCAGAGCGCAGCAAGCCCCTCCCCTTTGTTTGCACAACCACATTTGGCACTCAACCCTTTTTATATATGTGATTATGCAAGTATTCGTCAACAACAAGGAGGTGGCAACCGAAGCCACTAATCTTTCTGAACTCATCGCCCAGCTCGGCCTGCCTGCGCAGGGCGTAGCCGCCGCCGTGGACAACAAAATGGTGCCCCGCACGGAATGGGACAGCTTTGCACTCAGCGAAGGCGCAAAGGTCACTGTAATCAAGGCCGCTTGTGGCGGATAAGCCGTTGCCGCACTCAGTCTACACGTTTGTAACCAATCAATAACACCACACATATAATATGTCTACACTCAAAATAGCCGACCGCGAGTTTACGTCGCGCTTGTTCGTCGGTACAGGAAAATTCAGCAACAACGAAGCCATGAAGCAGGCCATCGCCGCCTCGGGCACGGAGATGGTGACGCTCGCCATGAAGCGCGTAGAACTCGGCGACGAGGACGACGACATGTTGGCACACGTGAAAGCCGACCACATTCAGCTGCTGCCCAACACGTCAGGCGTGCGCACTGCCGAAGAGGCTGTATTTGCCGCACAGATGTCGCGCGAGGCATTCGGCACGAACTGGCTCAAACTCGAAATTCACCCCGACCCTCGCTACCTCCTCCCCGACAGCACCGAGACGCTGAAAGCCACGGAGGAGTTGGCAAAGATGGGCTTTGTAGTACTGCCTTACTGCCAGGCCGACCCCACCCTCTGCAAGCACCTTGAAGAGGCTGGAGCAGCTGCTGTGATGCCCCTGGGCGCACCCATCGGCACAAACCGCGGGTTGCAGACAAGGGACTTCCTGCGCATTATCATTGAGCAAGCCAACGTGCCCGTGGTGGTCGACGCTGGCATAGGCGCACCGAGCCACGCCGCAGAGGCCATGGAGATGGGTGCATCGGCCTGCTTAGTAAACACAGCCATCGCCGTAGCTGGCAACCCCGCGCAGATGGCCGCCGCATTCAAGAAGGCAGTGGAAGCTGGCCGTGAAGCCTTCGAGGCAGGACTGGCCGCACAGGTACACTCACTGCGAGCAGAGGCAAGTTCACCGCTCACGGCATTTTTAGGATAACCCACACACACGTAAAGAAGGACGCAAATGTTTTCAGACGAACTATTGAAATACTCGTGGGACGACACCACGGAGGCCATTGCGAAGAAGACGGAACGCGACGTAGTGCGCGCCTTGCAAAAGGAACATTGCGACGTGGACGACTTCATGGCTCTCATATCGCCCGCCGC
>CAVKGN010000041.1:0-12104 GCA_963655595.1 uncultured Oscillospiraceae bacterium
ATGTTGGCCATCTGAACGTAGCCGTCCTTCTTGGCCTTCGAAGCGAAGTACTGGTATTTGGTGTGAGCCTGCGATTCGCCAGCAAAGGCCGTCTGCAAGTTCTTCTCGGTGCGTGTTCCTTTTAAGTCTTTCATTGGATGAGTTGGGTTAAGTAGTGGGTAGATAGTTGTTATTTGCCGAAGAAGCGGTTGTAAAGGCCTTCGAAACCACGGCCGTGACGAGCCTCGTCGCGAGCCATCTCGTGTACGGTGTCGTGAATGGCGTCGAGGTTGAGTTCCTTGGCGCGCTTAGCAATGCGAGCCTTGTCTTCGCAGGCACCAGCCTCAGCGTTCATGCGCTTTTCAAGGTTAGTCTTCGTATCCCATACCACGTCGCCGAGGAGTTCAGCGAACTTGGCAGCGTGCTCAGCCTCTTCCCAAGCGTAACGCTTGAAGGCTTCGGCCACTTCGGGGTAGCCCTCGCGATCGGCCTGGCGGCTCATGGCCAGATACATGCCGACCTCGGTGCATTCGCCGTTGAAGTGAGCGTTGAGGTCCTTTATCATTTCTTCGTCGCAGCCTTTTGCCACGCCGAGTGCATGTTCGGCAACAAATTCCATCTTGCCGCCCTCTTCGAGTTCCTTGAACTTCGATGCCGGAACGCCGCACATGGGGCACTTCTCGGGAGCGTGTTCGCCTTCGTAAACGTAACCGCAAACGGTGCAGATGAATTTCTTTTTCATAGTGAGTGTAAGTTTTTTGAGTGAGTTATGTGGTTGTCCTTGTGCCGCGGGGAGCGTTTCCCCTACGGCGAGTTGTTTTACTGTTCCTTGCTCTTTGCGGCGCACGCCGGGCAGAGTCCTTTCAGGTAGAGCTGTGCCTCGTCTGCTTGGAAGCCTTGTGGCAGCACGGCGTCGCTGGTGAGACATTTGTTGGCCAATGCCACGTCGAACACCCGTCCACACCCCTTGCACAGGAAGTGTGCGTGCGGCTCGGTGTCCGCGTCGAAGCAGCTGTTGCGCTCGTCTATGGTCAGGTGCAGGGCAGCCCCCTTTTCGGTGAGCAGTCGGAGCGTGTTGTAGACGGTGGTCTTCGAGAGCGTAGGCATCTGGGGGTGCAGCGCAAGGTATATCTCGTCTGCCGCGGGATGGGTGCGGTGGTCGAGCAGGTATTGCATCACCGCCAACCGCTGCACGGAGGGCTTCACGCCGTGCGCTTCAAGGCGCGAGAGGGCTTCGTTGGCTTTGGTCTGCATAAATTGTAATCATTACAACTTTGTTTCTGCTGCAAATATAGGGGCTTATTTCGTTCCGTGCAACTTTCCGCCCTCTTTTTACCGATTATTCAGCATTTTTTGTGGGGAGTAAGAGCTTGCACCTGTCGCCCCAGTTTCGACGTAACATATATATAATGTACGCGCACGCGAGGAAGTCAAGTCTATGCCCGATAGGATTGTCGTTCGTCGTACGACAGACACACGTCGCTCGTACGATGGACACATGGCCGTCGTACGATGAACGCACGTCATTCGTACGATAAACGGCAACTTGGTCGGAGCTAATGCCAACAGGGTGCGGCAACGTTTTCAAGAATTTCAACAAGCGAGAAAAGAAACGTGAATTAGTAGAAAATCGTTGATTTATAAAATTTAGCGTATCTTTGCACCGGAAATAGAGAAAAGCGTTCTCCAATCCGCTCGGCAAATGCCGGAAACAGATTACCTTACGAACGTCAGCAAACAAGCTATCACCTCATTCACAGGCGTTTACATTCAACGCATAAGTCACAGAAAATTCTCATCCCCTTTATTACCGAAAGCAATCCACAAGCTACGGCGGGCGCAGCATGCCCACATGCCGTTACGTAATATTTCAGGATTTTACATTCACTTATCATAAACCAACTTACAATTATGTTCAATTTCGTAAAGAAGGCAGCCCTCCTGAGCGTATTCGCTATGGCTGCAGGCACAATGTTTGCCACCACGTCTGACGCCGTTTCAGCAAAGTCTAAGAAAGGCGACTGCTGCACTGAAAAGAAGGACGTTTACTACGGTAGCAAGAAGGGCGGTTTCGCCATCAGCTTCGGCGCCACTCCCGTTATCAACTTCGTAGGCAACATGTTCAACGGTAGCACGAAGAACGAATTCGAAGGCTTCAAGGGTCTTAGCTCTGACCTCTTCGGCGGTCTCACGATGTCTGGCAAGTATATGGTAGCCGACAAATGGGCTGTAACGCTGAACCTCGGCTTTAACAACAAGTCTGAAAAGAGCTACACTTACAAGGAAGAGGATCACAAATCCAACGAGAAGGTAGACTCCACCATGAAGACCGCTAAGCGCGAAGTGATGGTGATGGTTGGTGGCCAGTACCTGCTCCGTCCGGGCAAGCGTCTGCAACCGGTTCTCGGCCTGAACCTCGTTTATGTTTACGGCAACAGCGACTTCAAGAAGTACAACAACGAGGACGACAGCAAGAAGGACTGGAGCGAGGGCGTACCCTCGCACACAATCGGTCTGCTCGGCAACGTGGGCGTTGAATACTTCATCTGCCACAACATTTCTCTCTCTGCCACTGTTGACCTCGGCGTGGCTCGCACAATGAACCGCAAGAAGGTTACAAAAGACAGCAGCGCAGACAGCTACAACCAGAAGGTAAAGAAGGAGACTACGTTCAAGACGGGTCAGTTCGGCGGCAACCTCGGTCTGAACTTCTACTTCTAAAAACAACTCGGCGGCATACCCCCCACGGCGACGCGGCGTTCGCCGTCCGTCCGCGGGAAAATTGCCCGCCATCTACCCCAAGTGATGCCCAAGCACCAACGTGTTTGGGCATCACCTATTTATATAGATACGAAGCCGCAAGCACGGCATTTCGTCACGCCGCAAGAAATTTATAAATTTGAACTCTCGACAAAATAGCCGCTTTACGATGGAAATTTCAAGTAAAGTTGCGAACTTTGCCCCTAAGGTGGCGACGAGTGAACAACGTATACGCACATTGCCGCGCCGAAAGAAAACTGAAATACAACCCCTAAAAACAACCAACTACTATGGCGAACTTATTAGATGAGACCCAGGGACCTGTGAACGACAACGGCCGCGACATTCACGTCATTGACCGCCAGCTCCCCGTAACCGTGACATTCAAGTCAACCCTCTTTGAAATTGCTCTGTGGGTAACCATCCCCATCATCACCCTTATCTACGTGGCTCTGTGCGGCAGTCAGCTCAGCGACCCGACGATGGTAGCCGCCATTGGCTGCATAGGCGGTTTGCTGCCCGGCGTTATCTTTATATTCATGAAGATATCGGCACGCAACTACTTCCAGCAACTCGAGCAGCGCATTCAGGCCGAAGCCTCCAACATTGACAACTTTCTGGAACAGCGTGTGCAAATTTTGCAGAACGTTGTCGGACTGGTGAACCGCGCCGTCGACTTGGACAAGGACGTAATGAAGGCCGTAGCTGCCCTGCGTGGCGGGAGCGTCAACGAGGCTAACCGCAGCGACGTGAACAATCAGCTCAACATGGCGTGCGGTCGTCTGTTCCCCCAGGTGGAGGCTTATCCCGAACTGAAAGCCCATCAGGCCATTGCCGATGCCATGCAGCAGAACAACTACCTGCAACGCGAAATTACGGCAGCCCGCACGGTTTACAACAGCCGCGTAACGCAGTGGAACACTGACATTTTCTCCTGGCCCACTAAGATGATTGTGGCAGCCCGTCAGGGATACACCACCCGCATACCCTTCACCGCCTCGGCCGAGACGCGCGAGATGGCACGTAGCAAATTCTTCTAATCTGCTGCGATGACAGAGAACGTTTACGACCCGCTCGAAGAGTACGTCCAAACCTTCCGTCCAAAGTTTGCAAAGGTGGCGAAGGACACCTTTGCTCAGCTGGCCAAGGAAGCGCAGGTGGACGTAGAGGCCAACCGCCAAACGTGCCAACAACTCTATGCCGCAGAGGAGTCGCTCAGCAACGTAAAAACACGTATCGGCTGGCTACGATTCTTCTACGTGGTATTGGTGTGCGGCATCGTGGCAGCGTGCGCCGCCCTCTACTTTCTGTTCGACGAACTCACCACGGGCGGCTATTCGGCACTTGTCTGCGGCGCAGTTGTGGCACTGATTCTGATTATGTTCGTGGTTCACCCCCGACTGAAAAGGATGAAAGCAGAGCGCAACGACCTGCAACAAACCGTGGACCAACTCAAGCAGGAGGCCTGGGGGCAGATGGAGCCCCTGAACCGCCTGTACGACTGGGACGTGCTTACGCGCATGATGACGCAGACGGTGCCCCGGTTGGAGTTCGATCCTTACTTCACCACGCAACGCCTGGCCGACCTGCAACAGGTATATGGTTGGGACGGCACGTTCAATGCGGAACGCTCCGTCATATATTCCCACTCCGGGCTGATAAACGGCAATCCCTTTGTGCTTTGCCGCACGCGCAAGATGGAGATGGGGACAAAAACCTACTACGGCTCAAAGACCATCAGCTGGACTACCCGCGAGCGCGGTGCGGACGGAAAGATGACCACCGTGCACCACACCGAAACCCTCACAGCGAGCGTCACAGCCCCCTACCCCGGCTACTACGAGAAGACGAGGCTCATCTACGGCAACACAGCCGCCCCCGACCTCACCTTCTACCGCAAAAAGAGCGGACTGGCAAGTCGCACAGGTTCATTGTCCTACAAATGGCGCAAACGGAAGCTCCGCAAAAAGGCGCGCGACCTCAACAACAGCGACTACGCCATGATGACCAACGAGGACTTTGAGGTGATGTTCGACACCAGCAACCGCAACAACAACCAGCAGTTTGCCCTCCTCTTCACGCCGCTCGCTCAGAACTCCATGGTTAAGCTCCTGCAAGACGAGGAGGCTGGTTACGGCGACGACTTCGACTTTGCCAAGGACCACATGGTCAACACCATCATCCCGGATCACCTTCAAGCTCTCAAGCTCGATATGAATCCGCAGCTGTACCAAAGTTTCGATTACGACAAGGCAGAAAGCGACTTCTACCGCGTCAACGCAAACTACTTCCGCGCCATCTACTTTGCCCTCGCGCCACTGCTCTGCGTGCCCATGTACCAGCAGATTAGGCCGCAGCACGACATCTACGGTCGCGACATGCAGCGGCACAGCGCATTCTGGGAACACGAGGCTCTCGCCAACTTCTGGGGGCAGGAACAGTTTATGCACCCGCAGTGCGTCACCGACTGCATCCTCAAGACCAAGGAAAAGCGCGCAGCCGACGGCACGTCCACCGTCACCGTCCTGGCCTACGGCTACCGCGTGGAGCAACGGGTCAGCTATATCAGCGTGCGCGGTGGCGATGGCCGCAACCACAGCGTACCCGTCTACTGGGACGAATACCTGCCCGTTACGGGGCAAGGCAGCATGCGCCTGGCAGAGGACAACGACTACGACGACTCACAGGCCGCCACGCAGAAGGAACGCATTGCCCACATAGCCGACATCCTTAAAGACTCCGGCCTCGACGTATACCGCCGACACATCGTTTCAAGTCCGCGAGGGGCTTAACGAGGCGTTGACATTCACCCTGAACGCGGAAGCCCCGCGGATTGACGTTTCCCCGAGGAGGCTATCCAGCGGCGCAACAAGCGCACAACACACATGAAAGAATTCTATCCCTATATATCGTTTGCGGTGGCAATGGCTGTCACGTTTGTATGTATGCCCGTACTGTTGCAGTTTTGCAAAACGCGTGGGCTGTTCGACATGCCCAACAGCCGCAAGGTGCACCACAATTGCATCCCGCGGCTTGGCGGCACGCTCTTCGTCCCTGCCATGCTCGCCGGCATGTTTGCAGTGGGCGCTCTTTCCATGTGGCAGGACGACGGCTACTTCACCCTCGGCATCTCGTCGGTGCTGATGTTCGTAGCCCTGATTATGGTATACACCATTGGCCTCATCGACGATGTGTTGGGACTTGACGCAAAGGTAAAGTTCGCCATACAGTTTATCGCGGCGGCGTTCATGCCTGTCTGCAACCTCTACATCAACAACCTTTACGGCTTTTGCGGCATCTACGAAATCCCCGTGTGGGTGGGCTACCCGCTCACCATGCTCATTGCCCTCACCCTGATCAACGCCATCAACCTCATTGACGGCATCGACGGACTTAGTTCGGGCCTTGGCGTGATTGCGCTGGGCGTGTTCTCCTACCTGTTCATCCGTCTTGGTTCGCCTGTGTTCGCCGTGTTCTCGCTCGGACTGGCGGGCTCCCTGGTCGCTTTTATGTACTACAACCTATTTGGCTCTGCCGAACGGTTCACCAAAACGTTTATGGGCGACACGGGTAGCCTTGTGCTGGGTTTCTCGCTCACTTACCTCTGCATTAAATATTGCATGTTCAACCCCGCTGTGTTCCACACGCAGAACTGCCCCATCCTGGTGTCGTTCACGCTGGTGGCCGTCCCCGTGTTCGACGTGGTACGCGTGGCAATGAGCCGCGTGAGCCGAGGCAAGGGCATGTTCACCCCCGACAAGACGCACATACACCACCTTTGCCTCGCCACGGGCATGAGCATGCGCCGCGCCCTCGTTTGCGTGCTTGCGCTGCAAGTGGCCATCGACGGTCTCAACCTGCTGCTCTTCAAGATATGCGGCGTAGGAAGCACCCTCATTGTGCTTGCCGACATCATTGTCTACGCAGTCACCGTCATTGTTTTACAGAAGAATACACACATCCCTCCCACCCATGACAACCCCACAACAGCCGTCGGCTAACTCCGCCGATGCCATCACGCTGCGCGCCCTCGAAGTGTTCCGCACGGCGCGCCGCCACTGGGTGTTCGTCACCGCCACCACCGTGGTTGTGACGGCACTTGCCGCACTCGTTTCGTTCAGCCAGCCGCGCACATACAATTCCGAGGCCGTGATGCTCCCCGAAACGTCCTCGTCGTCGCCCAGCATGTCGGGCAACCTCAGCTCGCTCGCCAGTCTGGCAGGAGTGAAGATGGGAGGCGACTCGCAGGACGCCATCTCGCCCGAGTTCTACCCCAAAGTGGTCAACTCCACCGTGTTCCTCGCCGAGGTGCTGACCGACCAAGTGAAGTGCAACCGTCTGAAAGGCAAGGTCAGCGTGTACGACTACCTGAGCCACCGGCAAAAGCACGCATGGTACAGCAGCCCTAAGGAGATGAAGGCGGACGAGAAAGCCGGCGACAACGAAAACATCAACGCCAAGAAGCTCACCAAGGCGCAGCAGCGAGTGATGAACAGCCTGAAAGACGCGCTCTTCTGCACCGTGGACAAGAAGACCGACATCATCAGCATTGAAGTGACTACGCAGGACGCCGAAGTGGCTCAGCAGATAGCCGACATCATCTGCGCACGCTTGCAGACATACATCACTAACTACCGCACCAACAAAGCGCGCAAGGACGTGGAACACTGTAAGAAGATTACCGCTGAGGCACACGCCAAATACATTAAAGCGCAACAGACGTACGCCGACTATTGCGACTCGCACGAGGACTTGGCTCTTGCCTCGTACCAGCAGGTGAGCGACCGCCTGGAAAACGAGATGCAGCTGGCGTTCAACGTATATTCGCAATATTCCCAGCAGTTGGAGCTTGCGCAGGTAAAGCTTCAGGAACGCACCCCCGTATATACAACCATTCAGCCCGCCACCATTCCCCTCAAACCGTCGGGACCGAAGCGTATGTTCACAGTGATAGCCGCCTTCTGTCTGTCGTTCTTCGGCAGCATTGTGGTGCTGCTCGTGCACGCCTCAGTGAAACGGGCTAAGGCACAGCTTGCCGAAGCCTGACGTTACTCGTCCTCTCTCTCGTATGCTGAAACGAATAGCCACGTTCAAGGACAACAAGGGCGAACTCATTGACTCGCTCTACCTGATGCTGCTGCAAGGCGTGAACCAGCTGCTGCCCATCTTCGTACTGCCCTACCTATTGGTAAAGCTCGGAGCGGAGGGCTACGGCTACGTGGGGTTTTCGCTTTCCGTGGTGCAGTACGTGATGCTCGTGGTGGACTTTGGCTTTAACCTCTCCGCCACAAAGCACATTGCGCAGACTCGCGACAACCGCGAAGAGATGAGCCGCGTGTTTTGGAACGTTGCGGCAGCGAAGACCCTGCTGCTACTTGCAGCCACCGTGCTGCTCGGCGTGCTGATAGTCGTTGTACCCACGTTCCGGCTCTACGGAAAGGCAATCCTCGCCACGTTCCCCATGGCTGTGGGCAGTACATTCACGTTTATGTGGCTGTTTCAGGGCGTGGGCAAGGTGCGGATGTTCTCCGTGATGAACACGCTGTCGAAGGTGGCGCTGCTCCCCCTTATATTCCTCTTTGTGAAGTCGCCTGCCGACTATGTACTGGCAGCCTTCCTGCAAGCTGCGGTATTCATCAGCACGGCCGTCATCTCCAACGTCTACCTGTATCGCCAAAAGATTGTGGCAGCCGTTCGCCCCACGTGGGCAGGCATCAAGGACGAGATAAGGAAGAGTTTCCCGCTGTTCCTCTCCACCGCCTCGACGAGTGTCTACACGCAGCTCGTGGTCATCGTCCTCGGCTTTTTCTGCTCTACGGCTGTGGTGGGAGCCTACTCTTCTGCCGACCGCATTATGCGCGCCGTGTGCTTTCTGCTCTACGTGCCGCTCAGCCAAGTATTCTTCCCAAAGATCAGTGCGCTCGCACTCACTGACCGCTTGGGGGCAAAAAGGCTCTTCGCTCAGGTGCGCCTGCTTGTAGGCGGCGTGATGGGCAGCGTCAGCGTCGTGCTGTTCTTCGGCGGACAGTTTCTGCCCCTGTTCCTTGGCAGCGACTACGCTGGCATTGACAACTATCTGCGCATACTCGCCCTTGCGCCCCTCGCCATCGGCATTGGCGGCGTGTACGGGCAAATGGGGCTGATTGCGCTGGGCAACGAACGCACGGCACGGCAGTTCCGCAACGTGTACTTCGCCGCAGCCGCCGTGTCCATCACGCTGATGTTTGCCCTCACCCCTTGGCTTTATGCTTCGGGCGCCTGCATCGCAGTGACTGCTACCGAGGTGGCTGTATGCTTGCTCATGGCTCACTGCTACCGCCGCTACGCTCGGCAAAACAGCTAACGCCGCCCTTCCACAAAGAAACAAGTAAATCATTCACACGCTTATGCTCCTCGCTGTATTGGCAATCACCATTCTGCTTACGCTGATAGGGCTTTATGTCTCGCGCGACATATTTGCCCCCTACGTGGCTTGCCCCGGCGTGTGGAGCGTGTCCATCCTTATCCTCTACTTTCTCCCCAACAACTTCTACCCCGTCTGCCACAACTTCCCGCCTATGTTGCTGCTGTGGGTCATTGGCTTCACGGTGTCGGCGCTCATGTGCGAGCGCTTTACGCCGGCAGCCTCAGCGGCCTCCATCGCTCGCGAGCCTAACCGCGGAGTGCTGAAAGCCTACATGGCGATTACCATCGTGACGATGCCCATCGTAGCCGGACTGGTGCTGTACAAGGCTTTCGTGACCGAACCAGAGACCATGTTCCGCTACATGCGTATCATGAATACCGGGGCTGACGAGAACATTGAGCGCCCCAACATCGGGCCGCTAATCTATTGCACCGCGTTGGCGTTCGTGTCGCTCTTCTTCTGCCTTACGTATTTCAAGAGCAAAAAGCTGACAATCACTATCCTGCTGATGAACATGCTCTACGCCCTTACCACCATGTCGAAGACCACGTTCCTGAGCATCATCTTCTCCTCGCTCTACATCTGTTACGCCAAGAAATATGTGCGCATCAAGCACCTACTCTATGGCATGGGGGCTTTCGTGGCACTGAGCTTTGCGATGCAGAGCGCGCGTGCCGTAGGCGAGGACGTGGAGGCAAACAGTTTCCTTGCCCTCTACCTGTCGAGTAGTATGGTAGCGTTCGACTACTGCGCCGAGCCCTGTTCCGCACCCATGTGGGGCGGCAACACGCTGCGAATGTTCTACGCCATTGCTAAGTCAATCGGTCTGACCGACCGCGACCCGCTCGAGGTGATACTCCCCTTCGTGTACATACCAGAAATGACCAATACATACACGCACCTCTACCCGTTCTACATCGACTTTGGCGCAGCCGGCGTAGCGGTGTTCTCCGTACTATACGGACTGCTCTACGGTTTTCTCTATAAGAAGAGCCGCACGGGCGGCAAGATGGAACTCATCATCTACGCAATCTCCCTAACGTTCCTGCTCATGGAGTTCATCGGCGACTTTGTGTTCACCAGCCTATCGCAGTATCTGCAATACATCATCTTTGCCGCCATTCCCTTCCTTGTAACCAGCAAGCAAGGCAACGACAGGCTCCCTGCTATCAAATAGTCTCCCCACATGGCACAAATTGACATTCTGCTCGCCTCGTACAACGGGGAAGCCTACATAGCTCAGCAACTGCGCTCGCTGCAAAACCAAACGTTCACCGACTGGCAGGTAATCGTCCACGACGACGGCTCGACCGACGGCACCGTCGACATTGTTAGGCAGTTCCAAACCGCCGACCCTCGCATACGCTTGGTGGAGGACCGCGTGCAGACAGGATCAGCCGCGGCAAACTTTATGCATCTGCTGCGTTACGCTGAAGCGCCCTTCTGCGCCTTTTGCGACCAGGACGACGTTTGGCTCGAGGACAAGCTTGAACGGATGTACAACGTATTGTCCAGGCTAGACAACAGCAAACCGCAGATGGTATGGTCCAACTCCTACGTTTACTCCATGGACACGGGCGACATCAGCGGCTACGCCACGCTCTGGCAACCGCAAAATCTGCGCGAACTGCTCTTTGCCAACGCCGGCGTGCAGGGTTGCGCACTGCTGTTCAACGAACCGCTGCGCCGCATCTGTGCCGACGCGCCTGACGTTGTGGCCATGCACGACCACCTCTTTACGCTCGCGGCCGTCACGTTTGGCGAGCTGCATTGCGTTCCGCGCCGCCTAATGCTCTACCGCCGCCACGGAGCGGCTGTAACGGGGGCTACTTATAAGAGTTTTGGCGAACGACTCCGCCACTTCTTTGCCCCGGGCAAGACCGTCATCGATGGGAAGCACCTGCAAGCCATTCACAGTTTCTACGACAAGTACGCACCGCTCATGCCCGAGGAGGCGAAACGCACGTTCAACGACTTCTTCCAGTTTAGCCACGAGGGGAAATTGAGGAGTTTCGTCCACGCTCTGCGCGGCAACTACCGCCTCTTTGGCAAACGTCATATTCTCTTAGCCAAAATCCTGCTGCGGCGGATGTGCTAAGACATTCCAAACGACTCACATGCATATACTCCATATTATCAACGCGCTCGAAGTGGGCGGGGCGGAACGGCTCCTCGTCGGTTTCCTGCCCATCATGCAGCGCATGGGACACACCGTAAAGGTTGCCTTGCTGCAAGGCGGCGGCGACTTTGAGGCTCCCCTGCGCGAGAGCGGCATCGATGTAGTAACGCTCCACCTGCCGGGCGGACGATATAGTCCGCTGGCCGTGACGCAGTTGGGCAAGATGGTCCGCCAAGCCGACGTGGTGCATTCGCACCTCTTCCCCTCCCAGTACTGGGCGGCTCTTGCGCATAAGTTCTACGGCAAGAAGGGCAGCGCGCTCGTCACCACGGAGCACTCCACGTTCAACACCCGTGGCAGACACTGGCTTACCTCGCTCATCGACAAGGGCGTGTACGGGATGTACGACGGAGTGATCTGCATATCGGAGGGAACAAAGGAGTTTATGGAGAAGCGCGTACCAAGCGGCGTGACGCTGCGCGTGATTGAGAACGGCGTGGCACTGCCCAAGGTGAACAACGGCGACGTACTTCGCCAGGAGCGCGCCAACGTGGTGGAAGGCGTGGGCGAGGACGACTTCGTGTTGCTACAAGTGGCACGCTTCACCGAGCAGAAGAACCAGGCCTGCGTATTGCGCGCCCTTACAAAGTTGCCCGAGAACGTCCACGTATTGTTTGCCGGATACGGCGTAACGCTCGATAGCAACCGCGCCCTGGCACAGCAATTAGGCGTAGAGCGGCGCGCCCATTTCCTGGGACTGCGCAACGACGTGGACCGCTTGTGGCAGGTGGCGGACATGGGCGTGATGTCGTCGCAGTGGGAAGGCTTCGGGCTGGCTGC
>CAVKGN010000041.1:12423-16593 GCA_963655595.1 uncultured Oscillospiraceae bacterium
CAAAACGCCCCTGAGCCCGATAGCAGCAAAGCAGCCTCAATCGGGGCAAAGTTGATCGTCGTCGTAGTGATTATCATTGCCGCAGTATGCGGAATAACCTACAAAAGCAACTACGACAAGCAAAAGGAGGCTGCCGAACAGGCAAAGAAGCCCAAAGTAGAGACCAAGGAGGAACGAGCCAAGCGCGAAGCCGAGGAAAAGAGAAAAGACAGTTTGGCTAAGCAGATGGTCATAGACGACATGATAAAGGATGGCGCAAGCGAGGAAATGATTAACTATACCAAGAAGTATTATGGTATGCCCGTCGACGAAACAAGCAGTAAAAAGTCCAGCGGCAAAGCTTCCTCCGGTAAGGTAGCCGAAATGCCGGCCGCCTACAACGAGGGGCACGACGCTGGTTACAGCAGCGGACTGGAAGACGGACAGTACGGACGCAGTCGCTTGGCAAACTTCGACGACCACACGCGCTACAAAGGCAAGAATGCCAAGAACTACAAGACGGGCTACCGAGAGGGCTACGAAAGCGGCTACGAGGACGGACGTGCCGAGTACGAAGCGCAACACAGCTCTTATTGACCCTCACGCCTATATCCACCCAATCGCACAAACTGAAATATGTCGACAACTATAAACGACCTGCAAGCTCCGTTGCTCGAAACAGCAACGGAGCTGTTTTCGTCTCTCCTTCACATAAGGGAGGACTGGCCCATCCAGCGCAAGTACGCCGCCCTTCGCCAAACGCTCAACCTCTGCGTCAACGAGCGGCTCATCGACACGCAGGTAAAACTTAGCGGCCTCTATGCACAGGTTGACTATCTGCTGAAACAGCACCTGCGCAGCGAGGCTGACCGCTCGCTCTCCTTTGCCCTGAACGCCTTTCGCCACCGACTGAAAGGACTCGAACAGATAAGCGAGAAAGAGCTTGCCGCCTCCTTCCCCACCGACCGCAAGGCACTGGCGCAGTTCATAGCCCTGATATACGACAGCGAAGTGCCAGCCGAACTCGCCGCGCTGTTCCCCACGAGCAGTGGGCAAACGGCTCCGCAACCGCTTACCACCGACAACGAGGCTACGACTGATCACTTTCGCTGCCTCATCCGCCGATGGGACAACACCTATATATATGCCACGCGCGAGGATACCGACGAGGAGGTGCGGATAAACTATGTTCGGCAAAACCCTTACTTGCCCGGCGACTGGACGTACCTGCGCCGAACGATGGTGGAGGGCGAAGCAATGAACGTGGTGCGCCCACGCAAGGACGAGAACGGCGACATCCTCCCCGAACTGCTCATCTACGCCCCCGACTACCTTATCAGCGTCACGTCCATCACCAACTGCATGAAGAAAGTTGGCGCATCGCCCTTTTTCGACCTGCTCGCACGCATCAAGCCGTACAAGCAAACGGAGGCCATACTGCTGGGAAACTTTGCAGGACAGTTGCTCGACGAAATCGTTTACGGCGAAAAGCCTAACTACCGACAGAGCGCATCCGTCTTTTTCAGGCGCAACGCCCTTAACCTCGTGGCGCACGGACCGATGAGCGGAAGCTTTCACGCGCAGGCGCAGCAACAATACGAGAACATCTGCCACCTGATGGGCGATGTGTACGAGGAGGCATGCGGCGAGCCTTTCCGCGCCGGGGAGGTGATACTCGAACCTTCGTTCTTCTCCGACCTACTCGGATTGCAGGGACGTATGGACTTTCTCACGCTCGACTACCGTAGCATTATTGAACAGAAATCGGGGAAGGCCCGCTGGATGCGCGGCGCGCCTGAGGACAAATACTTGGGCTACCAGGAGTCGCACTTTGCCCAGATGTTGCTCTACCGCGCCCTCATGCACTACGACTACCACCGCAACACCGCCGAGGACATGCACTCGTTCCTGCTCTATTCGCACTACGCCGACGGACTGGAACAAGTGGGCAGTGCGCCCAAACTGCTCTTCGAGCTCTTCAAACTGCGCAATCAGTTGGCCTACGCCGAGACGTGGTACGCCAAGGGAGGCATGCGACTGCTCGAAACACTCACGCCGCAGAAGATTCTCCCCAAGGCGCAAGGGGGGCTCTGGGAGAAGAGCACGGCGCCAGAGATAAACGAGCTGCTACGGCCGATCCGCGAAGCCTCACCGCTCGAGCGGGCTTACTACTTCCGCTTTTTGCAATTTGTCGCCAACGAACAGGTACTGGCGAAGATTGGTAACCACACAAAGGAAAACTCGGGCTTTGCCTCGGTGTGGAACTCCCTGCTCGAGGAGAAGCGCGAGGCTGGAAACATCTTCGAAAACCTTTGTCTGCACGTGCCGCCCGCAACCGGAGACACGGCGCAAAAGGTGGAGGACGTTCACTTCACCTTCGCTGCGGACAGCACCACGCACAACGCCGACCTGGCGAACTTCCGCGAGGGCGACATTGCCTTTTTCTATGCTTACGAACGGGGGCAGACGCCCGACGCCACCGCACACATTGTTTTCCGCTGCACCATCACACGCCTGACGCCCGAAAGCGTCGACGTGCATTTGCGCAACCCTCAGACAAGCGCGCTCGTGTTCCGCTACTTCCAGCGTACGCCAGACGTAGTGTGGGCCATGGAGCACGACTTTCTCGACTCCTCGTTTCACGCCCAATACCGCAGTCTGCACGCATTCCTCTCCGCACCCAAAGCTCGGCGCGACCTGCTACTGGGGCAACGTCGCCCGGCGATCAACCCCGAAGTGGAACTTCTCGGCGACTACGGTACGGAGGAGTTCAACAGTCTTGTACGTCACGCGCGCCAGGCCCAGGACCTTTACCTCGTGATAGGGCCTCCAGGGACGGGCAAGACATCCTATGGCTTGAAGAACCTGCTGCTCGAAGAACTGCGCCACGAGGATACAAACGTGCTGCTGCTCTCCTACACCAACCGCGCCGTGGACGAGATATGCAGCAAGCTCGAGGAGGAAGGCATCGACTACCTGCGTATAGGCAAGGACTACAGCTGCGACGAGGCTTTCCGTCCGCACTTGCTCGACAAGCGCATTGAGGAGATGGCCGACGTGAACGCACAAAAGGTGACGCAGTTGCTGAAAAGAACGCGTGTGTTTTGTGGCACGACCACGGCGCTCACTTCGTCGGCCGACCTTTTCCAAGTCAAGCAATTCTCACTCGCCATCATCGACGAGGCCTCGCAAATCCTTGAACCGCAAATTCTCGGGCTGCTCAGCGCCGTAGGTCCACAAGGTGACTGCGCCATCAGCCGCTTTGTGCTTATCGGCGATGAGAAGCAGCTACCGGCTGTCGTTCAGCAGAGCGAACAGGAGGCAGCCGTCAGCGATGAACTCCTACGCAGTGCTGGACTGACAAGTTGCGCCCTCTCGCTCTTCGAACGCCTCTTGCGCCTCTACGGTTACAATCCGGACGGCACGCTCAACGAACAGGTTTGCCACATGCTCACCCACCAGGGGCGTATGCATACCGACATCGCCAAGTTTCCCAGCCACGCCTTCTACGAGGGACTGCTCGAACCTGTGCCCCTGCCCCACCAGGTGGAGCAGACCGAGCCAGCTGACCAGGCGAAGGACCGCTTTGCACATATATTAACAGGAAGCCGCATGAGTTTCGTATCGGTGCCGACCAATCCCGACGACGATACGCCCGACAAACTCAACGAGGAGGAGGCGCGCGTCATAGCTGCCCTCGTGCACCAAGCCTATCTGCTCATTGGCGAGGAACACTTCGAGGCGCGCAGCTCCGTCGGCGTAATTGTGCCTTACCGCAACCAGATAGCCACCGTGCGTGCCGCCGTGGCGAAGTTGGACATCCCTGACTTGCAGCACCTGACCATCGACACGGTGGAACGCTACCAAGGTTCGCAGCGCGACTACATCATCTACGGCTTCACCGTAAAGCACAAGTACCAACTGCGTTTCCTCACCAGCACGGCTTACATTGATCCGCACAGCGGACACGTAATCGACCGCAAGCTTAACGTAGCTCTTACCCGTGCTCGCAAACGCCTTGTCCTCGTGGGCAACGCTCCCCTGCTCGCAACAGACCGCACCTTCAAGCAGCTCATCAATTTCTGCAAGGAGCGTAACGACTACTACGAAGAGCCGTAGCGGCACAATTTGCCGCAAACAACCGCCAAACCGCCGTTTTCTTGCCGTTATCGGCAAGAAAACGGTATTTTT
>CAVKGN010000042.1:0-16540 GCA_963655595.1 uncultured Oscillospiraceae bacterium
CCGTATGCCGAACGGCACGTACGGTGGTGTGAGAGGTCGGAAAACGAAAGTAGGAGAAAAACTACTTCGTTTTCCTCCTACTCGATCCTCCCAGGGGGGATTTTTACGAGGGCAGGGATAATTTTTCTTAGCCCTGAGAGACGTGAGCGTACCCCTGATTTAGTAGACAGTATTCCCCTTGTAATACTATTTTTGTAGACAGTGCTCTTTTTTCGCGGGGGGCTTACATGTGCTTTCGGCGGTTGAAGAAGAAGCCGGCGTAGATGTTGGCGAAGTTTACGGAATTGGTGAGCGCAATGCTGCTGTTGCGGTAGAGGTAGAGGTGGCTTACGAAGGAGGCGCCGGCAAACCAGTGCGTGTTGTTCCAAACAAGGCCGAGGCGAGAGACGCAGTCGCAGCTGAAGTTCTTTAAGTCGACCAGTATCTCGTTGCCTTTCAGTTTTTCCCCCTTTGCCTTACGGATGCCTATCGAGGGGGTGCAGGATATGCCGAGAAGGAAGTTGCGTGCGAACACCCAGTTGTAGGCGTAGCCGGCGTTGATGTAATAGTAGTCGTAGTTGATGTTTGAGAATTTCAGGCCTTCAATAATCTTCTCGTTCCCTTCGGTTCCGGTGAGCGCAGTGGGGAGTTTGGTGTAGTCGAAGTTGATGTGCTGCTTGCTGTATCCGCAGCCCGTGATGAAGGAGCCGCAGCTTTTGCGCTGCACGGTGCTTTGGTTGTAGGCGGCGGGGTAGGAGAAGTGCTTGTAGTTGAACACGTAGTATGCGCTGAACGAAAGCGTGTAGGCGTCGAGGCCGCTGAAATGAGTGTCCTTGAAGTCGCGCAACTTCACATCGTCAAAGCCGTACGTCTTGTTGAGTCGGAAATTTCCCTTGTTGCGGATGTACACAAAGTCGCAGCCGAGCATGGAACTGTATAGGCTGAAGTCGAACTCCGTGGACTTTCCGAGCGATTCGGGGTGCGACACGTCGAATGTATAGCCAAGGAATATCCACCGCCAACCAAAGTAGGGACCCACCTTTACGCTGGGGATGGGGCGCGTAGAGATGCTTTGCGACTTGCCTGTTTCTTTGTCGGAGCCTTGTATCTTGTACGACTGGAAGAAGTTTGTGTTCTGCACCATCGCCGTAAAGTTGTAGTAGTTGGGCGATATGTACGTGGTGTCGTAACTGTCGAAATTCTTGATGAAGCGGTAGAATATGTTGCCGGCGCGCTTCACCTTCTGCCCCATTTCGTGCATACGCTCCTTGCCCCTGTGCTGCCCTTGCTTGGGCTGTACAGAGTCCGCTGGCGCCACGTCGGTGCTGTCGGCAACCGCATGGGCGTAGGCGGCGGGGAAGGCGCACAGAGCAACCGTCCCCGCGAGGATGCGTGAGGAGATGAACGAGCGGATAGGGCTGGGGAGAGTTTGAGGAAGGACGGATTAGAGTTTTTGGAGAATGCGGTCTACCACCCAGTTGACGGGCGTGGCACTCACGCTGTCGCAGGTGCAGATGGCCTTGTCCTGCAAGTGTTCCACCACGAGCTTGATGAGCGGCAGCTGCACGTAGTCGGGATTGTTCACAACGAGTTCCTGACGGCCCTCCTCGTTTTGCAGCACAATGGGTTGGTAGGTGAACACGGAGAACGAGAGCGACCCTTTGTCGCCAATGATGTCGATGC
The DNA here is from genome assembly GCA_963655595.1 of uncultured Oscillospiraceae bacterium. Taxonomy (GTDB): domain Bacteria; phylum Bacteroidota; class Bacteroidia; order Bacteroidales; family Bacteroidaceae; genus Alloprevotella. The sequence continues at coordinate 1,663 of CAVKGN010000042.1, forward strand.
GGTCCTCCTTGGCCGACTCGTGCGCCACGAAACACCACGAGCCCGAGCCGGGCAGGCCGTTGCTAAACTTGAAGCACGCGCTCACGGAGTCCTCCGTGGGGTAGAGTCCGCCGCGGTTGGCCTTCATGCCCTGCGCTTCGAGGATGGGGCCGAACATCTCCTGCAACAGGTCGATTTGGTGCGGGGCAAGGTCGTAGAAGTAGCCACCGCCGGCAATGTCGGCCTGCACGCGCCAGGGCAGGTTCGTCTTGTTGTAGTCGAGGTCGCGCGGAGGCACGGCAAAACGTATCTGCACGTTTACCACCTTACCGATCTTGCCCGTCTCAACGAGCTGCCGAACCGTCTCAAAGTAGGGCAGGTAGCGGCGGTAGTAGGCCACGAAGCAGGGCACGCCCGTCTTCTCCGCAATGCGGTTTATGCGGCAGCAGTCCTCGTAGTTCGAGGCCAGCGGCTTCTCCACGTAAACCGCCTTGCCGCTCTTCATGGCCATGATGGCGTAGGTGGCGTGGGTGGAGGGCGGCGTGGCAATGTACACGGCGTTCACCTCGGGGTCGTTGAGCAACTCCTGAGGGTCGGTATACCAGCGTTTCACGCCGTGACGTTCGGCGTACGACTTAGCCTTGTCGGCACGGCGGCTCATCACCGCCACCACCTCCGAGCCCTCAATGAGGCTGAATGCCGGGCCGCTCTTTTTCTCTGTTACTTCACCGCAACCGATGAAGCCCCAACGCACTGTTTTCATAGTTGTGTCCTCCTTAGGTGAAAAAAGGAGGCTTACTGCCAGCATCACGCCCTCGCCGTCGGGATGAGCGAGCGGCCAAGGCTTGTTGCAGGCAGTAAGCCTCTGCATTACATTATATGTGTTGTTCGCGTGCTATCAATACTCCTGCCAGCACTTGATTTCAAGGTCATCGAGCTTCTGCGTGCAGAAGGCGTAGATGAACGCCGAAGCCAATCGAGCGTTTGTAATCAGGGGTATGTTGAGGTCGATAGCGGCGCGGCGTATCTTGTAGCCGTTGGTGAGCTCGCCCGTCGAGAGATTCTTCGGAACGTTCACCACCATGTCAATCTCCTTGCGGTGGAGCATGTCGAGTGCTTGCGGCTCCTTGCCCTCCTCGCTCGGCCAGTGTACGAGCGTGTTGTCAATGCCGTTGTCCGTCAGGTAGCGGCTTGTGCCGGGAGTGGCGAAGAGCTTGTAGCCGTGCTCGCTGAGTATGCGGCAGGCGGCGAGCATCTCGGCCTTCTGCTTACCGTCGCCAGTAGAGAGCAGAATGTTCTTGGCCGGTATGCGCTGACCCACGGAGAGCATGGACTTGAGCAACGCCGAACGAGAGTCCTCGCCGAGGCAGCCCACCTCGCCCGTCGATGCCATGTCGACGCCCAGCACAGGGTCGGCCTTCTGCAAGCGGTTGAACGAGAACTGAGAGGCCTTTACGCCTACGTAGTCGAGGTCGAAGAGGCTCTTGGCGGGCTTTTCCACCGGCAGACCGAGCATTACGCGCGTGGCCAGCTCGATAAGGTTGATTTTGAGCACCTTGCTCACGAACGGGAACGAGCGAGAGGCGCGCAGGTTGCACTCAATCACCTTGATGTCGTTCTCGCGGGCGAGATACTGAATGTTGAACGGACCAGAGATATGGAGTTCCTTGGCAATCTGCTTCGAGATTTTCTTGATGCGGCGCGCCGTCTCCACGTAGAGCTTCTGCGGCGGGAACTGGATGGTGGCATCGCCTGAGTGAACGCCGGCAAACTCGATGTGCTCCGAGATGGCGTAGGCAATGATTTCGCCGTCCTTTGCCACGGCGTCCATCTCCACCTCCTTGGCGTTCTGCATAAAGCGGCTCACCACGACGGGGTGTTTCTTCGACACGTTGGCAGCCAGTTTGAGGAAGCGTTCCAGCTCCTCCTGGTTGGAGCAAACGTTCATGGCCGCACCCGAAAGCACGTACGACGGACGTACCAGCACGGGGAAGCCCACCTTCTGGATGAACTCCTGGATGTCGTCCATCGACGTCAGCGCACTCCATTCGGGCTGATCCACGCCGATGCGGTTGAGCATGGCTGAGAACTTCTCGCGGTCCTCGGCGTTGTCGATGTAGCGGGCTTGCGTGCCGAGCAGGTTGATGTGTTCGGCATCGAGGCGCATGGCCAGGTTGTTAGGTATCTGTCCGCCCGTGCTCACAATGACGCCGTAGGGACATTCCAGGTCGAGAATGTCCATCACGCGCTCAAAGGTGAGCTCGTCGAAGTAGAGGCGGTCGCACATGTCGTAGTCCGTCGACACCGTCTCGGGGTTGTAGTTAATCATCACCGAGCGGTAGCCTTCCTTGCGGATGGTGTTGAGCGCCTGAACACCGCACCAGTCGAACTCTACCGAGGAACCGATGCGGTATGCACCAGAGCCGAGCACCACTACGCTGCGCTTATCGTTTTCGAAGGGGATGTCGTGAGCCACGCCGCTGTACGTGAGGTACAGGTAGTTCGTCTGAGCGGGATATTCAGCCGCCAGCGTATCAATCTGCTTCACTACGGGCAGGATGCCTGCCTGCTTGCGCCTTGCGCGAACGGCGAGGATGGCCTTCTCGATGTCCATCTCTTGCTCCATACCCACGGCACGGGCAATCTGGAAGTCGGTGAAGCCCTGTACCTTGGCTTTGCGCAGGAGGTCGTTGCTGAGTACGTTGATGGAAGTACATTCGTGCAACTCCTTGTCCGTGAGGTGTATCTTGTAGAGCTTTTGCAGGAACCAGCGGTCAATCTTTGTGAGGTCGTGGATCTGGTCGATGGTGTAGCCAGCCTTGAAGGCTTTCTCGATGACAAAGATGCGCTTGTCCGTAGGCTCCTTCAACGCCTCGTCCACGTCGTCTATTTTCAGTTCCTTGTTGGCCACGAAGCCGTGCATACCCTGACCAATCATGCGGAGGCCCTTCTGGATAACCTCCTCAAAGGTGCGGCCGATAGCCATCACCTCGCCGACCGACTTCATCGACGAGCCCAGCTCGCGGTCTACGCCGTGGAACTTACCAAGGTCCCAGCGAGGAATCTTGCACACAACGTAGTCGAGCGCAGGTTCGAAGAAGGCCGACGTTGTCTTTGTTACAGAGTTTTTCAGGTCGAAGAGGCCGTAGCCCAGACCGAGCTTAGCAGCTACGAAGGCCAAGGGGTAGCCCGTGGCTTTCGATGCCAGCGCCGACGAGCGCGAGAGGCGAGCGTTCACCTCGATCACGCGGTAGTCCTCGCTGTTGGGGTCGAAGGCGTACTGCACGTTACACTCACCCACGATGCCCACGTGGCGCACGATGCGGATGGACAGCTCGCGAAGCTTGTGGTATTCGGCGTTGGTAAGCGTTTGTGAGGGCGCAATCACGATACTTTCGCCCGTGTGGATGCCCAGCGGGTCGAAGTTCTCCATGTTACACACCGTGATACAGTTGTCGAAGCGGTCGCGTACTACCTCGTACTCCACTTCCTTCCAGCCTTTGAGGCTCTTCTCTACCAGCACCTGCGGCGAGAACGAGAATGCCTTTTCAGCCAGTTTGTTGAGCTCCTCCTCGTTGTCGCAGAAGCCCGAACCGAGTCCGCCAAGCGCGTAGGCAGCACGGAGAATAACGGGATAGCCCAGCGTGGCAGCAGCCTTGCGTGCCTGTTCGATGTTCTCGCAAGCCTCGCTCTTGATGGTCTTCACGTTGATCTCGTTGAGCTTCTCCACGAAGAGCTCGCGGTCCTCCGTGTCCATGATGGCCTGCACGGGAGTACCGAGCACTTTCAGGTTGTACTTTTCAAGCACACCCGTCTCGAAGAGCTTCACGCCGCAGTTCAGAGCCGTCTGGCCGCCGAACGCCAGCATGATGCCGTCGGGCTGCTCCTTCTGAATGACGCGTTCAACGAAGTAGGGAGTGACCGGCAGGAAGTAGATGCGGTCTGCCACGCCCTCCGACGTTTGCACCGTGGCAATGTTGGGGTTAATCAGTACGGTCTCGATGCCTTCCTCTTTCAGGGCTTTGAGAGCCTGTGAGCCAGAGTAGTCAAATTCGCCGGCCTCGCCGATTTTGAGCGCGCCTGAGCCTAAGAGCAATACTTTCTTTATGGTTGTCATGGTGTGTGTTACTTGTTAAGAAGTTTAACGAACTCGTCAAAAAGGAACTCTGTGTCGACCGGGCCCGAGCATGCCTCGGGATGGAACTGCGCCGAGAACCAAGGGTTCGTCTTGTGGCGCACGCCCTCGTTTGAGCCGTCGTTCATGTTTACGAAGTAGGGCTCCCACTCAGCGGGCAGGGTGCGGTTGTCCACGGCGTACCCGTGGTTTTGCGAAGTGACGAAGCAGCGGTTTGTGCCAACCATGCGTACGGGTTGGTTGTGGCTGCGGTGGCCGTATTTCAGTTTGTAAATGCTTGCGCCAGCGGCCTTTGAGAGCAACTGGTTGCCCATGCAAATGCCCATGCAGGGACGCACGTTGGGGTTGTTGAGGAACTTGCGAATGTTCTCCACGGCCTCTACGCACGTGTCGGGGTCGCCAGGGCCGTTGGCCAGGAACAGACCGTCGAACTCCATATCGTTGAAGTCGTAGTTCCAGGGCACGCGGATCACCTCCACGCCGCGGTTGATGAGGCAGCGGATGATGTTGTTCTTCACGCCGCAGTCCACGAGAACCACCTTTTTGCGGCCTTCGCCCTCGTTGTAGCGTATGATTTCCTTGCACGACACCTTGGCCACATAGTTCACGCCCTCGTACTGTGCTGAGGGGATGTTGTCAGGCTCGTCGTCGAAGATGATTTTGCCCATCATTACGCCGTGCTCGCGCAACACCTTTGTCAGCTCGCGTGTGTCGATGCCCGTGATGCCAGGCACCTTCTCGCGTTTAAGCCAGTCGCCGAGGCTCTCCACGGCGTTCCAGTGGCTGTACTGTTCGCTGTAGTCGCTGACGATGATTGCCGAGGCGTAGATGCGGTCGCTCTCCATGAATGTAGCCAGGCCGTTGGGCTCGACGCTGAAAGCCGGTACACCGTAGTTGCCCACGAGGGGGTAGGTCAGCGTCATGAGCTGGCCGGCGTATGAGGGGTCGGTAAGGCTTTCGGGGTAGCCTGTCATGGCAGTGTTGAACACCACCTCGCCCGCCACGGGAGTTTCATAACCGAACGACTGACCATGAAACTTCGTGCCGTCGTCAAGAACAAGTGTTACGTTACGCATATCTTTCGAATGAGTTGTTTGCTGTGTTTTCTTTATATATAAGGTGTAGTGTGTGCCTTGTGAGTGCCGTGCGCTGAGGGGCGCGGCTCAGTCCTTGCGGTTCTCGTAGTAGTGAATGTAGGCTTCGTTCACTCGCTTGTTGCCGCCCGGAGTGGGGTAGTGGCCTGAGAAGTACCAGTCGCCGGGCGTATGCGGGCAAGCCTTGTGCAGCCCTTCGAGGCTCTGGTAAACGATGTGTATCTCCGTAGTTACGCCGTCGGGGCGCAGCATTTCTGCCATCTTCTCCGCAATCTCTTCGTCCGTGAACGGCTCGTACACCTCGCGCACGTGGTTCACCACCTGTTCCTTGGGCAGGTTCTCCTGCTCCTTGCAGCGGTGGTAAATGTCGCCCAAGCGGCTCTCAATGCCGCGGTCCTTGTGCAGGGCGATGGCGGCGCGGAAAGCGATGAACTCGTCCATGTGCGCCATGTCGATGCCGTAGTAGTCGGGGTAGCGCACCTGCGGCGACGAACTCACCACCACGATGCGCTTCGGGTGCAGACGGTCCATGATGCGAATGATGCTCTCGCGCAGCGTAGTGCCTCGCACAATGCTGTCGTCAATCACAACGAGGTTGTCCTCGCCCGGACGCAGCGAACCGTAGGTAATATCGTAAACGTGCGCAGCCAAGTCGTTGCGCGAGTTGCCCTCGGCAATGAATGTGCGCATCTTGATGTCCTTCCAAGCCACCTTTTCTGCACGGATGCGGCGCGAGAGGATGTGGTGCAACTTCTCGTGTGTGATGTCGCGTCCCAGCCGTTCAATCTCTTCGGCCTTTTCGCGGTTGAGGTACTCGTTGAAGCCTTGCAGCATGCCGTAGTAGGCAGCCTCGGCCGTGTTGGGGATGTAGGAGAATACAGTGTTGTCCACCTCGCCGTTTACGGCTTTGAGGATGGGCTCCACGAGGGTACGTCCCAGTTCCTTGCGCTCCTTGTAAATATCAATGTCGGAGCCGCGGCTGAAATAGACGCGCTCAAACGAACAAGCGGCGTAGTTCTTCGCTTCAATGATTTGCTCCGTGCGCAGCTCGCCGTCCTTGTTGAGCAGCAGCCCCTGGCCGGGCAGCAGTTCGTGTACGCTGCTTGCCTCCACGTCGAGAGCCGTTTGGATGACGGGGCGCTCGGAGGCGACCACCATAACTTCGTCGTCCATATACCAGAAGGCGGGACGGATGCCCCAGGGGTCGCGCATGGTGAACATTTCGCCCGAGCCCGTCACGCCGCACAGCACGTAGCCGCCGTCCCACACGGGAGCCGACTGCCGCAATACGTTGCACAGGTCGATATGGTTCTCAATGTATTCGGTGATTTCGAGGTTTTCCAAACCCTTGGCGCGGGCCTCCTCGTAGCAGCGTTCGCTCTCACGGTCGAGGCGGTGCCCCAGCTGTTCGAGCAGGATGTACGTGTCCGACACCATGCGCGGGTGTTGCCCCTTTACGGCAATCTCGTCGAATATCTCAGGCACGTTAGTCATGTTGAAGTTGGCGCAGATGCAAAGGTTCTTTGCGCGCCAGTTGTTGCGCCTAAGGAACGGGTGGACATACGAAAGGCCACTCTTGCCGGTTGTGGAATACCGGAGGTGGCCCATATACATTTCACCAGCAAACGGCACGTGACGGGCTGCAAAGTCCGCATCGTGCAGCTGCTGGCTTGAGTAACTGCTAAGTTCTTTGTGAACGTTCCCGAAAATTTCCTGAATGGCTCCGCCGCCCAGGCCTCGTTGCCTGAACATAAATTCCTCACCTGGGTCGGCCTCCATCTTGACGCAAGCCAACCCCGCCCCCTCTTGGCCGCGGTTGTGTTGCTTTTCCATCAGCAGATAGAGCTTATTCAAGCCATACATCCACGTGCCGTACTTCTTCTCGTAATAACTGAGCGGCTTGAGCAATCGCACCATTGCCACGCCACACTCATGTTTCAAAGGTTCCATTCAATGCCAGTTTGTGGTTTGCGGGCAAAGTTACAAAAAAATGACAATGTGCCGCCGCACGGAGGGCTTTTGCCTTGCTTTTCCGTTGGCTATTTTTGTCGGCGTTGAGCGCAGGGCGGAAGGCAGTTTTTTCTCTGACTTGCCCGTTTGTATCCTTGGGGTAGTAAGAAATAGCCCCGATATAGTTGACGTTCACCGTACGATGTACACACGTCATTCGTACGACTGACATGTGTGCATCGTACGTTTGCCGCATGCAATCCGTACGATGGACGACAACAGCCCCGGGGCAAGGTCTGCCGTGGTCTATGGGAAATTTATTATCTTTGCTGCAAGAAACACATGTAACACGCCATGCAACAGAAAATTATCATTCTCGACTTCGGGTCGCAGACTACGCAGCTCATTGGCCGCCGTCTGCGCGAACTCGATACGTTCTGCGAGATTCTCCCCTACAACAAGTTTCCCCACGACGACCCTTCCGTCATCGGCGTCATCCTGTCTGGCTCGCCTTACAGCGTTTACGACCCCGAGGCATTCAAGGTAGACCTTAGCCAAATTCGTGGCAAGTATCCCATCTTGGGCATCTGCTACGGTGCACAGTATATGGCACAGCTCTACGGCGGCAAGGTGGAACCGGCTGGTAGTCGTGAGTACGGCCGCGCCAACCTTGAAACCTTCGATCGCGACAATGCGCTCTTCAAGGGCTTCGACGATAACTCGCAGGTGTGGATGAGTCACGGCGACACCATCACCGCCATCCCCGAAGGCTTCCGTTGCATCGCCTCCACGGCCAAGGTGAAGTACGCCGCCTACCAGGCAGAGGGCGAACAACTCTGGGGCGTGCAGTTCCACCCCGAGGTATTCCACTCCACTCAGGGCACACAGCTCCTGCGCAACTTTGCCGTCGACATCTGCGGCAGTCGGCAGGACTGGAGCGCAGCCTCGTTCGTCGACACCACAGTGGCTGAGCTCAAAGCCCAGCTTGGCGACGACAAGGTTATCCTCGGCCTTTCGGGTGGTGTGGACTCAAGCGTGGCAGCCGTGTTGCTCAACAAAGCCATCGGCAAGAACCTTACCTGCATCTTCGTGGATCACGGCATGCTCCGCAAGAACGAGTTCCGCGACGTGATGGAGGACTACAAGTGCTTGGGGCTGAACGTGATAGGCGTAGACGCATCGGAGAAATTCTTCGCTGACCTTGCTGGCGTGACCGACCCCGAACAGAAGCGCAAGATTATCGGTCGCGACTTTGTGGAGGTGTTCAACGCCGAGGCAAAGAAGCAAACGGGCGCAAAGTGGCTGGCACAAGGCACCATCTATCCCGACCGCATTGAGAGCCTAAACATCACCGGCAAAGTCATTAAGAGTCACCACAACGTGGGCGGTCTGCCCAAGGAGATGAACTTGCAGCTTTGCGAACCTTTGAAGTGGCTCTTCAAGGACGAGGTGCGCCGCGTAGGTCGTTCCATGGGTATGCCCGAACACCTCATTACGCGCCATCCCTTCCCAGGTCCAGGTCTGGCCGTCCGCATCCTTGGTGACATTACCCCCGAGAAGGTACGCATCCTGCAAGACGCTGACGACATCTACATCCGCGGTCTGCGCGACTACAAGGTGAAGCTCTCTGGCGAGGAAGCCCGCCGCGTGCTCGCAGCCGGTGTTCCCGCCGACATGCAGAACGGCGAGATCGAGGTGAGCCTTTACGACCAGATATGGCAGGCCGGCACCGTGTTGCTCTCCACCGTTCGCAGCGTGGGCGTGATGGGCGACGAGCGTACCTACGAACACCCCGTAGCTCTGCGCGCCGTGACCAGTACCGACGCCATGACGGCCGACTGGGCGCATCTCCCCTACGACTTTATGGCAAAGGTGTCGAACGACATCATTAACCACGTAAAGGGGGTCAACCGCGTATGCTACGACATCTCCTCAAAGCCGCCTTCAACAATTGAGTGGGAGTAATCGTCCGGCTACCACTGAAAGAAAACCTATGATAGGCATAAGCGCACGTGCCAACGGACAGAGATGAAGTGTGCGCATTCGTATCACACCTATATTATATACCTGAGAAACGCCTTCGGCTTGAAAGGCAATACGAAACAGAAACGACCGTAATGATTTGAATGATGCTTCAAGCGCGGCGACGCAGCTTGAATGCGACTCTGAGTTGTCGGCACACTCTGCCCATTGCAGGCAAAATGCCGTTTGTTTAACACCTTGGGAGTAGCGAAGCATCTGTTCAACCTACATACACTTGAGCTATCGCTCTTGTTCTCTTATCCGAAAACCTCCAAAATGAAGATACGCGAGAATGAGCAGCGACGGGTTCACGCCTCTTATGGGAGGCGTGACCTTTTGTCCTACTTGTTTGCGTAAAGGTGCTTGGAGGTACCTCGGATAAGAATGAGTGGAACAGAGGTTGCGCCTCTTCTTTGTAACATAACCTATATTATGAAATCGAAAGGAGTAGCTTACCTTTTGTGGTTCTTTTTCGGAGGCTTAGGCGTCCATCGTTTTTATGTTGGAAAGGTGGGTACGGGAATACTCTACCTGCTGACTTTGGGCTTTTTCGGCTTCGGTTGGCTTCTCGACCTTTTCCTGCTCGGCGGATACGTCGACACTTACAATGCCCTGCACATGTCCATGTACGGGGCGCGCAGTGCCAACGCCAATGCCAATGTCAACAACATTGTGCTGAACGTTCCCGGTCAGTACGCTGCCGCCAATCAGCAGCCCCCGCAGCCCGCCCCCTCTAACGAAGGGCAGACGGGTCAGCCCAGTTGATTAATTCCCCCGTTCTGAAACCGTGAAAGCCGTATCACTGCTCTTTGTGGGCCGCGATACGGCTTTCTTGCGCTATCTTTGCAGCGAATGAGGAACATCCTTCTGAGAAGATTACCATATTATAGATGAGTAAGGGGCAAACTATGGCAAAGCAATTTGAAATACGAAATAGTACGGCGGAGTTCCTGACTTTCGTGGCAGAAGGCAAGGAACAAGGCATTCAGTTGCCGAGTTTTTCTCGGCAACTGCTGCGGACAGTAAGAACTACATGCCAAAGTCCCACAACGTGTTCCGCTCAGATTTTGACAAGTATAGTGCGGAGCTGCCCTTTGATGATTTAAGTAATGAGTTGTAAGCATATGACATCACCCAACATCGGCGACACCCGCACTCTGCGCCGCAAGCTACAAAAGCGGGTGGGGGAGGCCGTCAAGGAGTTTCACCTTATTGACCGCGGCGACCGCATACTTGTGGGACTCTCTGGCGGAAAGGACTCACTCGCGCTGCTCGACCTGCTTGGCGAACGCATGGCGCGGAGCAACGGCTACTTTGCTGTTGAGGCTCTCCATGTGCGTATGCGCAACATTCACTATGTGTCCGACGCCTCCTATTTGCAGGAACGATGCGCACGGTGGAACATCCCCTTCCACTGCGTGGAGACGGGCTTCGAACCCGACCGTAATGAGCGGCGAACGCCCTGTTTCCTCTGTTCGTGGCACAGGCGCAAGACGCTCTTTGCGGAGGCTCAGCGACTGGGATGCAACAAAATAGCCCTCGGACATCACCAGGACGACCTGCTACGCACCGCGCTCATGAACCTAACGTTCAACGGCACGTTCTCAACTATGTCGGCCAAGATGGAGATGCGAAAATTCCGCATGACGGTAATCCGTCCGCTTGCCTGCGTTCGCGAGGACGACCTGCGGCAGTGGGCGCAGGCGCAGTGTTATCGTCCGGTTGAGAAGGTATGCCCCTACGACACAGCCTCGAACCGCACGCGGATAGCCACAGCCATGCAAGCCCTTGAAACGCTTAACCCCGACTGCCGGTACAGCCTGTGGCACGCCCTGAAAAAGGCGGGCGCGCTGGTGGAGGAAAGGGAGGCGGACGGCAGCAACGACGAGGCATGAAAAGCCCCCAAATAAAAAAGTTGTAACTTTGCACCACAAGAATTAGCCGGCCAGTTTGTCGCTTGCGTCCGCACAAATAAGAGGCGCAAGAGGAAAGTCCGGGCAACGCAGGGCAACCCGCTTCCTAACGGGAAGGCATCCGCAAGGGTGGACCAGTGCAGAAGAAAACAACCGCCTCCGCGTCGCTTTCGCGGCACGAGGGTAAGGGTGAGAAGGTGGGGCAAGAGCCCACCAGCCATGCAGCGATGTATGGGCTGTGCACGTGGGGTGTTGAAAGTTCATGTATACCGGCGTCCGAAGGCTGCCCGTCTGATGGTTCCAGGCGTTTCCTCCCCCAGAGGAAGCACCGGACTGCGCCGGAGGGTAGAACGATTGAGCGCATTGGCGACAATGCGTCTGGATAAATGACAAACGCCGCCTCTCCCTCATGGGAAGGCGACACAGAACCCGGCTTACCGGCTGGCTAATTCTTTTCTTCTTTAAGCATGCGCCAGGCGGCAAGGCAACACGTTTGGGCAATAAATGCAGCCCCGTATATACGAAAACTCAAATTCCGCCGTTTTACATTCACACAAACACACGCATACATAGATACAATGCCCCGTATAGATTATAAAGAACACGACTTTGCCCTTGCCGGTAGCCTCAGACGCACGCTCTGTGCGGCTGGTGCGGCTCTGCTCCTGAGCAATGCGGCCCTCACAGCCCGTGCCGACGACGAGGTGCGCGACCAGTTCAACCCCGTGCGCACGGCCGTCACCTCGTTGAGCATTGCCCCCGATGCCCGTGCTGGCGGTATGGGCGACGTGGGTGCTGCCACCGACCCCGACGTACATTCGCAGTATTGGAACCCTGCCAAATATCCCTTCACCATATCGCGCGCTGGCTTTGCCATCAACTACACGCCGTGGCTGCGCAAGCTCACCACAGGCATTGCCCTGCTCAATGCCGACGGCTACGTGCGACTTGGTGACTATCAGGCTCTTAGTGCTTCGATACGCTACTTTACCCTTGGCGAGGTTGACGCGGGCGACATGACGGTGAAACCCTACGAAATGAGCGTCGATGCGGCCTACTCGCGTATGCTGAGCGAGAAGTTCTCGGCAGCCGTTGCCCTGCGCTACATCTATTCCGACATCACCGGCCACTACTCCGACAACTCCACAGCCGGCTCGGCCTTTGCCGCCGACTTGGCCGTGTACTACCAAACCTACCTGATGATGGGGCAGCGCGAGTGCCAGTTGGCATGGGGCTTGAACATCAACAACATCGGTACGAAGATTTCCTACGGCGACGACCGTTCTTACTTCATCCCCACGAACCTTCGCCTCGGTCTTAGCTACCAGATCCCCCTCAACGAGTACAATCGCATTGGTTTCTCTGCCGACGTGAACAAACTCCTTGTGCCGTCAATGCCCCTGCAAGGCGCTGACGAGAAGGACGAGGACTACAACGAACGCCTGCTCAAGGAATACTACAACAAGTCGTCCATCTCGGGCATCTTTACGTCGTTCGGCGACTCCGAGCGTGGTTTCAAGGGCGAGATGGAGGAGTTGCAGTGGAGCGTAGGTGCAGAGTACACGTACAACGACAAGTTTACTCTGCGTGCTGGCTACCACCACGAGAGCGAGATGCAGGGCAACCGCAAATACGCCACCGTGGGTGCGGGTTTCCGCATGAACGTGCTGGCCATCGATGCTGGCTACGTAATTGCCACCTCCGCCTCGAATCCCCTCGACCAGACACTGCGCGTGTCGCTGACGTTCGATATGGACGGCATACGCGACCTCTTCGGCCGCCGCAAATAAAGCACCATCTCCACGCCTTTCAGTTATGACAAAGATTAGAGTAGGAATGGGCTACGACGTGCACCGCCTTGTGGCGGACCGTCCCCTTTGGCTCGGCGGCATAAGGATTGAGCACACGCTCGGACTTCTTGGCCACAGCGATGCCGATGTGCTGATCCACGCCATCTGCGACGCCATGCTCGGGGCTGCCAACCTGCGCGACATAGGTTATCACTTTCCCGACACGGCAGAGAGCCTCGAAGGTATCGACAGCAAGATCCTCCTGCGGCGCACCACCGAACTCCTGGCTCGGAAGGGTTGGCGCGTGGGCAACGTCGACGCAACGGTCTGCGCCGAGCGTCCCAAACTCAATCCCCACGTGCCAGCGATGAAAACCGCCCTCGCTCCCCTCATGGACGTGACTGAGGACGACGTGAGCATTAAGGCCACCACCACGGAGAAGCTCGGTTTTACAGGGCGCGAGGAAGGCATCTCCGCCTACGCCGTGGTACTGATAGAGAAAGATTAGGAGCAATATAGGACGGGCTGAAAACCCAACAACTCTCAGGGCAGAGTGGCTGCGCAAGGCGGTGCCACTCTGCCCTGAACCGTTCTCAGCCCCAGCGGGTAATTGCGGTTTCCCCCTAAAATGCGTAAGTTTGCACACAAATCATCGAACCGAAAAGCGTCAACTCTTATGATACTACACGTTGCCAACCCGATATACGACTCAGTGTTCAAATACATCATGACCGACGAGCGCATATCCAAGACCATCCTCTCGGCATTGCTCAAGAAGGAAGTGATCAAGGTAGAGATGCGGCCGCACGAATACGTCAACGCTACGCGCGACACCCTCTCCATGTTCCGCATTGACTTTGCCGCCACCATTCGTGAGCGCGATGCGGAGAACGGCGAGCTGAAGGATCGTGTCATACTCATAGAGTTGCAGAAGACGTGGCTCGACACGGAGACGCTGCGCTTCCGCCAGTACCTTGGTGCACAATATAGCAGCAAACTCAACATACGCGACGACTCGCCCAAGGGCTTTGCCTATCCCATGGTGGCGGTATATCTGCTTGGACATCCCGTGGGCGACATCCAGGAGCCCGTGGTGTACGTGAATCACGACGTTTACGACTACAACGGTCAGATAGTCAAGGACGGCAAGGACGAACCGTTTGTGGAGAGCCTCACGCACAACAGCATCATCGTGCAGATACCGCGGCTCAGGGGGCGTGTGAACAACCGCCTCGAAAAGGTGCTCAGCGTGTTTGACCAGTCGCAGAAAGACGCCGCTGACACCCAGGTGCTCAACATCGACGAGAACAAATTCGAGGACGACGCCGACATGATGTACATGCTCCACCGCCTCACCGCTGCAGCCGCCGACTCCGTAATGCGTCAGGACATGGACGTGGAGGACGAGTACTACAAGGCCATAGAAGACCGCGACACGGCAATAATGGAGCGTGAAAAAGAGCTGAATAAGCAAGCGCAGAAACTGAATGAACAAGCTCAGGAACTGAAAGAACGTGAGAAAGAACTGAAAGAACGTGCACAGGAACTGCACGAACAAAACGAGAAACTTCAACAGCAGAACGAACAGCTTCAGCAGCGTGACGAGCAGCTTCAACAGCAGAACGAGCAAATTCAACAGCGTGACGAGCAACTTCAGCAGCAGAACGAGCAAATCCAGCAGCGTGACGAGCAACTGAGAAACATTGTGAAGTCTTTGTCCTCCAGCGGCATGACCGTTTCGCAGATTGCGGGGATTACAGGCGTCGGAGAGGGCGAAGTTGCTGCGATCCTGAAATAGGGAAGTCCCTTGTAGTGAAGTTTCTCCCTGCACTTGCTATCGCTACCTTTGGGGTAGTGGATAAATACTTGCAAGATGCAGGTATGTATCTTATCAAGTATTTATCCACAACCTCCGGGCTAAGAACGACTACCCCTGGGGTTGTAACGAATAGATGGGAACAAAAAACGCGAGGCAGCTAAATTCGTTTTAGCTGC
>CAVKGN010000043.1:0-7646 GCA_963655595.1 uncultured Oscillospiraceae bacterium
GGGGCATTTGCATAAAAAGGGACATCTCTCTTCCAGCACGCCGGGGCGAAGACTGAAAGAGAGATGTCCGTATTTTGATTCCGCTTGTTGTTCAGGCTATGCGCGTTGCCCGCCGTGCGGGATGCTTTGCGCTGGCTGGCTCACCTTGTGGCGAGCTGCTCATCAGTTAGCCTGTTTGTTGCTGGATTTGCTTGTGAGATTTTTGGCCGTGAGTTTCGTGCCGAGGATGTGGTAGCGCGGCTGCTGCTTCTTGCGCAGTTCAGCCATGTGCTGCTGGCGAATTTTCTCGCCGCGCTGCTTCCATTCCTCCATGGTGTAGTACATGCCCGTAGCCGGGTCGAGGTATTTAATTTCAGGAATGCCAAGAGTTTCCTCCACGCCGGCAGTGCCTTCCTGTGTGCCCTGGAAGCCCACCTGTTCAACTGTAACGGAGGCTACGCCTGAGCTAACCATGCCCAGCTCACGTGCGGCTGCCATGGAGAGGTCGACTACGCGCCCTTTGAGGAAGGGGCCGCGGTCGTTCACCTTAACCACCACTTCCTTGCCGTTGGCCTTGTTAGTCACTTTGAGGAGTGTGCCGAAGGGAAGCGTACGGTGTGCGCAGGTGAGTGAGTCTTTGTGATAACGAGTGCCATCGCTTACACGGCGTCCGTGAAGACGATTGCTGTAATAGGATGCTTTGCCCTGCGTCTGGGCGGAGAGCGAAAGCGTAGAGAGGGTGAATAACGCTAAGATTGTTGCTAATGTAAAGAATACTTTCGTTAATTTCATTTTGTTCTATTTGCCACGAGGACCGTTGCGGCAGCGCCGAAACGAAGTTCGGCGTAAGAAAAACGCAGTTTAGCCACACTGCTTTCGTGCCTTGCTGAACGGAATCAAAACAATAAATATTCAACAACGGATGCACTATGGGATTGGCTTACTCTGCCTACGAAGAGAGTAAGTTCGCCGTTTCCCGCAACAAGCCAAATGGCTTTCAAAAAAGGGGAAACGGTGTCCGCCTCGTGAGGTTTACGGTTGCAAAGGTATGAATTTCTTTTCGAACAGAAAAACATTACCGCCTGATTATCAGCACTTTAACATTTTCGCACATACTTTTCAGCAGTCCGAAAGCCCCTGTTTTAGCCGCTTGTCAGCCGCTTGAAGGGAAGTCTGTGCCGGCGGTTCGGGGCAGGCTTTGCAGGGTAAAATGCG
This sequence comes from uncultured Oscillospiraceae bacterium, assembly GCA_963655595.1. GTDB lineage: Bacteria > Bacteroidota > Bacteroidia > Bacteroidales > Bacteroidaceae > Alloprevotella. Next base: position 1,195 of record CAVKGN010000043.1, read on the forward strand.
CCCCCGTAAACCCTCACTTGCGGGCCGCACACGAGCCTAAGCAGCGGGCGCCTACATATTATGCGCAAAAATATTTACCTTTGCGTTTCCAACGAAAGGCTTTGCGCCTCCGCAGTTGTAGGGGCAAAGCATCGGGGAAAACAAACGAAATACCACCCGGAAATGAATATAATGCGCACGCTTCTTTTCATGTTGTTGCTTGTGGCCGTGCTGCCCGTGCGCTCGCAAACGGCCAGCCCAACCATGACCTACACCACGCAGGACGGGCAGGAGGAGACCGAGGACAGCTACGACGGATCCGCTCCGCTCAAAGCCTCGTTCAAGGCCAATCCCGAGAACGTGGGCGAGTACACACCGCTCTACGAATGGCGATTTACGCGCGAGAACGAGAGCAGCCCCTTCCTCGTACGCTACGACGAGGACACCGATTATGAGTTTGCCCAGACTGGTTCGTTCCAGGTGGAGCTGCGCATTAGTTTCGTTCAGGGCAACGACACCATCCTCTACGAGATGGATCAACCCTTTACCGTGAACATTAGCGAGTCCAAACTCGAAGTGCCCAACGCCTTCACCCCCAACGGCGACGGCGTGAACGACGTGTTCCGCGTGAAGGAAGGCTACCAGAGCATTGTGGAATTCAAGGCCATGGTGTTCGACCGCTGGGGAAAGAAACTCTATGAGTGGACCGACATTGACGGCGGCTGGGACGGGCGTGCCAACGGACATGCCGTGCCCGACGGTGGCTACTACCTCAACTTGCAGGCACGGGGTGCCGACGGCAAGAAGTACAACATTAAGAAGGTTATCAACGTACTGCACGCCTACACCGAGGGTAGCAGCGTGCAATAAGCGTAGAGAGACGCATATATACAATGGCTGAGGAACAAATACAAATATACGGAGCGAGGGTACACAACCTGAAAAACGTGGACGTGACACTGCCGCGCAACAGTCTGACCGTCATTACAGGGCTGAGCGGATCGGGCAAGTCGTCGCTGGCGTTCGACACCCTCTACGCCGAAGGGCAGCGCCGATATATAGAGACGTTCTCGGCCTATGCGCGCAATTTCCTCGACAACCTGGAACGCCCCGACGTGGATAAAATTACGGGGCTGAGTCCCGTAATCAGCATTGAACAGAAAACAACCAACAAAAACCCACGTTCCACCGTGGGCACCGTGACCGAGATATACGACTTTCTCCGTCTGCTCTATGCTCGTGCTGGCGAGGCCTACTCCTACGTGACCGGCGAGAAGATGGTGAAGTATACCGAGGAACGCATCGTTGAAACCATCCTCTCCTCGTACAATGAGCATAAGGTCTACCTGCTCGCCCCCCTGGTGCGCTCGCGCAAGGGCCACTACCGCGAACTCTTCGAGTCGGTGCGCAAAAAAGGTTTCCTCACCGTGCGCGTAGACGGCGAACTCTGCGAGGTAAGGCCCGGCATGAAGGTAGACCGCTACCGCAACCACGACATCGAAGTGGTGGTGGAGAAACTCCTCGTTAGGCAAAAGGACGAAGAGCGGTTGAAGAAAAGCGTGGCGCAGACGTTGGCGCAGGGCGACGGGTTGATGATGATCCTCGACGACGCCGACGGCAGCACCCGTTTCCTATCGCGCAACCTAATGGATGCCGCATCAGGACTGTCGTACCGCGAGCCAGCTCCCCACAACTTCTCGTTCAACTCCGCACAGGGCGCATGCCCTAAGTGTAAGGGACTGGGCTATGTCAACGTCATTGACCGCGAGAAGGTAATCCCCGACGACAGCCTCTCCATACGCAACGGCGGACTTGCACCACTTGGCAAAAGTCGCCACGCACTCATTTTTTTGGAGATAGAAGCCCTGCTCGCCGACTACGAAGCCGACCTCAACACACCCATTTGCGACCTTCCGCAGGAGGCGTTGGAGGAAATCTTCAACGGACGAACGGAGCGCTTGCGCATATCCGCCAAGCTGTCGCACACTACTGACGACGTGTACGTGCAGTTCGACGGCCTTTCAAAGTACATTCAGCAAATGGCCGACCTGGAGATGACCGCCGCCTCCCAACGTTGGGCCGAGCAGTTCTCCAAGACAGCCGTTTGTCCCGAATGTCACGGCGACCGCCTCAACAAAGAGGCACGCTCCTACCGCTTTGCAGGGAAAACAATTGCCGAATTGGGGCGGATGGACATCTCCGACCTCTATCAGTTCCTCTCCTCGTGCGAGGACAAACTCCCTCCGAAGCAACAAGCCATTGCCCACGAAATACTGAAAGAACTCCTATCGCGCCTGAAATTCCTGCTCGACGTGGGGCTCGACTACCTCTCGCTCTCGCGTTCGTCAATGACGCTCTCGGGCGGCGAGAGTCAACGCATACGCCTGGCCACGCAGATAGGCTCACAACTTGTCAACGTGCTTTACATCCTTGACGAACCGAGCATTGGACTGCACCAGCGCGACAATGTGCGCCTCATTAATTCGCTCAAGGAACTGCGCGACTTGGGCAACTCCGTAGTGGTGGTAGAACACGACAAGGACATGATGCTCGCAGCGGACTACGTGGTCGACATGGGCCCCCGTGCAGGGCGACTCGGCGGCGAGGTAGTGTTTGAAGGCACTCCCGCAGAAATGCTCCGCAAGGAAACGCTCACTGCCAACTACCTCAACGGCAAACTCAGCATCCCCGTCCCCGCAGAACGGCGCAAGGGCAATGGCCTTACGCTCCGCATTGTGGGAGCAAAGGGCAACAACCTGAAGGACGTGACCGTGGACTTCCCCCTTGGCACGCTGACATGCGTGACGGGCGTTTCGGGAAGTGGAAAAAGCACGCTCATCAACGACACCCTGCTGCCCATTCTTTCGCAACACCTCTATAAATCCCTGCGCCAACCCCTGGAATACGCTAAGGTAGAGGGGCTGGAACACGTGGACAAGGTAGTTGCCGTGGACCAAAGTCCGCTGGGCCGCACGCCGCGCTCCAACCCAGCCACCTACACGGGCGTTTTCTCCGACATACGCTCGCTGTTTGTCAACCTGCCCGAAGCAAAGATGCGCGGCTATAAGCCTGGGCGATTCAGCTTCAACGTGAAAGGCGGACGGTGCGAAACGTGTAAGGGAAACGGCTACAAAACCATCGAGATGAATTTTCTGCCCGACGTGTTCGTGCCTTGTGAGGCGTGTCACGGCAAGCGGTACAACCACGAGACGCTCGAGGTGCGCTTCAAGGGTAAAAGCATCTCCGATGTGCTCGATATGACCATCAACCAAGCGGTGGAGTTTTTTGAGAACGTGCCACACATCCTCCACAAAATAAAGGTGTTGCAGGAAGTGGGACTGGGCTACATCAAGCTCGGACAAAGTTCCACCACACTATCAGGAGGCGAAAGTCAGCGCGTGAAGCTTGCCACCGAATTGTCGAAGCGCGACACGGGCAACACCATGTACATACTCGACGAACCCACTACGGGTTTGCACTTCGAGGACATCCGCGTGCTGCTGCTTGCGCTGCAAAAACTCGTGGAGCGTGGCAACACGGTAATCGTCATTGAGCATAACCTCGACGTGATAAAGGTGGCAGACTACCTGATAGACATGGGGCCGGAAGGCGGCCGCGGCGGCGGGCAACTGCTCTTCGAAGGCACCCCTGAGAACCTCGTGAAAAGTCAAAAGGGCTACACCTGGAAATTCCTGAAAGAAGAACTCAAACAAAACAATTCATAAAACCTTGTTTCGCTGACGCACACCGCCCAACGAACGGCGCGGCACGGCAGCGAAGCCACAAACAATTCTAATCCTATGTTCGAAGGACAACCGAGAGGGCTCTACACCCTCGCCCTTGCCAACACCGGCGAACGCTTTGGTTACTACACCATGCTCGCCGTGTTCGTGCTGTTCCTGAAAGCCAACTTTGGCTGGACGGAGGCCAACGCAGGAATCGTTTACTCCTGCTTCCTTGCCTTAGTGTACCTTTTGCCCCTCTTTGGTGGTATGATAGCCGACAAGATTGGCTACAACCGCTGCGTGACGGTGGGCATCGTGGTGATGTTCCTTGGCTACGCCCTGCTGTCCGTACCGGCCGGCAGCGGCACAATGGCAGCCGCCTTGATGTTCAGCTCGCTGATAATGATCAGTGTCGGCACCAGTCTGTTTAAGGGAAACCTACAAGTGATGGTGGGCGACCTTTATAACTCCCCGGCAATGCAGGGAAAGCGCGACTCCGCCTTTTCAATCTTCTACATGGCTATCAACATCGGTGCGCTTTTCGCTCCCACAGCTGCGGTGAAGGTGATGGAATTTGCACAGAAAGCTTACGGCGTAAGCGTGGCCGACTCCTACCACTTTGCCTTTGGTGTGGCCTGTGTGTCGCTCATTGTGTCGATTGCCATCTATCTGGGTTTCCAGAACACCTATAAACAAGTGCTCACTGCCCCTGCAAAGACACAAAGTACGTCCGCCGCTGCCGCAACAGCCGAGCCCGAACTCAGCAAGAGCGAGACGAAGGACCGCGTGGTGGCACTCTGCCTGGTGTTTGCCGTGGTAATCTTCTTCTGGATGGCTTTCCACCAGAACGGCTTGACGCTCACATTCTTTGCTGAACAGTTTACCCAAACCCACGCCACGGGCATTGAGAGCATGCTCTTCGACGTGCGCAACCTGCTGCTTGTCATCGTAATCGTCTACGCTTTGTTCTCCCTGGTACAGGCAAAGACAGAGAAGGTTAAGTTGATTTCAGGGCTTATCATCCTGCTCTGTGTGGGCGGACTGGTTTATCAGTACTATACGCTCGACCCTGCTGGCGTAAAGGTAGAAGCCCCCATCTTCCAGCAGTTCAACCCCTGTTTCGTAGTAGGTCTTACCCCCGTCAGCATGGCACTCTTCGGCTGGTTGGCAAGCAAGGGCAAAGAACCCTCCGCTCCTCGCAAAATCGGCTTGGGTATGCTCGTGGCTGGTATTGGTTACGTGGTGATGATCATCGCCTCTATGGGAATTAGCTGGGAGGACAAGAACGTAGCTTCGCCCAACTGGCTCATCCTTACCTACCTTGTCCTGACGTTTGGCGAACTCCTCCTCTCGCCCATGGGCATCTCGTTCGTGTCGAAGGTGGCGCCTCCCAAGCTCAAAGGTACTATGATGGGCGGCTGGTTCGTGGCTACTGCCGCTGGCAACATGCTCGTGTCCATCCCTGGTCTGCTCTGGAAGCACGTGCCCCTGACCGTTGTGTGGGGCGTGCTGGTAGCCCTCTGCCTGCTGTCGTTCCTCTTTATTTTCAGCGTAATGAAGAAGCTCGAGAAGGTTTGCTGAAAAGCCCCCTCGTAATGTAAAAGTGCGTTTTCCCGTTGGTCGGTCAACAGTCGTTTGGCCAGACCGATTTCGGGGAAACGCACTTTGCCGTATCACGGGCTTTGCCGCCCGTCTCCGCAAATCAAAAACTTTAAGGATAGGTTTTGCCTATTTATTGTGTTGAACTACTTTTGCACCACAAAAACAAGAAGTTATGCAGAACAACTTGGTGATTGTTGAGTCACCAGCCAAGGCAAAGACTATTGAGAAATTCTTGGGGAAAGACTACAAGGTGATGTCCAGCTACGGGCACATCCGCGACTTGAAGAAGAAGAATTTCGGCGTAGACCTTGAAACCTTTGAACCCCAGTATGAGATACCCGCCGACAAGAAGAAGGTGGTGAGCGAACTCAGGGCCCAAGCCAAGAAGTCGGAGGCCGTGTGGCTCGCATCCGATGAGGACCGCGAGGGAGAGGCTATCTCCTGGCATTTGGCGGAGGTGTTAGGGCTCGACCCCAAGGAGACGCGACGCATTGTGTTTCACGAAATCACCAAGCCAGCCATCCTTTCGGCCATTGAGCATCCGCGCCATATCGACCTGAACCTTGTGGACGCACAGCAGGCACGCCGTGTGCTCGACCGCCTGGTAGGTTTCAAACTCTCGCCAGTGCTTTGGCGCAAGGTGCGTCCCAGTCTTTCGGCTGGTCGTGTGCAAAGTGTTGCCGTTCGGCTCATTGTGGAGCGTGAGCGAGAAATACAGCAGTTCAAGGCAGAGTCGAGCTACCGCATGATGGGTCTGTTCAACGTGGCGCAAGGCACGGACAGCGCTGCACAGCTCAAAGCAGAACTCAACAAACGCTTCAATACTGAGGACGAAGCGGTGGACTTCCTCGAAAGTTGCAAGGGCGCAGACTTCACCATTGAAAACGTAACTACCAAACCTGCAAAGCGCAGTCCGGCTCCCCCTTTCACCACCTCCACACTCCAGCAGGAAGCAGCCCGTAAGTTGGGCTTCCCCGTGGCGTTGACCATGCGCGTGGCGCAGAGCCTGTACGAATCGGGACTCATTACTTATATGCGTACCGACTCAATGAACCTCTCCGACCTGTGCCTCAATTCCTGTGCTACGGTTATTGAGGGCATGATGGGCAAAGGCTACCACCAACGCCGCGCCTACCACACCCACTC
>CAVKGN010000043.1:8061-14723 GCA_963655595.1 uncultured Oscillospiraceae bacterium
GCCTCGCTCGTACACAAGATGGAGGAACTCGGCATTGGTCGCCCCTCTACCTATGCGCCGACAATTTCGACCATACAGAACCGCGAGTACGTGGTTAAGGGCGACAGCGAGGGCGAGAAGCGCGAGTATACGGAAATAACCCTCTGCGGCAACACCCTGACAAAGACGACGCTGAGCGAGAAGACCGGCAGCAATAAGGGAAAGCTTGTGCCGACCGATACGGGCATTGTGGTCAACGACTTCCTGATGCAGTATTTCCCCGAAATCATGGACTACAACTTCACTGCCAACGTGGAGAAGCAGTTCGACGAGGTGGCCGAAGGCAAGGAGAACTGGACCAAGATGATAAGCGACTTCTACAGCCAGTTTGAGCCACAGGTAGAACGCACACTCAACGAAAAGACCGACCACCGTGTGGGTGAACGTGCGCTCGGCACGGAACCCGGAACAGGGAAGCCCGTAAGCGTGAAGATAGGCCGCTTCGGTCCGATTGTGCAGATAGGTACGCCCGAAGACGGCGAGAAGCCGCGCTTCGCCAACCTGCAAAAGGGGCAAAGCATCGAAACCATCACCCTCGACGAAGCCCTTGAACTCTTTAAGCTCCCGCGCACCCTGGGCGAATATGAAGAGCAGACGGTGAAAGCCAACGTGGGTCGCTTTGGTCCCTACGTACAACTCGGCAAACTGTTCGTGTCGATACCGAAGGGCGAAGACCCTATGGACATCACCCTTGAACGCGCCGTTGAACTCATCAAGGAAAAGCGCGAGAAGGAAGAGAAGAGCCACCTCAAGCAGTTCAGCGAAGACCCCGAACTGGAAATCCGCGCCGGCCGTTGGGGACCATACATCTCGTACAAAGGCAAGAACTACAAGATACAGAAGAAAGACGCTGAGCGCGCCACGGAATTCACCTACGAGGAATGCATGAAGATCGTGGAGAGCGAGAGCAAAGCCAAGCCGGCACGCGCCGCGAGGGGCAGAAAGAAGAGTTAACACGCACCACAACCGGAGAACAATGAAAAGCATCATACTTGTAGGGTATATGTGTGTGGGCAAAACCACCGTAGGCCGTGCGCTTGCCAAGCAGTTGGGATATTCCTTCTACGACCTGGACTGGTACATTGAGGAACGTTACCACACGAAGGTGAGCAAGATTTTCGCTGAGAAGGGCGAGGCTCACTTCCGCAACCTCGAACAGCGCATGCTCCACGAAGTGGCAGAGTTCGAGAACGTGGTTGTATCGTGCGGTGGCGGCACGCCCTGCTTTTTCGACAACATGGACTACATGAACTCCGTGGGACACGTGTTCTACCTCAAAGCCTCCGTCGATACTATTCTGCAACACCTTTCGATAAGCAAGGGCGAGCGTCCGCTCCTCGCGGACAAAAGTCCCGAAGAACTGCGCACGTTTATCACCACCCAGTTGGCAGAACGTGCACCCCACTACGAGAAGGCTCACCACGTGGTTGACGTGAACGTACTCAACTCGTTCGACAAAGTGGGCGAGGTAGTCGACAACATACAACACGTCATTGCGTCGCTCCCCACACATTAATATATACAAACACAACTCCACTAACACACACCACACATAATCCCGATTTCCCGCTATGCGTAAATGGAGAATTGAAGACTCTGAGGAACTCTACAACATCAAGGGTTGGGGAGTGAACTACTTTGGCATCAACGAGAAAGGCCACGCCTTTGTGTCGCCGCGTAAGGACGGCGTAAGGGTAGACCTGAAAGAGGTGGTTGACGAACTTAACTCGCGCGACATCACCGCCCCGGTGCTGCTGCGTTTCCCCGATATCCTCGACAACCGCATTGAGAAAACCTCGGAATGCTTCAACCGCGCGGCGGAGGAATACAAGTTCAAAGCCGAACACTTCATCATCTTCCCCATCAAGGTGAACCAGATGCGCCCCGTAGTAGAGGAGATCATCAGTCACGGGAAGAAGTACAACCTTGGACTTGAAGCCGGTTCGAAGCCCGAGCTCCACGCCGTGCTCGCCACGAACATGGACTCCGACAGCCTTATTGTGTGCAACGGCCATAAAGATCAGAACTTCATTGAGCTTGCCCTGCTCGCACAGAAGATGGGTAAGCGCGTGTTCCTCGTGGTGGAGAAACTGCCCGAGCTCATCACCATCGCCAACACAGCGGAGAAGCTTGGCGTACGTCCCAACTTGGGCATACGTATCAAGTTGGCAGCCTCAGGCACGGGAAAGTGGCAGGAGAGCGGCGGCGACGCGTCGAAGTTTGGCCTTAACTCCAGCGAACTGCTCGAAGCCTTGCAGAAGCTCGACAAGATGGGCATGCACGACTGCCTGAAACTGATACACTTCCACATTGGCTCGCAAATAACGAAGATACGCCGCATATCAACCGCCCTGCGCGAGGCAGCGCAGTTCTACGTGCAGCTGCACGAGATGGGCTTTAACATAGAGTTTGTTGACTGCGGCGGTGGTCTGGGCGTGGACTACGACGGCACGCGTTCGAGCAACTCGGAAAGTTCCGTGAACTATTCCATTCAGGAGTACGTGAACGACTGCGTTTACACCTTTGTCGACGCAGCCAACAAGAACAACATCCCCCACCCCAACCTGATTACCGAAGGCGGCCGCTCGCTCACCGCACACCACTCCGTGCTTGTGGTCGACGTGCTCGAAAGCGTGAGCATGCCCCACATGGACGAAAACTTCCACCCGAACGAGACCGACCACCAGCTCGTGCACGACCTCACGGAGATATGGGACAAGCTTTCGCCCCGTTCCATGTTGGAGGACTGGCACGACGCACAAGATATCCGCGACGAGGCGCTCGACCTTTTCCGCCACGGCATTATCGACCTGAAAACGCGTGCGCAGATAGAAAGCCTCTATTGGAGCATCACACGCGAGATAAGCGAACTGGCGCACCACCAAAAGCACGTGCCGGACGAACTCCGCACGCTCGACAAAATGATGGCCGACAAATACTTCTGCAACTTCTCGCTCTTCCAGTCCCTGCCCGACTCGTGGGGCATCGACCAGCTGTTCCCCATTATGCCCATCAGTCGCTTGGACGAGAAACCCACCGTGTCGGCCACGTTGCAGGACATCACGTGCGACTCAGACGGCAAAATCTCAGCCTACGTCAACTACAACCAGCAGACATCCTATCTGCCGCTCCACTCGTTCCACGAGGGCGAACACTACTACATCGGCGTGTTCCTCGTAGGTGCTTACCAGGAAATCCTTGGTAATATGCACAACCTCTTTGGCGACACCAATGCCGTGCACGTAACGGTAGACGAGGACGGATATAGCATTGACAAGACCATCGACGGCGAAACGGTTGCCGATGTGCTTGAATACGTGCAGTACGACCCTAAGCGACTTGTGCGCAGGCTCGAAGCCTGGGTGAGCAAGGCCGTCAAGGAGGGCAAGATAACTAACGAGGAGGGCAAAGAATTTATCTCCAACTACCGTTCGGGACTTTACGGTTACACCTATCTTGAATAGCCTTTTCGGTGATCGGCCTCTCGGCACGAACCTTTTTGATACAGCGCAATGGCACAGAAATTAGAGCAGAGACAAACTGCGGTTCAAACCCAGCAACTGGCTACGTTGCAGGTGGCGGTGGCCAAACTGGTCGAGCTGCCTGTGACCGAACTGGCGGTTAGGGTAAAGGACGAGCTAATTGACAATGCTGCGCTCGAGGTGAAGGAGGACAACGACGAGGCCGACTTCGACCGCGACAACGCCCCCGAGGAGGAGAGCGGCGACGAGTACGGTGACGAGGAGCGGGAGAGCGTCTACGAAGGCAAGGAGGCCGACGCCATGAGCGACTACTCCACCATTGACGACGTGCCCGACTACATCCGCCAACGTGCCGACGAAGAAGAGGGCGGCCGCGAGATGCAGTATTCGGCACAAGCCAGCTTCTACGAAGAACTTGAAAGGCAAATCGGCGAGCGCGACTTCTCCGAACACGAGAGGGCGGTGATGGAGTACCTTGTGGGCTCGCTCGACGAGGATGGCTTCTTGCGAAAGGACTTTATTACGCTTGTAGACGAGCTTGCCATTTATCACAACATTGTGACCGACGAGCAGGAACTCGAAAGGCTTTTGCGCGTGCTGCAGGAATTCGACCCCAAAGGCATTGGCGCACGTTCGCTCCAAGAGTGTCTGCACATACAGCTTCGCGACGCCGAACATCCCACTGAATACACACAGATTGCCCTACGCGTGGTGGACAACTGTTTTGACGACTTCACGCACCGCCGTTGGGACAACGTTAAGCAACGGCTCAAAATAGACGACGATACATTCGACAAGGTGAAGAACTGCCTCACGCACCTCAATCCCCGTCCGGGGCGTGCGTTGAGCGAGAGCGAGACAGCCTCAGCCCCCACCGTAGTGCCAGACTTCACCGTTGTGGTGAGCGGCGACGAGGTGAACGTGTTGCTCAACCGCGGCGAAGTGCCCGAGCTGCAAGTGAGCGAGGCTTTCAAGCAAAGCATCAAGCAGTACGGCGGCAACAAGGCGCACCTTACGCGTGAGCAACAGGACGCTTACACCTATGCCCGGCAAAAGGTAGACGCTGCGCAATCGTTCATCAACTTGCTTTCGCGCCGCAAACAGACACTGCTGTCCGTGATGCGCGCGATTGTGGAAAAGCAAAAGCCTTTCTTCCTCAACGACGACGATGAGTCGCTCCTCGAACCGCTTGCCTTGAAAGACATTGCCGAGATGGCGAAGGTGGACATATCCACCGTGTCGAGGGTGACCAGTAGCAAGTTTGTTCGCACCCTTTACGGCACATACCCCCTGCGCTTCTTCTTTTCCCGGCAGTTCACCACGAGCGAGGGCGACGAACTCTCCTCGCGCAAGGTCAAGGAGGCTCTCACCGCCCTGCTTGCCAACGAGAATAAGAAAAAGCCCCTGTCCGACGAGGACCTGGCCGAGCAACTCAAAGCCCAGGGCTTCAACGTGGCGCGCCGCACGGTGGCAAAATACCGCGACCAGATGGGCGTTCCCACTTCGCGGCTGCGCAGAGAATGACCCTCTGTGCCTGAAAACACACCAAGTATATGAACAGAGAAGAATTAAGGGATTTGTTTCTTGCCCCTCACGATGACGAACTGGAAGGGGACGACGAGACGGGAAACGCTACTGCTGCCTCTCACCGCGCAGGCAACGGCGAGGACGACGCAGACCTTCCCACTACGCGCGGCGGACGGTTCGCGAGCAAGGCTATGGTGCTTTCCGCCCACATTGTGTCAACGCTCTACTCCCCCTTCTATCTTCCTGTTGTGGCCTTCATCGTGCTGTTCCTTTTTAGTTACTTGAACATGCTCCCGATGAAGTTCAAACTAATACTGACCGTTCAAGTATACCTGTTCACTATCCTTTTTCCACACCTTGCTATCTACCTGTTTCGCACGCTCAAAGGCTGGACACGCCGGCAGATGAGTAAGCGCGAACGCAGGTACGTGCCTTATGCGCTGAGCATCGTGAGCAACGGTATACTCCTCTATATGCTCTACCGCATTCACATGCCGCGGTTTGCCCTTGGCGTGATAGGCGGTGCGCTGGTTATCCAGCTTGTCTGCGTGGCGGTGAATAGCCGCATCAAGATCAGCACGCACGCAGCCGCCTCGGGCGGTGTAATCGGTGCGCTGATGGCTTTCTCCTTTATTTTTGCTTTCAACCCTACGGGCTGGCTTTGCCTGGCCGTGTTTCTGTGCGGCATGGTCTGCACGGCGCGGCTCATCCTGCGTCAGCACACGTATGCCGAGATTGGGTGGGGCGTGGCCATCGGCGTTGTGAGCGGTTTTGTGAGCGTGCTGCTTATCTGAACCTTTAATGTTGAAACTCTAAACACATTGTAATCTACAAATATGACTCCTGTTGTTAGCATAATCATGGGCAGCACGAGCGATCTCCCCGTGATGGAGAAAGCTGCCAAGTTTCTCGACGAAATGGAAATCCCCTTTGAAATGAACGCCCTGTCGGCACACCGTACTCCGCAGGAGGTGGAAGCCTTTGCCAAGGGCGCAAAGGGGCGTGGACTCAAAGTGGTCATTGCTGGCGCGGGCATGGCGGCTGCACTGCCTGGCGTAATTGCCGCAAGCACGTCGCTCCCCGTGATTGGCGTGCCTATTAAGGGCATGCTCGACGGCCTGGACGCCATGCTCTCCATCATACAGATGCCTCCCGGAATTCCCGTGGCCACTGTGGGCGTGAACGGTGCGCAGAACGCCGCCATCCTTGCCGCTGAGATGCTTGCCCTTGCCGACGAAACGTTGGCCGATCGCCTTGCCGCCTATAAAGAAGGTCTCAAAAACAAAATTGTGAAAGCCAACGCCGACCTTAAGGAAGTGAGCTACAAGTTCAAAACCAACTGATAGGCATGAGCATTTTCAACTACAACCCGCGCAAGAGCCACGAGGTGGTTGTGGGCAATCGTCCGCTGGGCGGCGACAACCCCCTGCGCATTCAGAGCATGACCACCACCGTCACCACCGACACGGAGGCCTGCGTGCGGCAGTGTATCGCCATCTTCGAGGCTGGGGCTGACTATGTGCGGCTCACTACCCAAGGCACGCGCGAGGCTGAGAACCTGCGCTCTATCAAGGAAGAGCTTCGCAAGCTTGGCTACGATCGTCCCCTGGTGGC
>CAVKGN010000043.1:14949-16451 GCA_963655595.1 uncultured Oscillospiraceae bacterium
TCGCTCTCCGACCGCATTATGTGCCGCTATGGCGACACGCCGGCGGGCATCGTTGAGAGTTGTATGGAATTTCTGCGCATTTGCGTGAAGGAGAACTTCAAGGACGTTGTCATCTCTATCAAGGCCTCGAACACACAGGTAATGGTGCGCAGCGTACGCCTGCTCTGCAAGGTGATGCGTCAGGAACGCATGGACTTTCCCCTCCACCTCGGCGTAACCGAAGCGGGCGAGGGCGAAGACGGCCGCATAAAGAGTGCCGTGGGTATTGGTGCGCTGCTTAGCGACGGCATTGGCGACACCCTGCGCGTGAGCCTCAGCGAAAGTCCTGAGGTGGAAGTGCCCGTGGCATACAAGTTGGCCTCGCACGTAGTGACTCGCGCCGGACATCCCGAAATTCCCGGCAAGGAGTGTCCGCACTTCTGCTACGAAGATCCGCAGCGCCGCCCCACAGCAAGCGTGGGCAACATCGGAGGCGACAATGCACCAGTGGTAATTTCCACACGCATCAACGGCAGCGACGCCATGCAGCCCACAGCCGAGGGCCAGCCCGTGCCCGACTACTTCTACACGGCACGCACTCTGCCTGGAAAGGAAAAGCGCGTGAAGGGCGTGGGCTACATTGTCGACGCCGACGTGTGGCGCGGCGAGGAAGGCACATTTCCAGCCTTTACCAAGAAGGGACTTATGGGCGTGGCCATGTGTCAAGCCCCGATAAAGTTCCTTTTCCTCACCTACCTCGACCTTGACGACGAGGTGAAAGCCCTGCTCAACACGGTGAAGAACGTGGTTATCATAGCGCAGAGCAACCATGCCAACCGCTTGGGCGAACAGCGTGCCCTCTGCCACGAACTATGGAATGCCAACCTGCGCACTCCCGTGGTGTTCTTCCAGCAATACCGCCTCGGCGAGGACGAAAAGGAAGAGTTCCAGCTCTATGCGGCTGCCGATATGGGCGCACTGATGTTCGACGGACTGACCGACGGCATCATGCTTTTCAACCAGAAGCCCGAGGGCAAACGTCCCTTGCCCGTGGCCGTGCAGGACGCTACGGCTTTTGGCATTTTGCAGGCGGCGCGCCTCCGCACCACAAAGACGGAATACATCAGCTGCCCAGGTTGTGGCCGTACGCTCTACGACCTGCCAGGCACCATTGCCCGCATAAAAGCCGCCACGGCGCACCTGAAAGGCCTGAAAATAGGCATTATGGGTTGCATAGTGAACGGTCCGGGCGAGATGGCCGATGCCGACTACGGCTACGTGGGCGCAGCGCGCGGCAAGGTGAGTCTCTACAAAGGCAAGGTGTGCGTGGAGAAGAACATTCCAGCCGAACAAGCCGTGGAGAAGCTCCTCAGCCTCATTGAGGCCGACAGAAAAGATTGAGGGCTTGCCGTTCTTGTCACGGGGGTAGTGGATAAATACTTGGCAAGATGCAGGTATGCTTCTTGGTAAGATGCAGGTATGCTTCTTGGTAAGATGCAGGTATGTATCTTATCAAGTATTTA
>CAVKGN010000044.1:0-16232 GCA_963655595.1 uncultured Oscillospiraceae bacterium
CTGGAAAGATACGCTTAATCTCCTAATATAAGATACATGGTATTAGATATAAACATTACAGTAAAGAGACTTACTTATATAAAGGAACCAGGTTCTTTTGTCAAGCCTAAGTCTTAAGGCCACTTTATAAATAACTTCGGCTATTAATGGTCGTGCCACTTGTTTTGCCAGGAAATTGTTTTGCCGAGCATGTACACATATATAAATTCGTGTTCCTCTCCCCAAGGCGCAGCAAATAAATTTCCGAGAATTCGTGACAAATTCTCGGAAATTCGTGTTCGTCAAAAAGCCGAAGGCAAACCCATTCGGGTAATTCGGTCTATTTGTGTTCAAAGCCAAAGCTACCATTAGCGCTCTCTAAATGCAGTTCACTCAGCGGAAAGGCATTATCCAAGTATCCCGTGCCTAAACAGCTCTATTCTTTCAAACGGGATACTACGTTTGTATAATACCATGTAACTGCCTGCGCCATCTCGTCTTGAAGTGCATCGCAAAAGGCATCTGCCTCCTCTTTACTGTTTGCAATGATATGTCGTTCCGGATAGCGCCCGCCTTGATCACCGCTACACAAATGAATGATACAAAATGTTCGATCGGTATCGTGTATCGCAACAAAACCACCGCGCGCCTTACATTTTGCAAAGGTCTCGTCGAACTCCTCCGGGGTTGTCGTTATTACTTGCAGGGCACTCCACGGCCACTCATTTGCAGTGAGAAGGGGTACTCCATGTACCGTCTGAAACTCGAAGCTGTATAGTTTTTTTGATGTATGCATAAGTTCTTGTTTTGAAAGTGATTATTCCTCTTTTGTACTTGACGCAGCAATGATGTCCTTTATGCCTTGCCAGATGTCGCGACAGGTCTTGACAATGTAGTGGACCATGAAGCGGGCGGCCTTGGACACGCCTGCAAACGTGCGACTTGCCACAAGCACGGACACCTCTACGGCCTGCTTTTCCGTAAACGTTACCTTCGAGGCTATGCGGCGGTAGCCAGCCAACCAAAGCAGGGGCAGCCCCGTACCGACGATGAGATAAAGCACTATCCAGAGGACATTGCTCTCAGGCGAAAGGACTGTTGGATGACCGCCTACGCACTCCCACGGCAAGCCGTAGGCGGCTACCTTGAAGGCACTGACCACCTTGAATGCTACGAGGTGGAAGGCGAAGACGTAGAGCGTGCGGTCGCCAATGTAAACGAGTGCACGCTTGGCAAAGTTCTCTTTGCGATCAATGAAGCCGCAAAGGTATATGAGCGTGACGAAAGCCGAAAGGGCGACAAGGGGAAGTTTGAAGAAGTCCGCCACGTCGGCGTTCCACTTCATGCTGGTGGGGAAGAACGTAGCGCCAAGCAACCAGAACAAGGCACAGGGAAACACAACCTTCCACGTGAGCCGCTCCGTTACGCGGTATTGCCGGAGCAGGAAACCCATTGCCATGAAAGCCACGCCCATGAGTTCGCGGTAGCCACCCTGAGCCACGCCGGATAAGCGCAGGTTGTCGGCCGTCTTCCAGAAAGCCAGCACCAATGCCACGGCAAGGATGCCCCAGCCAGCCTGAATGTCATTGCGTACATGGCTGCTGCGGCGGAACAGCTTGAACAATACGAGGAAGCCTATGCTGGCAAGGAACAAGGCGCGGAAGAACCAAAACGTGCCGCAGAGGAAATCGTTGTAGCCCGACATGTTGAAGACGATGCTCCAAAGATGCTGCCCGAAGTCGTGCCAGCTATAAGGGTGAAGCACGCCGCCCTGCGCATTGCCAAACTTCTCGCTCAACAAGCCGCAGAGGAACAGCAGGTTGTGAATGATTAGGAAGAACACGCTCCAACGAAGAAACGGGAAGTACAGCCCCTTGACGCGGTGGACAACGAACGTGCGCTCATCGGTGAGGTATTTCGTATGGAAGAAATAGCCTGCGCAGAGGAAGAATACGGGGACGTGGAACGTGAAAAGGAAGTTGAAGAGCCAGCCGCGCACTCCGGCGTGCGAAAGCACCACGCAGAGGATGGCAAAGGCTTTGAGTATGGTGAAAAGCGTGTTGCGCCCGTTCGTTGCGCACGCCACGCCGTTGGTATATTCGGTAGTCATAGGTGTTATTGCTTTACAGATACGTTGCCAGGGGACGGAGGGAAGACTCGTCCCCTACCCTTTGCAGTCCATCACGAAGTCGCCAAGGCCGCGATTGTCGCCCTCTTTTTTGTCGCACTTCACGAAGGGCGAGAGAATGTGGAATATCCAGCCCTTTGCCCTTCGCCACTTGCCGAAATTCTTCCACACCTCGGGGGTGAGCAGGTAGCAGCGCGTGTCGCGGTCGTGCATGAAGATTTGCTGAAACTGCGCCGTGGTAGGTGCGTCGGCAATGAGCAGGTTGCACTCGTAATCGAACGACAGACTGCGGCTGTTGAGATTGGCAGAACCGACAAACGAGTACGCGCTGTCGACCATCATGATTTTGCTGTGGTGGAAGCCGCCCGTGAAGAAATAGATCTTTACGCCCGCCTTCATCAGTTTGTGGGCGTTGTACTCCACGATGCGCGGCGTTATGGGGATGTCGCTCTTCTCCGACACCATCACCTGCACGTCCACACCACGGCGGACGGCATTGCGCAGGGCGCGGCGTATGTGGCGGCAAAGGGTGAAGTAAGGGTTAATGATGAGCACTTGCTTCTCGGCGTGGTCGATGGCGTGGACAAAGGTGTCGTGGATGATGCGCGGCGAAGTGCTTGGGTCGCGGTTTACCACACCCACCACCTTACTGCCCGCCGTGGGCGTGTCGTCCTGACGAAGCTGGGGGAAGTCCGCGCGGGCCACTCGCTCGCCGGGATAGTACTCCGTGCCGTGGATGTTCTGGTGCGTCACCTTGTTCCAGAAGTTGAGGAACACGCGCTGCAATTCGCCCACGACATCACCCTCGACACGCATGTGCAGGTCGCGCCACTCGCCGAACTCCGGCTTGCCCGTAATGTAGTAGTCGGCCACGTTCATTCCGCCCGTGTAGGCTATCTCGCCGTCAATGACCACAATCTTACGATGGTCGCGGTGAAGGGCGTGGTTAATCCAGGGGAAACGAAGAGGGTCGAACTCGTAAATCTCAACGCCCCGCGCTCGGAGGCTGTCAAGGTGGCGCTGGCGCAGCGGGCGATTGTTTGAACTGTTGCCGAAGCCGTCGAACAAGGCACGGACTTTCACACCCTCGGCAGCCTTCTGCACGAGGATGGAGAAAAGCTCCTTTGAAATGGAGTCGTTGCGGAAATTGAAATATTCAAGGTGTATGCTACTCTTTGCCGCACGGAGAGCCGGAAGAAGGTCGTTGAACTTCTCCTTTCCTGTCTTGAAGATGGCAACGCGGTTGTTGTCAGTGAACTTCACGCCGAACTCTTCGGTCAGGTAGTTGACGATGTCCAGGTTGCTCTGCTTGACAGGACGGCAACACTGCGCCAGTGACGGCAAATACGTAAAGTAGCTCAATAAGATGACAATGATTAGTGTTTTTCGCATGGAAGGTATCATTGCGCTGTGCGTGTATGCCCGCTAACAGACCGCACTCTTTAGGCACGGCCACTGGGGCGACACAGGCCGCCCGCAGGGGCAAAGGGGTCAAATCATCGTGCTGAAAGAGTCGACCACGCCGAGCAGGCGGCTCTCTTCGTCGATGACGAGAACGGAGTGGATTTTGTGCTGATGCAGGATACGCTCAATGTCGGTGATCTTCGTGTCGGGCGAAACGGTCTTGGGCGTACGCGTCATGATGTCCTCAACGGTCAGCTTGAAGAAGCTATCCTGCGAGTTTTCCATGGCGCGACGGATGTCGCCGTCGGTGATTAAGCCTACCACCTTGTCGCCGTCCACTGCCACGCAGAGTCCCAGTCGGCCGTTGCTCATGTGTATCACAGCCTCGCCGAGCTTCATTGTAGGCGGAATGACGGGAAGGTCCTCCGTGTGCATCACGTCGCGCGCCTTTGTCAGGAGACGTTTGCCCAACGTGCCGCCGGGGTGGTACTGCGCAAAGTCAGTTGCCTTAAAGTGGCGTGCCTCCATCAATGCACAAGCCAGCGCGTCGCCAAGGGCAAGGGTTGCCGTGGTGGACGACGTGGGGGCAAGTCCCAGGGGGCAAGCTTCGTGACTCACGGCAGCGTTGAGGTGTGCCGTGGCATACTGCGCCAGGAGCGACTTGGGGTTACCGCTCATGCCGATGATGGGGATGTGGTTCTCTAAGAGGTAAGGAAGGAAACGGAGAAGTTCGTCGGTCTGTCCAGAGTTGGAGATGGCCAGCACCACGTCCTCGCGCTGAATGACGCCAAGGTCGCCGTGGAACACGTCAAGGGGATTGATGAAGAAGCTGGGCGTGCCAGTCGAGGAGAGCGTGGCGGCAATCTTTGCGCCGATATGTCCGCTCTTGCCTACGCCCGTCACAATCAGTTTGCCCTTGCAGTTAAGGATAATCTCGACGGTTTTATCAAAGTCGCCGTCAATGTGCGGAATGAGTTCGAGCAAGGCTTTCGCCTCGTCCTCAATGCACTTGATGGCTGTATCTGTCCACTTACTCATTGAATGTTGTGTGTGTAGTATGGTTCTTATTCTTGGCTCAGACTGGCCACAAGGCTTTCCAAGTCGTTGAGATAAAGCATGTTCGGTCCGTCGCTCAGTGCCTCCTCGGGGTTGGGGTGTGTCTCGAAGAAGTAGCCCTGCGCCCCGAAAGCCTTGGCAGCCTTGGCCATGAGGGGGACAAACTCGCGGTCGCCCCCTGTCTTGCCGTTTGCTCCGCCAGGACGCTGCACGCAGTGTGTGCAGTCCATCACCACGCGGTCGGCGTATTGTTTCATGATGGGTATGTTGCGGAAGTCGACCACAAGGTTGTTGTAGCCAAACATACTACCACGCTCGGTGAGCCACACCTCGTGCGCCCCAGCCTCGCGGCATTTCTCCACGGGATACTTCATGTCGTCGCCCGAGAGGAACTGCGCCTTCTTGATGTTCACCACGCACCCCGTGCGGGCGGCTTCTACGAGCAGGTCGGTCTGGCGGCAAAGGAACGCCGGTATTTGTAGCACGTCGACCACCTCGCCGGCGGCCTTTGCCTGCGTGCTTTCGTGGATGTCGGTCAGGAGCGGCAAGCCGTACTTGGCCTTGACGTCTGCCAACATCTGCAAACCGCGTTCCAAGCCTGGGCCGCGGAAGGAGTGGATAGAAGTACGGTTGGCCTTGTCGAAGGAGGCTTTGAAGTAGACCTCCACCCCGAGCGCATTCTTGATACGCACGAGTTCGGCGGCTACGGTGTCGAGAAGTTCAGCGGATTCTATTACGCAGGGACCTGCGATAAATATAGGTTTCATCGTATGTGTTTTCTGCTTTATGCTTATTTGTCGTCCGATTCGCTCGGTTCCTCAGCGGCGCGACGGAGTACCACGGCCGAACGTGCGGGCAGGTAGAGTTTGAGCCAACCCTTCTTGTCGCGGGCAAGGAGTGAGTCGAAGTTGGTAAAGTGCCTTACGCTATCGTCTGCCAAGGCATTACCACCGTATTCGGCTGCATCGGTATTGAGTATAACATCGTACGCCCCCTCTGGCACACGGAAGCCATAACCCTCGTAGGAGCGGCTGGGCGAAAAGTTGAAGACGAACACAAGGTCGCCGCGCATATAGGCAAGCACCTGGTCGCCGTCGTCGTGCCAGATTTCCTGCACGGGTTCGCGGCGCATGTCGGAAAGTCCTTGGCGCAGGAGGTGTATCATTGCCTTGTCGAAGTCGCCAAGGTAGTGGTAGCAGAGTTCGTGGTTGTCCACAAGGTTCCACTGGCGGCGGGCATACTTGTAGCCCCAGCCGTTGCCCTCGCGGGGGAAGTCGATCCACTCGGGGTGGCCGAACTCATTGCCCATGAAGTTGAGGTAACCGCCGTTGATGGTGGAGGCCGTAACGAGGCGAATCATCTTGTGAAGGGCTATGCCGCGGTGAACCGTTCCGTTCTCGTCGCCCTTGCGGAAGTGCCAATACATATCAGCGTCAATCAGGCGGAAGATGAGCGTTTTGTCGCCCACAAGGGCTTGGTCGTGGCTTTCGCAATAAGAGATTGTCTTTTCGTCAGCTCGTCGGTTGGTGAGTTCCCAGAGGATAGAGGACGGATGCCAGTCTTCGTCGCGTTTTTCCTTTATTGTCTTTATCCAATAATCGGGTATGTTCATAGCCATGCGGTAGTCAAAGCCGTAGCCGCCGTCCTTGATGGGGGCTGCAAGGCCAGGCATGCCGCTTACTTCCTCGGCAATGGTGATGGCACGCGGATTTACCTCGTGGATGAGCTGGTTGGCAAGGGTGAGGTAGCAAATGGCGTTGTCGTCCTGATGACCGTTGAAGTAGTCGCCGTAACCGCCAAAGCTTTCGCCCAGACCATGGCTGTAATAGAGCATCGAGGTTACGCCGTCGAAGCGGAAACCATCGAAGTGGAACTCCGTGAGCCAGTATTTGCAATTGGAGAGCAGGAAGTGGAGCACTTCGTTTTTGCCGTAGTCGAAACAGAGGCTGTCCCAAGCGGAATGCTCGCGCCGAGGAGCGGGATAGAAGAACTGATCGGGATCACCGGCGTAGTTGCCAAGTCCTTCAACCTCGTTCTTCACCGCATGACTGTGCACAAGGTCCATAATCACGGCTATGCCAGCGGCGTGTGCCTCGTCAATGAGCTGTTTGAGTTCGTCGGGCGTGCCGAAACGACTGCTGGGGGCAAAGAAGGAACTCACGTGGTAGCCGAAACTCCCGTAGTAGGGATGCTCGGCAATGGCCATAATCTGTATGCAGTTGTAACCGTCGGCAATGACACGGGGCAGCACGTTTTGGCGGAACTCATTGTAGGTACCTACCTTCTCAGCGTCCTGCGACATACCGATGTGGCATTCGTAAATCAAGAGGGGGGATTTCTGCGGACGGAAGGTTTTCTTCTTCCATTCGTAAGCCTGTTCGGGAGCCCACACCTGTGCGCTGAATATCTTCGTTTGCTCATCCTGCACCACGCGCCAAGCCCAGGCCGGCACGCGTTCGCCCTGTCCGCCGTCCCAGTGAACAGAGAGCTTATAGAGGTCGAGGTGATGGAGGACTTTTGACGGGAGTTTAAGTTCCCAGTTGTCCGTGCCGGGCAGGCGGCGGAAGGCATATTCGGGCTGTTCCTGCCAGTCATTGAACGTACCTGTGAGGTATATGGCCGTAGCGTTGGGTGCCCATTCGCGGAGTACCCACTGGCGGGCCGTACGGTGCAAACCGAAGTAGAGGTGTCCGTCGGCAAAGTCAGAGAGCGAACCCTTGCCGCCCGTCAGTTCGTTGGCTTTGTAAAGGGCGTGATCGTGCCTGCCTTGGATGGCCTGCTCGAAGGGTTGCAGCCACTCGTCGTTCTTCACTATCTTCAAGCGATTAGCACGGCAGTTTTGCTTGCGGCACGACTTGGGAGCTGATTTGGCTTTCTCTGTTTTCATGGTATGGTGGTTTTTCAAGTTAGGTTCTATGGGGTAATGCGTGGTGAATGGCTTTTACTGCACCACGCGTCCGTTGGAGTATTCGCCCTGCTTGGTCACGTTGCCGTTGGCGTCGTACTCCTTATATTTTCCGTGTTTGAGTCCTTCGTGATAGGGGCAGTCAATGCGCGTGCCGTCGGGACGGATTTCCACGGACTTCCCTTCGCGCTTACCATTGACGTACGTCCCCTTAAAGCGGCCGCCGTCTGAGGTGCGCAACACGCCTTCGCCGTTCATCTGGTTGTTTTTCCACTCGCCGTTGTATTCATCACCGTTTTTCCACTTGTACACGCCGCGGCCGTCCATCATATTGTTTTTCCACTGGCCGGTGTACGAGGCCACGCCCTTCCATTGGAAAGTGCCCTGGCCGTTTTGCTCGCCGTTGAGGAACGAACCTATGTACACGTCGCCGTTGGCAAAGCGGAACGTTCCCTCACCAGTGCGCTCGCCCATGAGGTAAGCTCCTTCGTACACGTCGCCGTTGCGGAACTTATAGATACCGCGGCCGTCCTGCATGTCGTTCTTCCAGTCGCCAGTGTAGTAGTCGCCTGTGGCATATATATAGGTGCCGTGACCGGTGCGCTGGTTCTTGCTCCAACTGCCCTCGTACTTCGAGCCGTCGTTCCAGTCGAAGATGCCCTTGCCCTCCTTCTGGTCGTCCACCCAGTCGCCCTTGTAATAGGCTCCGGACTGGTAGGTGTAAGTACCCTTGCCGTTGCGCTTGTCGTCCTTCCACTGACCTTCGTAGCGGTCGCCGTTGTAATAGTACATAGTGCCCTTGCCTTCCTTCTGGTTGCGGTACCATGTACCTACGTATTTATTGTTGTTCACGGCATAGAACGTGCCCATGCCGTTGCGTTCGTTCTTTGTCCAGTTTCCTTCGTAGCGCGAGCCGTCGGCGGCGGTAAACGTGCCATCGCCCTGGCGCATTCCCTTCACGAACGTGCCCTCATAGGTGTCGCCGTTCTCGTAGGTCACACGGCCCTTACCGCCGGGCTTACCGCCGATGAGGTCGCCCGTGTACATGCCGCCGTCTTTCAGCACGCACGAGCCCACCACGATCTTCTGTGCGGAGGCACACGTCACGGACAGGGAAAAAAGCAGGAAAAGGTATTTTGTATATCGCATTTTAGTCATCTGGTTTTCAATGGTTGTTGTGCAGGAACACCTCGGCGCGCTTCAAGTCCTCGGGGGTATCGATGCCGATTGTCTCCGTGTCGGTGCGTCCCACCTTTATCTTTATGCCGGCTTGAAGCCAACGGAGCTGTTCCAGACTCTCTGCCATTTCGAGCGGACTCTGCGGCAGGGAGGTTATTTGGCGCAACACGTCGGTGCGGTAGGCATAAAGGCCGATGTGTTTGAGGTATTCGTGGCGGGCAGGCCACTCTTCGCGGGCCACATTCCGCAGGTAGGGAATGACGCTGCGGGAGAAATAGAGCGCAAAACCAGCCTCGCTGACTACCACTTTGGGGGAGTTAGGATTTTCCACGGCTTCCATCGGTGCGTCCTTGGCAAACGGCTTTACGAGTGTGGCAATGCCCGTGCTTTCATCGTTGAACAAATCCGCCACTGTGTGCAGCTGCGAAGGGGCTATGAAGGGCTCGTCGCCCTGTACGTTCACCACCACGTCGGACTCGATGCCCGACTTGCAATATGCCTCGTAGCAACGATCCGTGCCGCTGCGGTGTTCGGTGGATGTCATAACGGCACGGCCGCCAAACTGTTCTACGGCGTTGAAGATGCGGTCATCGTCCGTGGCAACGAGGGTATCGGGGAATACCTCCGACACGCGTTCGTAAACTCTCTGTATGATAGGTTTGCCGTCCAGCAGGGCAAGGGGCTTGCCCGGGAAACGCGTCGATGCGTAGCGTGCTGGAATGATTGCAAGAAATTTCATGGACTATATATTATATGTAGGATGTGTGCTAATCAAAGTATTTCTCCTCCTGTGTGGACTTCGGTTTGCTCTTTGGCTGACCGCCAGTGGGCTCAGCCACTGCTTCACTCTCTTCGGCCGTTTCGGCTGAACTGTCTCCGTTGTTGCCACCAGCGGAATGACCGTGCGAAGTGGTTGCCTCCCGTTCAGGTTTCTCAAAGTCGCGTTCGGGGTCATAGCCTAACGACTTGTCGGCGTAGAGGCGCTTCATATAGAGTGCCCACACGGGTAATGCCGAAGCCGAACCCTGTCCGAGAGCGGTGGAGTTGAAGTGGATGTCCCGTTCATCGCCACCCACCCAAACGGCTGTGACGAGCTGCGGCACGCAACCCACGAACCAACCATCGGAGTTGTTGTTCGTCGTACCCGTCTTGCCGGCAATGGGGCCTTTCAGGTCGTACGAGTTGCGCAGACGCCTACCTGTACCTTCGTCAATCACGGCCTTCATCATGTCAATCATGTTCGCGGCTGTTTCCTCGCTGTACACTTCGTTGGTGCGCGGGGTAAATTCGGCGATCACGTTGCCCTCGTTGTCCTCAATGCGGGTCACGAGCAAGGGAGCGCGACGTATACCTTTCTCCACGAAGGCCGTGTAGGCCGAAGCCAGTTCGGCGGGCGTAATGTCGCACGTACCGAGGCAGAGGGGAAGGCTTGGCTGCATATTGTCGTTGGCCACGCCCAGCGCATGAAGGTCGCGCACGAGGCCCTGTCCCGTGGGGTCAATCTGATACATCAGTCCTGCCGTCACCCAGTTGTTGGAGCGACTCAGACCCCATTTGAGCGTTACGTTTGCGCCGTACGAGGCACGACTGGCATTGCGCGGACACCATCCGCCGTAGCTGCGCTGCACGTTGGGCATCGTGGTGTAGGGAGTCAGACCGCCTTGCAGGCCCATAGCGTACACGAATGGTTTCATCGTTGAACCAATCTGTCGGCGACCCACCATAGCCATGTCGTACTGGAAGTGGGCAAAGTCGAGTCCGCCCACGTAGGCTTTTACATAACCCGTTTCAGGATCGATGGACACGAGGGCTGAACGCAGGAACTTCTTATAATAGAGGATGGAGTCGACGGGTGTCATCGTCACGTCCACATCGCCGTGATAGGAGAAGACAGTCATCGGCACCTTGGTGTGGAAGGCCTTGTCTATCTCATCCTCGGTAGCCCCAGCGGCTTTCATGCTGCGGTAACGGTCGGACTGCTGGATAGCTTTCTTTATGCGGCGCTTCACGTCAGCCCGGCTAAGGTCGGCGCTGTAAGGGAAGTTTGCCGAAGAACGTCGCTCTGCCTCAAACTTAGGTTGCAGGTTCTTGCCCACTTGCTTGTACACAGCCACTTCGGCGTACCGCTGCATGCGCGAGTCTATGGTGGTGTACACTTTCAGTCCGTCGGTGTAAATGTCGTAGGTATCGCCGTTTTTCTTGTGGTTTTTCTTGCACCAGCCGTAGAGCGGGTCGGTAGCCCACATAAGGGAGTCTTCGTAGTATTGCTGTCGCTGCCAGCTCTTGTATTTGCTGGGGTCGGGCTGGTCAGCCATCATGATGCGGCGCAGATATTCGCGCACATAGGCACCCATACCCTCCTTGTGATCCACTCGGTGGAAATTGAGCGTCAAAGGTTCTTCACTCAGCGTAGCATATTCGGTGTCAGAGAGTTTCCCAGCCTTCACCATTTGCTGAAGCACTACGTTGCGACGTTCACGGCACCGCTCAGGTTCTCTAACGGGGTTGAAGTACGAAGGGTTCTTGCACATACCCACGAGCGTGGCGCACTCATTGAGGGTAAGGTCTTTGGGCGATTTACCAAAGTACACGTTGGCAGCTGTCTTAATGCCGACGGCGTTGTGCAGAAAGTCGAAATAGTTGAGGTAAAGGGTGAGGATTTCTTCCTTAGTGTAGTGACGTTCAAGCTCTACGGCGATAATCCACTCTATCGGCTTTTGCATAAGTCGCTGCATGGATGTCTCGGCGGTTGAGGAGTAGAGCTGCTTGGCGAGCTGCTGGGTAATAGTACTGCCGCCGCCAGCCTCTTTGCGTCCCATAAGGCCGCGTTTCACCACGGCACGAAGCAGGGCTCGCGCGTCTACGCCAGAATGTTCGTAGAAGCGTTCGTCCTCGGTTGCCACAAGGGCGTCAAACATGTGGGGGGATATACTGTCGTAACCAACAAACACGCGGTTCTCGTTGCGCGACCACGTTCCCATAAGTCGGCCGTCGGCACTGATTACCTGCGAGGCATATTTGCTTATGGGGCTTTGTAGTTCATCAATGGGGGGCATATAGCCAATCCAACCGCGTTCAACACTGAACACGAGCAGGACAATAAGCGCAAAAAGGGCTATATATACTCCCCAAACTATCTTCAATACTTTTTTCCTCATCAGAAAGCGCAATGATTAAGGTGCGAATGCCAACGCTCAGCGGAGGCATTCAGCATACAACAAACTGCGTACTTGTATGCAAACTTACAAAAAAGCGGTGAATAACGCTACAACGGCATACAACCAACAAGGGAAAAGCTTTTGACACGAGGAAAATGCGCAGGCGTCGCCTACCATTCCAGCACCTGGTCGTCGCAGGCTAAATGCACGTTCTGAGGCAAACGTTTTTCCACCTCAGCGTGCAGCCCTATCTCATGGCTCATGTGAATTAAATAAGCGAACTTCGGACGTACGTCTTCGATTAGTTCGAGTGCCTCGGAGAGACTCTGGTGTGAATGGTGCGGATGATTACGTAAGGCATTGACAACGAGGATATTCAGTCCGTTTATCTTTCGTTTCTCTTTCGGACTAATACTGCTCATGTCTGTGATATAAGCCATGTCCCCAATGCGGTAACCAAAGATGGGGAGTTTGTCGTGCATCACTTCCACGGGCAGTACTTCGACGCCGGCAGTCCGGAAAGGTTTGTCCGCTGAAACGGCATGGAGCGAAATCTGCGGAACTCCCAAGTATTTTTCCTCGACAAAGCAATAGGGCATGCGTTCCCGGAGCTTTTGGCAACAAATGGCGTTGGAGTAGATGTCTACGGCGCGGTGGAACGAAAAAGGCCGAAGGTCGTCGAGTCCTCCCACGTGGTCGTAGTGTTCATGCGTCAAAAGCACCGATTCTATCGGCGAAAAGGGCTGGCGCAGTATCTGTTCGCGAAAGTCGGGGCCGCAGTCTATCAAAATGCGCCGTCCTTCGTCGGTCACGTACAGGGCAGAAGTGCGCAGCCGTCGGTCATGCGGGTCAACAGAACGGCACACCTTGCAGGTGCAGCCTATCTGCGGCACGCCAGTGCTTGTCCCCGTACCTAAAAACACGAGCTTGGGCATTTTTTTGACGGTTTTATCGGTTGTTTCAGCTAATGAAGTTTGCTTCGGGGTGGAGCTGAATGCCAAACGTACGCTGCACGTCGGCAATAATGGCGTTGCAAAGGTTTACAATGTCTTGGCCTGTTGCTCCGCCGTTGTTTACCAACACAAGGGCTTGCTTGGGATAGACTCCTGCTCGGCCGAGGCTCTTTCCCTTCCAGCCGCATTTCTCAATCATCCAGCCTGCAGGGATTTTCACGCCGCCGTCCACGTCGTAGTGGGGCATATCAGGATACTTCTGTGCCAAATGGCTATACGTTTCCACGTCTACCACGGGGTTCATAAAGAAGGAGCCTGCGCTGCCCACGTCGGAGGGGTCGGGCAACTTCTCACGACGTATCTTTATAATGGTATCTCGCAGGAGCTGGGCCGTAAGCGTTTCGGGACTTATCCCCTGTTCGGAAATCATTCGGCGTATGGCACCGTATTCAAGGTCGGGCTGGAACGTTAGCGAAAGGCGATAGACCACATAGGTCACGATGTACTGCCCCTTCAATGCGTTCTTGAACACGCTGTTGCGGTAGGAATAGGCGCATTCATCGTTGCTGAACGTGCGTTTCTCGCCCGTGGCTACTTCAATCGTCTCAACCGTATCGATGCACTGGCAGGCTTCCACGCCGTACGCGCCGATATTCTGCACAGCACTTGCTCCCACCTCGCCGGGAATGAGCGACAGGTTTTCAATGCCGTAATATCCGTGTTTTACGCAATAGTCTACGAAGTCGTCCCAGCAGCAACCGGCGCCTACACGCAGAAAAACGTGGTTTTCATCGCGTTTTAGCTCCGTCAGGTCGTTAATCTTCGAGTGCAGCACGCAGCCGTCAAAGTATTCGTTCACGAAGAGGAGATTACTGCCGCCGCCGATGTGGAGCATACGTTCGCCCTTCAATTCAGCGAGTAACTTGCGGAGTTCTTCCTCGGAGGTGTATTCGCGGAAGTCGCGGCACTTTGCGTCAATGCCAAACGTATTGTGATGCAGGAGTGAATACATTGTTATTTACCCTTAATCTTTATTTCGTATAAAGCGTGTTGATTGTTTAGTTTTCAAGACGTTGCAGCATCCACGTCTTACCCTTCCTTACAAACGTCAGGGAGCAACCCATACCGCCGCTCTGGCTGCAAATCATCAGCACGCGCTGACGAGCGTTGCCGTAGCTCTGACCATAGTTTATGTTGGTAATCGTTCCCTTCGGCAGGGCGGGCCGATAGTCGCGCCACTGCTCCACGTCGAGCAAGCCCTCCACGTTCTGGTAATTGTCGTAGTCGTACGTCTTAAAGTGGAAGGGATTTTGGATATGTTTGTTCTGAAAACTGCGGTCGGTGGAGAAGCGAGCGTAAAACTCGTAGAAGTCACTGTTTACGTTCTTGCTCATCTCGTGTTCCTCAATGCGGGTGAGCATCCACTTGCCGCCTTGCTTATCAAATATGTACTGCTTTACCTGTCGCCGAGTGAGGTACACCCACTCCACCACGACGTGGCTCAGACTTGTGTCCTTCTCGGCAGCAACGGACTTAGCGTTGTCAAAAATCATGGTATACACGTCCTTACCCACGTAGAGGCGGTCGAACTTCCACTGAGCCTTTTCCACAGGGCTGTCCGTGCCGTCCTTTATATAATGTAAGGGGAACTGGATGCGCTGAGCCTGAAACTGGGGCTTGCGCATAAACGAATAAATAAAGTCGTCGAAAAGTCCGTCGGCGGCCTCAGGCACTTTGTCCGTGTCAGCGGCTGTGCTGTCGGCCACTTGGGCGACCGTGTCGGGCGTTTGTGTTTTTTCGGTCTGTGCCGGCGTTGTCTTCTTGCACGATGCGAGCAACAGGGCAACGGCAATAACGGCAAGGGATAACCTCATTGTTAGATGCTTTAATACAGGCAGCAAAAGTACTGCTTTTCAAACGACGGAGTATGTTATTGAGAAGAAATCTTTAACTTTGCACCCAATCAAGCACCACACAAAATGTTGAAAGACAAAATACAATCGTTACTGCAAGAAGTGGCCCAATTGCAGGCCGCCGACGCAAAGAGTCTTGAAGAACTGCGCATAAAATACCTTAGTAAGAAGGGCATCGTCAACGACCTCATGACCGAGTTTCGCCAAGTGGCAGCCGACCAAAAGCGTGAGATTGGCATGCACCTGAATGAGCTCAAGACGTCCTTGCAGCAGAAGTTGGACGAACTGCGAAGCAATATAGCCACCAAGGAAGACGACCACTCCGACATCGACCTCACCCGCACGCCCTACCCTATTACTCTGGGCACGCGCCATCCGTTGAGCATCGTAAAGAATGAGATTATCGACATCTTCTCACGCCTGGGCTTCTCCATAGCCGACGGTCCCGAGGTGGAAGACGACTGGCACGTGTTCTCATCGCTCAACTTCGCCGCCGACCACCCCGCACGCGACATGCAGGACACGTTCTTCGTGGAGCAACACCCCGACATCGTGCTCCGTACCCATACAAGCTCCGTACAGAGCCGCGTTATGGAAACTTCGAAGCCGCCTATCCGCGTGCTTTGCCCGGGACGCGTTTACCGCAACGAGGCCATCTCGGCACGTGCACACTGCTTCTTCCACCAGGTGGAGGGCTTGTACATCGACAAGGACGTGAGCTTCACCGACCTTAAGCAGGTATTGCTCACCTTTGCCCGCGAGATGTTCGGTCCGGACACGAAGATCCGCCTCCGTCCCTCCTACTTCCCCTTCACAGAACCCAGTGCAGAGATGGATATCTCGTGCAACATCTGCGGCGGTGAGGGCTGCTCGTTCTGCAAACAGACGGGATGGGTAGAAATCCTCGGCTGCGGCATGGTTGACCCGAACGTGCTCGAAGCCAACGGCATCGACAGCAAGGTTTATAAGGGCTACGCCTTCGGTATGGGCGTGGAACGTATCACAAACCTCAAATACCAGGTGAAGGACCTCCGCTTGTTCTCCGAGAACGACGTGCGCTTCCTCGACGAATTCACGGCGGCAAACTAATAAGCCGACCGATATATTCCACACCTATTCAGCCAATCCCCATACGGCAACTGCGCCGCATGGGGATTGGCTTTTTTGTAATCCAGCCGCAAATAGCCGTTTCTATACGCCCTGCCGTGAGCTTTATAAGCCGGCTCGTTATTCCTACTTCCGGGGTAGTGGATAAATACTTGACAAGCAGCATATTGAATACTTGATAAGCGGTAATGTGAATACTTGGCAAGCGGTAACGTGAATACTTGCAAGTATTTATCCACTACCCCAGGGCTACGAACAACTACCCCGCGGGTAAGAACGAGCAGGCGGGGGCTAAGAATCACCAAGCGGCAACAATCGCGAACAAATTGAGCGGCTTTCAAATTCGGAGGGGGCGTTGTTCGCAGCCCCGGCGTTATCCACTGTACACACCCGGTTATTCATCATATATCGTTTTTATTTATTCTTTTCCTCTCCGAAAACGAAGGAAAC
>CAVKGN010000045.1:0-6581 GCA_963655595.1 uncultured Oscillospiraceae bacterium
TCCTCCGCGGGAGGAATGTAGTCCCCCGCGGGAGGACTGGAGTCCCCCCAGGGGGATTCGAGTCCTCCCAGGGAGGACTTTCACCAGGGCCGGGATAATTTTTACCAGCCCTGATATAAAAATTACTACCGCACGGGTAGGAACGAGCAGGCGGGA
Source organism: uncultured Oscillospiraceae bacterium (assembly GCA_963655595.1). GTDB lineage: Bacteria > Bacteroidota > Bacteroidia > Bacteroidales > Bacteroidaceae > Alloprevotella. The sequence continues at coordinate 157 of CAVKGN010000045.1, forward strand.
GGGAACGACAACTACCCTGTTGCGAATACTGAAAAGTTGACGGGAAAGCAATAAAAAACCTTTGACCACAGGCCAAAGGTGCAGAGACAAAAAAAGATTTGAAGAGAGTACTGAACATGCAGTACCCCCCTCAAATCTATGAAGAGTGATCTCGTTGGGGTTCGAACCCAAGACCCACGCCTTAGAAGGGCGTTGCTCTAATCCAACTGAGCTACGAGACCTAAACCGACGGCAAAGGTAATGATTTTTCTGCTTTTTGCAAAGAATGAGGGGCGGCTGACAGCCGAGTAGCTTAATCTTTGTGGAATTTCTTGATGAGGAAGCTCGGAATGGCGCGGAGGTAAATGCCCGCGGCAAAATTCTGGGCATGCCCACCGCCGCGGTAGCTCACACCATTGTCGAACCACGTGCCAGTCTGTGCGTGGTAGCTGTAATCAACGTGCACGCCCCACGAAAAACCTTTGCCAAGTGTTTGGGCATATTCGCCTCGCAGAAAGAACATCCGGGGATTGTCCAACGTAACGCCCTCCTGGCTCGTACTCATTGCGCTGAAAAGGGTGCTACCAAGGATGGGGATAAACTCGTGCGACTGCCACCAGCCAAGGGTTGCGCCGAAGTGCCACACCTTTACGCTGGCCTTTGTCCAAAGTCCCACGCCGTGCGAAAAAGGCAGGGCCGTGCCGCTCTGCTGACTGTAATAGTTGGCAGTGGCTTCCACGTTGACGCTCGCAGGTACCTTGGTGCGCAGAGGAATATTGATGCCAGCGCCGGTTGCTGCGTTGAGCCACGTCTTGATGGTGCGGTCTTCCGCCTCAGTATTGATTTCGCCCCCCACATGCTGCATGACCATTTGCAGGGGTATGTACCACTGCGTGCGGGCTGCGCGACGCGAGGGGAAGAAACGGGTGGAGAGGCCGTAGGCAAAGCGTTCCTGCCCCTTGTCGTGCTTGAAGATAAACTTCTGCCAGTTCACCCACATGTCCCACGAGAGCCAATGGTTCTTCCACAGGAGTTGCACGCCCGTTTCAGGGTCGCCCGTGAGGTTTACCTCGTCGTTGTAGAGCGGCATGGACAGTCCGTGCAAAGACTTTCCGTAAAGCGTGCCAAGCACCACGTTGACCTGTGGTGTGAGCTGCAAGTTGGCTCGGAACGTAGGGACTACGTGGAAGGCTCGCGACGTGCTTTGCGCCGTAATGGCGTCGAGGTTGGTATAGTTGGCGTTGGGGTAGTTGTTCGCCCCCCAAAAGTGAATCATGTGAACGCCGACTTCGAGTTTCAAGTTCCGGAGTGGTTGGTAGCTCACACTGGGGGCGAGCGTTATGCCCGGCAGGGTGTAGCCCTTCATCAGGTCCTTGTGGTTGTACTCGTTGTCGCGCACAAAGGCAAGCGCATCGAGCGTAAAGCGGAGTTCACCCCGTTGCTCGGTGGTCACCTTGGGCTGTTCGGCACAAAACACCAACGAGTCAATTTGTGCGGAGGCCAAAGCAGGGAGCAACAGTCCCACAAGCGCGAGAAGGAGCTTGGGGACAGACAAACGAACTGGAATGTGTCGGTAAATAAACATTTTGATACTAAATCGCTTATACGGCGAGCGCATTTGCAAAAAGAGCCTACGCAATGGAAAGCGGCAAAAAAGGAAAGTCGTATATTTGCCACGGGCAAACGCTGCCCGTTTACTGAAAAACACATCGTAGCCTCATCGTGGAAGGATAATCACGTTCTGCCTTTCATGCTGGGCAAAATTAGAAAAAAATATTCACACCTATATTTACTTATCACCATGACACACAAACTACTCACTCTGCTCACGCTCGTGATGCTTGCGTTGCACGTTAATGCAGCCCCCACCGAGCCAACTGTGAGCACCAGCAGCGACGTGCATTGGTACTTGCTTCAGTTCCTCAATGGCGAGGGCGTGCTCCAAGCAAATACCGACGGCACAAACGTGACTACGGGCATCCCCACGGGAAAGGCCGCACAGCTGTGGAAAATTGAGGGCGACGCCACAACGGGCTACACCCTCACGAGCAAAAGCGGCTTAACCCTCTGCACCACAACTACCGCTCTGAACGGGATGTTCCAGGCAAGTACTTCCGCCAGCAACAAACTCTTTGTTTGGCAGACTACTACGAACTCCACTTATTCCAGCGAGGGTTGGGTGCTCTCGCCCAAGGCTAACACTGGCCTCTACTTGAACCAGTGGGGCGGTGCCGGCATTGGCAAGGAGCTCGGCTTGTGGAACGACCGCACGGACAAGAACCAGCCGTTCAAGTTCGTTAGCGAAGAAGAGTTCAACACCACAGCCAAGGCTCTGCCCCTCATCCCCTACCCTGCAAGCGTAACTCAGGGCGAAGGCAGCCTCAGCCTGAGCGACCTGGGCAGCATCACGACGGACAACGACGTGGCTAAGCGTTACGCCGAAGAGTTTAGCGCGCAGCTGAAGGCTATTTCGGGCATCAGCGGCACGGGTAGCAAGGCATTCACCATGACCACCGACGCCTCGCTGGCACACGAAGCCTACACACTGAAAGTAACCGCCGACGGCATTGCTATCACCTCGGCCGACTCCACAGGTTTCTTCTACGCCCTGCAAACGCTGAAGCAGCTCATGCCTCACGCTATCTACGGCACCGTACCCGCCACATCGCTCAATTGGAGCGTGCCCGTGGTGGAGATTGCTGACCAACCGCAGTTTGGACACCGCGGCTACATGCTCGACGTGGCGCGCCACTTCTTCTCAAAGACGGAGATCAAGCGCATTCTCGACGTGATGGCCTCGTACAAGATGAACCGCTTCCACTGGCACTTGACCGACGACCAGGGCTGGCGCATCGAAATCCCCGAATACCCCAAACTGACTGAGATTGGCTCCGTGCGTGCCGGCTCGTTCGTCAACGCCGGCGGCTCGTCGAAGTTCTTCGATGACACTGAGTATGGTCGCGGCATGTACTTCACGCTCGACGACCTCCGCGAGATCGTGGCATACGCCAAGGCACGCAACATTGAGATTATGCCCGAGGTGGACCTCCCCGGCCACATGGTAGCAGCCGTGGCTTCCTACCCCGAACTTAGCTGCGACCCCACAAAGACCTACTCCGTACGCATAGACGGCGGCATCTCGAAGGACGTGCTCAACGTGGGCAAGGACTCTGTGATTGACTTCCTGAAATGCGTTCTCGGCCACGTGGCTGACGTGTTCCCCTTCCAGTACATCCACATTGGCGGCGACGAATGTCCGACGGACCAGTGGGCCAACAACGCCGACTGCTTGCAGCGCGTGAAGGACGAAGGTCTGACCGGCGTCAACCAGTTGCAGTCGTGGCTCGTAGAGCAGCTCGGTACGTTCCTGAAAGAGAAGTACAACAAGGACATTGTGTGCTGGGACGAACTCCTCACCCACTGGAACAGCGACAACTCCGTGCAGCCCGTCATCATGGCGTGGAACAACATCAGCAAGAGCAAGGACGCTGCTGACAAGGGCTTTAAGAGCATTGTGGTGCCTTACCAGAGCCTCTACATCGACATGATGCAGGTGCCTGTGAGCAAGGCCGACGTGAACGAAAAGTATCAGGGCGGCTGGGGCGACAACTACGTGAACACGGTAGAGACCGTTTACGGCGTGAACCCCGTAGCCTCGCTCTCTGGCAAGGAAGAGTACTGCCTGGGCGTTCAGGGAAATATGTGGACGGAAACCTGCAACGACAGCGTGGAGGTGGAATATCAGCTCCTGCCCCGTTTGCTCGCCCTCTCTGAAACGGGCTGGTTGCCCGCAAGCAAGAAGAACTTCATCAACTTCTACCAGCGCTTGCAGCAGAACCGCGACATCCTCGATGCCAAGGGTCTGACCTACGCTACTCACTATTTTGAAGAGCCTGACCTCACGGAGAAGGAAACTGCCGTAGCCGAAGCCAAGTCTATCCTCGACGCTTCGAAGCCCGGCAAGGTGGGCTATCCCTCGCAGGAGGAATACGACAAACTCAACGCTGCCTACACCGCAGCCACTGAAAGCACCGACGAAGATGCCACTGCCCTGACCGCAGCCATCGCTACTTACAAGAAGGCTGCCATCACCCTGCCCGTGGAAGGCAAGACCTACCAGCTCGTTTCCGCCTCTACCTACTACAAGGCTAAGTACGTGGGCTCAACCGCCTACTGCGACGGCTCGAACATCCGCTTCCACTACACTCCGCAGATTGAGCCCGAGGAACTCTGGCAGTTCCAGGTGAAAGGCACAGGTTACACGCTGACTAACTCGCTCAAGAACAAGTACGTGGTGCTCTCCTCAGCCAGCGGCACGAACGCCACGCTCGGCGCTACGGGCACTACGCTCACCATTGCAGCGGCTACCATTGCCAGCGGCAAGTACTCTTACGTTCCGGGTGTTGTCACGCTGAGCGCAAGCAGCACGGCTCTCTTCTCTGCCGACTGCACGGGCTACGTTAAGACGGGCACAAACGCTGCCCTCTGCTACCCTGGCACATGGTACATTGAAGAGGTGACCGACTTCACCGCACAGCTCCAAGGTTTGTTGAAGAAGGCAAACAAGGCTTACTCTAACGCTCAGCCCGGCAAGATGGGCGAGCCCACAGAAGAGGCTCTGACGTTCCTCAACGACCAAATTATCACACCCGCCACGACCGACGTAGCGAAGGGTGATGTTAGCGAAGAGGTGTACAAAGGATACATGTCGCTCTATGCCCAATATCTGGCTATGCCTAAGCTCTCCCCCATTCAGGGACTGCGCGAGGACGTGTACTACAAGATTCGCAACGCATGGTTCACCAACTACTACGCCAAGGCTGAAACGGCAGGCACCCTCGTTCCCTCTACCAGCGGCACGACGGACGGCTACCTTTGGCAGGTGGTGAAGAGCGACGACCAGTCAACGGTTTCGCTCATCAACAAGCTCACCGGCAAGCCTGCCTATCCCACGACCGTGGCAGACGGCAGCAACGTGAACACGGGTTCATCTTACTCCTGGACGTTGGATCAGTTCACCACGGAAGAGGACGCCACTAAGACGGGTATCCGCATCATCGATGCAACGGGCACTTACAGCTGGTACACCAACCCGAACGCGTTCAAGAACATCATCCTCAAGCCCATCAACTACGGCGCAGCCATCTGGACATTCGAGGAGACTTCCATCTCAACGGGCATCAAGACGGCCACTATCAACGCGAACGTGCCGACAAGCTACTACGACCTTCAAGGTCGCAACGTGGCTAATCCCCAGCACGGTGTGTTCATCACGAACACAGGTCGCAAGGTGGTGAAGTAATCACGCCGCAAGACGCACACACCTTATTTAATAGAGCGCACGCTTCCTTCCGAGGCGTGCGCTCTATTTGCTATATAGGCCTGAGCCGCCCGCCACTATGCTCAACAACATAAAACAAGGGCTATACTCGGCGCATGAAAATCAAGTAACTTTGCGCCAAGGCGTAAAAACCGTAAAATCTAAACTATCTAACACACAAACACATGAGAAAGACTCTACTGACAGTCTTGGGACTTTGCCTGTCCGTGTCGGTGGCTTTTGCGCAGGGCGTTCCCTTCCGCAAGCACCGCTATGACGGGTTCAAAACCCACAAAGTAGACACGGAGAGCATCGTGTTCTTCGGAAACAGTATCACCAACATGCACGAATGGTGGGAGGCTTTTGGCAATTCCAAAATCCTTAACCGCGGCGTGAACGGTGCAGAAACTCCCATCATGCTTGAACATTTCGAAACCATCTTGGCAGGACATCCGGCCAAGGTGTTCCTGATGATGGGTACAAACGACCTCGGCACAAGCGGCATGAACTCGCCCGCCTTCGTGGCAAAGAACGTGCGCACCGCAGTGAAAAGGCTGAAGAAAGAAAGCCCTACCACCCAAGTATATGTGCAGAGCATCTTGCCCTGTACTACTAACGGCGTGAAGGACATCAGCCACATCCCCATTGCCAACGACAGCTTGAAGAAGATATGCGAGGAGTTCGACAACGCCACGTACATCGACCTTTACGACGACTTGAAGGGCATTGAGAGCAAGACAATCTCGTACGACGGCACGCACCTTACCATGGCGGGCTACCGCACGTGGTGCAACAAGATTGCACAGTACATCGGTACGGATGCCGCTTGCGTGTACCCCACTGATGCAACCGACCAGAACGGTGGACTCTCAGGCGTAGCCGGCATGCGCAACACGTACTTTGCAGGCCTTCCCGTCACGGCAAACGACATTCTTATCCTTGGCGACGACGGCAACGACTGGCACGAGCTGCTCAACTCCGACCACGTGAAGCAGCGCGGCGGAAGCTGGGGCTACCAGAGCATTGACCTCGGCACGATGAAGTCGATGCTGAAGAACATCTTCAAGGGTCGCACGGACAACGTAGATCCGAAGATGGTCTGCGTAACGCTCGGCTACAAAGAGGC
>CAVKGN010000045.1:6812-11416 GCA_963655595.1 uncultured Oscillospiraceae bacterium
CGGCGTTATCAACAGCGACTACTTCACCAACGGCTACATGACGGGCAAGGGCTACGCCAAACTTTCGCAGGCTTTTGCCGCAGCTATCGGCGACGGCGTGACGGCTACCACCGATGAGGACGCAGCTGCCCGCATTGCTACCTTCGACGCCCGCACGGCTCTGTACAGCGCTATCGGCACGACCGAAGGTCTGAGCATCGGTACGGGCATTGGTCAGTACACATCGGAGAACGCCGCCTCGCTGCTCACAGGCATTGAGGAAGGTTACACGCTCCTGGCCAAGACCGACGTGACGGACGATGAATTGACGACAAAAGCCTCTTCGTACCAGGCGAGCATCGACGCTGTCCTGCCCAAGATTAACCAGCCCACGGCCTCGACCGACAGCGACGAACATTGGTACCAGCTCTACACGCCCAACCGTGGCAGCAAGTATATCACCTCGCAGGGTGCTGGCAAACAGCTTACGGGCGGTACGAACACGCAGTACGCCAACACAATGTGGAAGTTCGTGACGCGCACCGACGGCTCGTTCGACATCATCAACCGCGACGACAATTCCTACATCAGTCCCACGGCAAGCTACAACGCTGCCGTATCTACCGTTTCCACACAGCCCTCGTCGGGATGGACACTGAGCTACGCAAGCGAAAGCGGTCTTTACATCATCTCAAGCGGCACGGTGGAACTCAACCAGACGAACAACACCGCCATCTACAACTGGAGCAGCGATCAAAACGGCACTGACCGCACCGACAAGGGCTGCCAGTACGCAATCGTTGACGCTCCCGACGTAGTGGAAATCCCCGACTTCAAGGGCGATGTGACCATCTCGCTCAGCACGGGCGCTTATGCAAACGCAAGCAGCACTTACAACAAACTGTGGACGAGCACGCGCACCAATCCGCAGGTAACCTTCTCGTGCGGCCCCAACAACATGGCCAAGAGCGACACTTGCATTGTGCTCAACTCGGGACAAACAAAGACTTGCGACTACACCATCAACGCTGGTTCGGGCTATGTGATTACAGGCTATAAGTTCAAGTTTGTGAACGCAACGGGCGTAACGTCCGAAAAGACCATCACGGCCAATGGCACTACCTACACCACCACGTCCACCGCACAGCAGCTCGAAGTGACGGGACTCAGCTCGCAGACCGCCTCGTTCAACCTCAAAGGCGACAACAACGGCGTTGTACTGTCTGAGTTCGTGGTAAGCATTGTTTCGGCTGGTCACGTAGATGAGCCGGACGGCATGAAGGTGGCTATCTCTACAGGTACGTACAACAACTCCAGCGGCACTTTCCACTCACAGTGGACAAGCACCGCCACCGACCCGCAGCTCACCCTCGCATGTGGCTATAATAATATGGCGTCGAACGGCGACAACCTGACGCTCTATGTAGGTTCTATATCGAGCTCTTGCACCTATACGCTGACCGCTCCTACAGGCTACATCATTACGGGCTACCAGTTCGACTTTGCCAACTGCTCGGGCAACTCCGACGCAAAGCTCACGCTTACAGCCGAAGGCAATAGCTATACCAGTTCGTCCACCTCGCAGCACGTGGAAGTGACGGGACTGAAAAAGCGTACGGCAAAGTTCATCCTCTCGGGCGCAAACAAGGGCATCGAGCTCAGCACGTTCTACGTAACGCTCGAAGAGTCTGTCATCCCCGACGAGCCGCAAACGAACATCTTCATCTACGACACCAGCCGCGACAGCTTCAAGATTGTTTACCGCATCCCTGCCATCGCACAGGCCAACAACGGTACGCTCGTAGCCGCAGCTGACTACCGCTATTCGGGCGGCGACATTGGTTCGGGCAAGCTTGACCTCCGTTACGCTTATTCTACCGACAACGGCAAGACGTGGACGGAACCGAAAACGCTCGTTTCGTGCGAAGGCTACACCGACACAAGCGTATTGATGAACACTGGCTTCGGCGATCCCTGTCTCGTGGCAGACCGCGAGAGCAACCGCATGTTGCTACTCTCCTGCTCAGGCAACGTAATGTTCCCCAGCGGCACGCGTGAAAAGCACCAAGCCATTGCCCGCTTCTACAGCGAGGACGGCGGCCAGACTTGGGGCGAACCGACCGACATCTCCGAAAGCATCTACGCACAGTTCGACACTTGTACAATCGGCACAGCCAAGAGTATGTTCGTGGGGTCTGGTCGTATCTTCCAGAGCAGCACGGTTAAGGTAGGCTCTGCTTATCGTCTCTACTGCTCCGTATTATTCAAGGACGTGAACAACGTCAATAAGAACTACGTACTCTATTCCGACAACTTTGGCGACACGTGGAGCGTACTGGGTGGCGTAAACGTTGCTCCCATTCCCTCGGGTGGCGACGAGCCTAAGACAGAGGAACTCCCCGATGGGTCAATTCTCTGCTCTTCGCGCGTCACTGGCGGACGCTACTACAACATCTTCCACTTCACCAACTCCGACAAGGCAGAAGGCAAGTGGGGAAGCATGGCCTTCTCAGGCGCAAGCAACGATGGTGTAACGGCTGAGAACAACTCCTGCAACGGCGAAGTAATGATTGTGCCAGCACAGCGCAAGAAGGACAACAAGGACGTTTACCTCATCCTCCAGTCTGTTCCCTTGGGTGGCGGCCGCACCAACGTGGGCATCTACTACAAGGAACTCGCCTCGCTCGCCGACTTCGTTAATGCCGACTCGCTCGCTAAGAACTGGGACGGCGTACACCAGGCAAGCTACACCAGCTCAGCCTACTCTACGATGGCTCTGCAAAAGGACAACACCATCGGGTTCCTTTATGAGGAGAGCACGTTCGGCTCAGGCATGGACTACACCATTGTCTATAAGAACTACTCCATCGAAACCATCACCGACAGTGCCTATACGTTCAAGGCCAACGTTGACCGCATGGCTATCACAAAGGAGAACTCCGACGTGATTGTGAAGGCTATCACCAGCAACACGGGCGAAGCCGTGGGCAACTACGAGGCAAACGGCGCAAGCAACGTTTCTGATGCTTACGACACGTTTAAGAACAACGCCACCAAGGCTAACTACGAGGCAGTGAATGCCGCCGTGAGCGAAGCCCCCACCGTGCAGCTCGGCTATGCCGTGAAGTACCGCCTTTACAGCACGGCGCGCGGCGGTGCAAAATACCTCGCAGCCACGACCAGCGGCCTGAGCGTGAAGGAAATCGAAGAGAACGACAGCTCGCTGCTCTTCTCCTTCGTTCCCGACGGCAACGGCAACTGGAAGATCTGGAACGAGAAGGCAAACGTGTACATTGGCAGCACGCCCAAGGTTTACGGCAACGTACCTGTAACGGCTGTCGCCGACTCGGCAGCCATCTACCGCATCAGTTCGAAGGTAAACGGCGAGAGCGCACTCATCTGCCAGAGTCCCACCGTGAGCAGCTACCCCGCCATCCACTTGGACGGCAGCAGCAAGCTCGTTCCCTGGACTTCCGACGCTGGTGCTTCGCAGTGGCACATCGTGCCTACGGATATCTCGACCGACATTGAGGCTGTCACCACGAAGACTCTGCCGCAGACGAAGGTTGACGTAATCTACGACCTCCAAGGCCGCCGCGTAAGCAAGGCTACCAAGGGCGTATTCATCGTCAACGGGCGCAAGAAGATCTTCTAAACGCCCCTCACCCTCTCCCCTATCAGGGACGGACACACTGCCAACAGCGGCAGTTGTCCGTCCCTGATTCTTTTAGGCGGAATTTCGCTACATTTGCACCGTTGTTTGCCAAGGACATTCCGCCGACAAACACACCAAGAAACACTTGAACTCATGAAACTCGCATACGTATCACTCATTGCCCTTTCCCTCGTAGCTTGCAGCGGAAAGGGCGGAAAGCAGAAGGGGGCGAACAGCGACTCCACGACTGACGTCAGCAACCGAGCAACAACTACCGACGAGGCGGCGGAGGCTGGCAAAGCCACCGCGGAAATCTACGACGACGTGTTCAGTTGGTACAAAAAGGCTGAACAAGCCAAGACGGAGCAAGGGGATAGCCCGAACTTCGACGCGTATTACACCTCCGCCTCCTACAAAGCCCTTTTGCAGAAAGTACTCGACAAGGATCAGCAGCTTGCTGCAAAGAGTGAGGTGGGCTTTTTCGACTACGACCATTGGATTTGCGGACAGGACTATCAAGGTCTGACCTTCGCCGTAGTGCGGAGCAAGAAGGTCTGTGACGGACTTTGCCGCATAGAAGCAGACGTGACCAACTGCGGACAGACGCAACGCATCGCGCTGACAATGGTCTATGAAAACGGCGTGTGGAAGATTGACGACTTCATCCGCGACGGTCAGTCGGAGAAGCAGCGCATGCAGGAATACATCAAAGAATAACTGAAACTTATCCTATATCCTATTACACTCATACCACAAGGAAAATGAAGAAATTGCAACTATTCGTGCTGCTCGCCACGGCTGCCACATTTGCCGTGAGCGGCTGCAAATCATCAGCCTCCAAAAACGCCGCAGACAGCCTTTCCGAAAATGCTGAAGGCTCAGCGCTCGCCATCGACAGCGTGACGTACAGCAATGTGCAGGAGGACTCTACTATCATTTGCTCGTTCAATGTGGACTATCCGCAGGGCGA
>CAVKGN010000045.1:11714-15907 GCA_963655595.1 uncultured Oscillospiraceae bacterium
ACCGACGAGATAAACATGGGCGGCGCGCACGGGGCTTACATCGCTTACAGCCTAAACCTGAACAAGCACACGTGCAAACCTGTGGACAATCCCGTAGACTCCACCAAGCTGAAAGCTCTCCAACCCTTGCTGCGCAAAGGAGTGTTGGAGTACATCAAGGACGCAGGCGACACGGAGACAACGGATGCCACGCTGAACAATGTGCTGACGTTGGAACTCAACGGTCTCATCCCCCTGCCCGCACACGCTCCCTACGTCAAGGGCGACAGCCTTTGCTTTATCTATCAGCAGTATGAGATAGCTCCATACGCCATGGGACTTGTCAGTTTCAACATTGCCTACAAGGACATCAAGCCCTACCTCACCGCGGAGGGCAAGGCTTTGTTCGGCGAGTAGTCACACCATAATTCCAACGAAGGGGTTCCCGCCACTTGCTCAGGCGGGAACCCCTTCGTTTTGTTTTGTCGCCAAATAGGCAGCGGTTACTTTCCGCCCCTTATCTCGCCCAACATGCGTTGCAGCCGTTGCAACACCTTGGGACGTTCTTTGGCAATGTTTTGGTTCTCAAAGTTCGTGTCGGATAGGTCGTAGAGTTGGGGCGTAGCAAGGTAGCCCGTCTCTATCTTGGGCCCCCAGCTGACCAACGGCGCACCTTCGGAGGGCGAGATGTATTTATAGTGCTGCGTGCGGAGCGTCAGACTGCGGTTGCTGGCCATGCTCACGGCGCACGTTCGCGGACGGTTATCTCGCCCCAGCCAAGTGTTCAGGTGGTTCTCGCTGTCGGGAGCGTCGCCCTCGTTGAGTTGTGTCCCTGTAAGAGCGGCCAACGAGGCGGGCAGGTCGATGAGCGAGGCAAGGGCGTTCACCTGTTTGCCGCTCTCTACCCCATCGGGCCAGTACACAATGAACGGCACGGCGGATCCTGCCTCGAAGGCACTGTATTTGCCACCGCGGAACGGACCGCTAGGACGGTGTTCACCGCAGAGTTCCTCGGCCTGGTCTTGGTAGCCGTCGTCAAGCACAGGGCCGTTGTCGCTCGTAATGAGCAGGAGCGTATTCTTGTCGAGTCCACGTTGGCGCAGGGCGTCAGTGAGTTGGCACACAGTCCAATCAAACTGCATGATGGCTTCGCCGCGCAGTCCCATCACGCTCTTACCGCGGAAGCGTTCGTGGGGCATCCGCGGTACGTGTACGTCGTTTGTGCAGAGGTACATAAAGAACGGGGCTGCTCGGTGGGAGTCAATGAAACCAATGGCATGCGCCACAATGCTGTCGGCGATGGTCTCGTCCTGCCAAAGGGCTTTTCCGCCGCCTTTCATATAGCCTATGCGCGATATGCCATTCACGATGCTCATGTCGTGGCCGTGGCTTGGACGCAACTTGGTGAGCAGTTCGGGATTGTCGCGTCCGGTGGGTTCGCCGGGAAAGTTTTCTCGGTAGCTCACGCTGATGGGGGCTGTGGCATCGTGATTGGCCACTCGTCCGTCCTCTATGTAGACGCAAGGCACACGGTCTGCCGTGGCAGCCATAATATAATGGTAGTCAAAGCCCAGGTCGCGCGGCGTAAGGTCGAGCTGTCCGTTCCAGTCCTGCTGTCCGCTGCGACTGCCCAGTCCAAGGTGCCACTTGCCAATGGCAGCCGTGGCGTAGCCCGCACGGTGCATAAGGTCGGCCACGGTGGTCTGCGACGGGTCGATAATCATTGCCGCATTGCCAGCTGCCACGTCGGTGCCACGGCGGCGGAAGGGATACTCGCCCGTCAGCAGTGCGTAGCGCGAGGGGGTGGAAGTGGAGGCACAGGCGTGCATATTGGTGAGCCTCACTCCCCGTTCTGCCAGGCTGTCCACGGTAGGCGTCTGCACCCGTTGTGCGCCGTAGCACGAGAGGTCGCCGTAGCCCAGATCGTCTGCCACAAGCACGATGATGTTGGGCTTGGAGGTCTGCGCCGTGGCACAAAGGGGAAGCAACGGGAGGAGGGAGAGAATGCGTTTTGTCATGTCGAAGGTGGAAAGGGCTTAGGCTTTCCTGTGTCCAAAAGTACGAAGAATGTGTGGCGGCACGTTGCAAGCCGCTGTGAAAAAGTTGTAACTTTGCCCAGAATAACACTACATTGCTACTAATAATCAAAACAAAGAATATGCTGGAAAAGATTTTTGCAGAGAAACTGCTCAACGTAAAAGCCATCAAGTTGCAGCCCGAACAGCCCTTCACGTGGGCAAGCGGCTGGAAGTCGCCCTTCTATTGCGACAACCGCAAGACGTTGGCCTTCCCCTCGCTACGCAGTTTCGTCAAGTTGGAACTGAGCCGCATCGTGGCTGAGAAATATCCCGAGGCTGAGGCAGTGGCTGGCGTAGCTACTGGTGCCATCGCTCAGGGCGCACTCGTGGCCGACGCATTGGGCCTTCCCTTTGCCTACGTTCGTTCGAAACCCAAAGATCACGGCATGACGAACCTCATTGAGGGCGACTTGCAAAAGGGCATGAAGGTGGTGGTCATTGAGGACCTCATCTCAACGGGCGGCAGCAGTCTGAAAGCTGTGGAGGCGCTGCGCCAGCACGGCTGCGAAGTAATCGGCATGGTGGCAAGCTACACTTACGGCTTCCCCGTGGCTGAGGAGGCATTCAAGGCTGCCGGCGTGGAACTCACAACGCTGACTAACTACGAGGCAGTGGTAGAAACGGCCCTGCAAACTGGCTACATCAAACAGGAACACGTGGAGCTCCTCCATCAGTGGCGTGCCAACCCAAGCGAATGGGGCAAATAAGCACTCCAATGCCTGTGTAGTCCTATACATCTTGAGAAACAAGGAAATAAGGCGAAGGTAGGACATACTACCTTCGCCTTACGTCTTTTGGCAGGTTAGCAACTAACTCATTATTTAAGACGACACGGATCTACTATAAACACTATAAACAACAAATATTATGAACAACTTGTGTACTTCTGCTTTGCGGGTCGCGCAGCTAAAAGTCGTTGCTGTTTTGGCAATGATGCTTTCGCTGTTCGTGACGGCGGCTCATGCCGACACGGCGACCCCTACGCTCAACGACACCAGCTACTACGAGATTACCTCTGCCGAGCAACTCAAATGGTTTGCCGACAAGGTGAACTCGGGTGACAACGCCATCAACGGCGTGCTCACGGCTGACATCGACGTGTCGACGCTCGGTGACGACTACTGGACGCCGATTGGCCTGGTGAACGAACAGAGCGTGAATTTTGTCTATTACAAAGGTAAGTTCAATGGTCAGAACCACACCGTAACTGGCATCGTGCTGCGTAAGGCTATCGCCAGCGGCCTCTTCGGTGTGACGCAAGGCGCCACCATCCGCAACGTGATTGTGAAAGGCGCCAAGATGAAGGCCACACGCGACGATAAAATGTCCGCCATTCAGTATGGCGTTGCTCCTGTCTGCGGTTTAGCTACATCGGGGACGGTGATAGAGAACTGCCATTCTACGATGACCGACATCATCTACGCCATCAGTCAGTATGACGACTGCAAGGACATCAACTGCGTGGGCGGTATCGTAGGTGAACTGCGTGAGTCCACGGCAAAAGATTGTACTGCCAACGGTTTCGTCCGCACAGACGGCACCTCGGTCGGCGGTATCGTCGGCCTCCTCAATAGCGGTTTGGTATCTAACTGCCACTTCAAGAACTACGATGGCGGCTCGTCTGCCGTAGTGGGAAAGGACTATATCGGCGGTATTGTAGGCTATCTGCGAGGTCGCACACGAGCCAACGCCATTGTTGACTGTACGGTGGCAGATTCCATTATCCTCAACGCCACCGTAGGTTCTTGCGACACGATCTGCGGCACTGACTCCCTCTTTGAAGAGCCAGGCTTGTTCGACGGTTACTACGAGATATACACTCCCAAGCAACTGCAATGGTTTGCCACGAAGGTAAACGGCGGTAGCACGAGCATCAATGGTAAGTTGATGAACGACATCAACATGGGCAATCAGGGCTATCTGCACCCGATAGGTTCAAGCGACCATCCCTTTGCCGGCGTGTTCGACGGACAGGAATTCACCATTGACAGCGTTGCGATATGGAGCCAGAAATACGCCGGTATGTTCGGCTACGTGAAGGACGGCGCCATTAAGAACATCAACCTCAACCACCCTTGGGTCAATGCGCTCGACAATGATTACCAGGGACTGATTGCGGGTTTCCTTACGCAAAAT
>CAVKGN010000046.1:0-15700 GCA_963655595.1 uncultured Oscillospiraceae bacterium
CGTTCGGGTGAAAAGCCCTTTGCAATAAAATGCGTACCTATTCTTCATAGATTAATGTGTTTGTTGCCATCCGTTCTCCTCTTGATGGCAACTGAACTTATTTTGATTTATGCGTGCAACAAAGCGTGGAGAGCCTATACCTTTGTACTTTATATGAACGAGTCGGAGTTTATGTGCACACGACACAACGTTGCTGTGTTAATCTATTGGCAAAGGTGTGAAATTAATCAGAACGGGCGAAGGGAAAGGACATAAAGTTGGAGTTGATGGGGGAAAATTACCGACCCGATAAAGGCTCCTGTCGGTCTGTAACTGGGGCTAAATAAGGCCCAAATCAGACTCAGGTTTGTACCAAGCTCGTACTAAGTTCGTACCAAGTTTGTACCAAGTTCGAGAACTCATTAATACAATGACAGAACAGTACAACTCCTTGGTAGAGATTATAGAGCATTTTGATGTGAAGAATAAGACAAGGTTCAGGAATGAATATATTGTTCCAGCTCTCAAAGAAGGTGCAATAGAACGTAGATATCCAGACCAGCCCAATCATCCCCGGCAGCAATATAGGTTGACAGAACAGGCAATGGAATGGAAGCGTGTTCAAGAGTAAGCAATACTGAAATGTAGCGCCTGGCTTTATTCCAAATTTGACACCATATAAACTATATTCTTTGCTACGCAGCAAGTTTGCAGTTAAAATCCCCTCGATCTCTATTGACGGAGGTCGAGGGGATTGTGGCTATTTCTTGTCTGTGGTGGGGAAGACGTGTTTTCCGTAGTTTATGTCCATGGCCTTGTAGTATGCGGGCTCTTGTTGCAACCGTTGTAGGAAGTCTGGGTAGTGGCGTTGGGACTGTGGCGTCCATCCGGCTTCGGCTACGGCGGCCAGGCGGGGGAACATGAGGTACTGTACCGTGGAGGCGTTTTCTACCCATTCCGTCCAGAAGTTGGCTTGTACGCCCAGGTACTTGCTGCATAGGGTGGAGTCAACGCCCTGCTGAGGCACGTAGTTGTACACCGCCTCGACCGTTTCCGTGCCGTAGCCCTGCGAACGCGGTTCCCACACGTCCTTGCTCTGGCGGCGGTTGATGTAGTAGGGGATTTGGGGGGAGAGGATGGTGGTAAAGCCACGCTGGGCTGCGTCCTTGGCTGCTGCGTCGGCACCTACCCATGCCATGATGGTGATGTCCTTGCCCAGGGACTGCGTGTTGCCGTGCAATACTTCGTTCCAGAAGATGAGTTTGCGCTGCTGCTCCTTGGGCTTGCTCGCAATGTGTTCCTTGAGCTGGCGGTAGAAGTTTATTTGCAGGTCGCGGTAGTTCGTGCTGCCCAACTGGCGGAGCTGCTCCTGACAGGCGGCGTTGGCCTGCCACTTTGCCACGGGACATTCGTCGCCGCCGAGGTGAATGTAGCCGAAGGGGAAGAGGTCGGTCAGCTCGTCCACTACGTCCTTGGCAAACTGTACCGCCTGGGGATTGGCCACGTTGATCACGTCGGGCGAAACACCCTGGTAAAGCCACACGCTGTGTTCGTTCTCAGGGTCGCACGCCAGCATTTCGGGGTAGGAAGCTACGGCCGCCTGCGAGTGTCCGGGAATGTCCACCTCGGGGACAATCTCGATGAAACGTTCGCGAGCGTATGCCACCACCTCGCGTATGTCGTCCTGCGTATAGAAGCCTCCGTAGCGTTCGCCGTCGGGACGTGTCGGTCCCCATCCAAGCACGCGGCTGTGGCGCCAGGCTCCGACGGTGGTGAGCTTCGGGTACTTCTTTATCTCAATGCGCCAACCCTGGTCCTCCGTGAGGTGCCAGTGGAAACGGTTCATCTTGTACGCCGCCATGGCGTCAATGATTTTCATCACCTCCTTCTTGCCGAAGAAGTGACGACCCTCGTCGAGCATAAATCCGCGCCAACCAAAACGGGGCGCGTCCTCAATCGTTACGCAGGGGAGCGAGAGAGAGTCAGCCCCGTCTACCCGTTGCCCAGCAAGCACTTGGCGCGAAGGGAACAACTGTTGGAGCGTCTGCAAGGCGTAGAAGAAACCAGCGGGACGAGCCGCCTCGATGGAAATCTGTCCTTTGTCCACTTGGAGACGGTAGCCCTCAGCAGGGAGCGAGGCGTTGAGGCGCAGCTGCAACTGTCCCCTGCTCTTGACAGTCTTGAACTGAGTGCCCGTGGCGGCAGAGAATTTGTCGGCAAACCGCTGCAACACGGTGCGCACGCTGTCGCCTTCATAGGCAGGGGCGGAGACGGTAAGCCGAGAGGGGAAGGCGAACGAGCCGCTGCCCTGTTCCACCTTTTGAGGCAGAGGAATGAGCGAAAGCGGCTTCTGCGCTGAAGAAACAAAGGGAAGTACGGCCAGAGCCGCAAGGAAGAAAAGACGGGCTATGCGGTTCATTCGGCGGAGTCGGTTTCGTTAGACAATTTTTCCCAGAAAGCATCTAGATCCGTGTCGAGGCCGGCCATCAGGTCGCCGCTCAGCACGATGGTGTCGTCGTCAACAAGGTAGAGGTCGGCCAGGATTTCGCGGTCCTCGCCAGCAAGCACGTAAGAGTAGGGCTTGAGCACGGCCACATTCTCCGTTACGTCCTTTATGCGACCGATGGCCTCGGTCAGCACGGGCTGTACGGCGGCGTAGAAGTCCTCGTCGGTGTTGTCGAGCCACTGCTCCACCACGCAGCGCGTCAGCTCGTTCTCATCGTCGTCGAAGATGAGCAGTTCGCCGCTCTCCTGCTTCACTTGCAGCACAATGTCGGTGAGGGGATAACACTCGGCCTCGGGGGAGAACTTCGAGGCCGCCTTGCGCAGGGCGCGCTCTATCTGCTGATAGGTTTGTTCGTTGGCAATCATGGTAGGGATAGGTGTTTGTGAGGGGCATAGCCCAATGAGAATGTAGGACAAAAGTACATTTTTCCCACCGCCCCCCCAAGCGTAGGCAAGCCTTTGCGCTGCCGAAGTCCCAGCAAAGCCCTTTCCCTACTCAGCCGAACTCTTGCGATAGCTCCATACAGCCCACGCGCTCATGACCGTGGCCGACACCGCCAGAGCCAGTACCTGGTGAGCAACACATGCGAAGTTGCCTCCGCGGACAAACACCGTGCGGATGGCGTCGATGAAGTAGTGCATGGGGTTGACGTAGGTGGTGAGGTAAGCCCAGTGAGGCATAGAACGGACGGGCGTGAACAGACCGCTCAGGAGCAACAGGCAAACCACGATGAACCACATGACGAACACCGCCTGCTGCATGGTGTCGTTGTAGTTGGCAACGACAAGTCCCAAGCCGCTAAACGTGAACGCGAGGAGCAGCACAAGAAGGTAGACCAACGCCAAACTACCCGCCGACGTAATGCCGTAGACCGCCCATGCCAGCACGAAGCACACCGACATCACGACAAGAGCAATGAGCCAGTAAGGGATGAGTTTGGAGAGGATGAAAACGAGGCGGCTTACGGGAGTGACGTTGATGGCCTCGATGGTGCCGAGTTCCTTTTCACCCACAATGTTGAGCGCGGGGAGAAAGCCGCAGAGCAGCATGACGAGAACCGCCATGAGCGACGGAATCATGAACAGCTTGTAGTTGAGATGCTTGTTGTAGAGGTAGAGCGCGGACACGTCCAGCCTACTTGTCTGCCCCGTGCCCACTGCCATCTCCGCGACGTGCCGCCCGATGATTTGCGCCAGGTAGTTGCTGCCCATGCTCCCCTTGGTGCCGTTCACCGCATTGGCCGCCACGAGTACACGAGGCTGCCGACCGAGCTGGACGTTGCGCTCAAAGTGAGGCGGAATCTCCACCACCGCGTCGGCGCGAGAGCGTTCCACGTCGGCGAGGGCCTCGTCGTACGAAGTGCGTTGGCCAGCATATACAAAGTAGCGGCTCGACGCAATGCGCTGCACCAGGCGCGCCGAGGCGGCAGAATGGTCGTTGTCAACCACGCAGACCACAATGTTCTTTACCTCCATGGTCATTACCCACGGCATGACGCACATAATCATGATGGGAAACAGAACGATGAGCCGTGGCAGGAAGGCATTGCGGCGGATTTGCAAGAACTCCTTTTGTAAAAGATATTTCAGAGTCATAGGAAGAAGAGCGGGAAGGGTTATTGCAGACGTTTCTTGAAGTTGAGCAGTGCCGCACTGAGCAATACGGTGAGCATAATGAGCAGCACGCCCACCTCGTTGGCGGCCTTATCGATGCTTGTGCCCATAATCATGAGTTTGCGGATGGCGGCGATGTAGTACCTTGGCGGCAGTACCGCCGACACATATTGCAGCACCTTGGGCATACTCTCCACGGGAAACATCATGCCGCTCAGGAGGATGCTGGGCAGCATCAGTACCATAGCCGAGCAGAGTAGGGCAACCAACTGCGTGCGAGCCACCGTGCTGATGAGCAGTCCGAGCGAGAGCGCCACGAGAATGTAGAGGCACGACACGGCGAAGATCCAGAAAAGGCTCCCCCTTATCGGCACGTCGAGCGCAAAGCGCGAGATGAGCAAAATGCTGATGAGCATAACGAACGAGAGGATGAGGTAGGGGACGGCCTTTGCCACAAGTACCAACAGCGGGCGCACGGGGCTGGCGAGCAGCACCTCCATTGTGCCCCGCTCCTTCTCCCGAACAATGCTCGAACTCGTCATCAGGGCGCAGATGAGCATGAGCAGCATGCCCATGATGCCCGGCACAAAGTTGCAGCAGCTACGCATCTGAGGATTGTAGAGCAGCCGCGTGCTGACGGACGCATTGCCAGGCGACAGAATTTGCGAGGCGTAGGCGGTGTAGAGCTGCGCCATGTTGGGGTCTGCCCCGTCGGTGAGGAGTTGCACACCGCCCCGCGAGGCATAGCGCGGCGCAAAGACGACTGCCATGTCCGCCCGCTGGCTACGGATGAGCCGTTCGGCCTGAGCCGGCGTACTGACCCTGTGCGTTACGCTGAAATACTCGCTTGCGTTCAACGCCTCAATGCGCTGATGCGTAAGATAGTCGAGCTGCGAGGTGACAACCACTGTGCGGACGCGGCGAACATCGGTGGAGATGGCAAAGCCGAAGAGCAACATCATGACCACGGGCATGCCGAAGAGAATGAGCAGCGTGCGCTTGTCGCGCAGGATGTGGCGCAACTCCTTATATATAAATGCGGTGAACTGATTCATTGTCGGGTAGATTGGCGGGCGAGGAGGGTGAAAACGTGTTCCATGTCGGGCTGGTGGAAACGGTCTTTGAGTTTGGCGGGCGTGCCGAGCGCCTTGATTTTGCCGTCGACCATAATCGACACACGGTCGCAGTATTCCGCCTCGTCCATATAATGCGTGGTGACGAAGACGGTGATGCCGCGGTCGGCCGCCTCGTAGATGAGTTGCCAGAACTGCCGGCGCACGGCAGGGTCGACACCGCCCGTGGGTTCGTCGAGAAATACAATCTCAGGCTCGTGGACAATGCTGACCGAGAAGGCAAGCTTTTGCTTCCAGCCCAGCGGCAGACTCGCCACGAGGTCGTCGGCATGGTCGGCAAATTCGAGCCGTTCGAGGAGTTCAGCCGTCTTGCGCCGAATGTCGGCGCCGCTCATGCCATAGATGCCAGCGAAGAGACGGATGTTTTCGCGCACGGTGAGGTCGGGGTAGAGCGAGAAACGCTGACTCATGTAGCCGATGTGGCTCTTTATCTGTTCAAACTCCGTGAGGATGTCGCAGCCCGCCACGCTCCCTCGGCCGCTTGTGGGGCGACTCAGCCCCGTGAGAATGTGCATGGCAGTGGTCTTTCCTGCTCCGTTGGCACCGAGGAAGCCGAATATCTCGCCCCGCCTTACGGAGAAGGAAATGTCGTCCACGGCACGGAACGAGCCGAAAGCCTTGACCAGATGCTCCACCTCCACCACGTGGTCGCCCTTGGCGTGGCTGACCTCCGTGTGAGCAAGCGGTGGAGGGTTGAAGATGTCGCGAAATTCCTGGAGAATGTCGTCGGGCGTGCCGATGCCGCGAACCGTGCCCTCGTGGAGAAACGCCACGCGATGGCAACGGCGCACCTCGTCGAGGTAGGGCGTGGACACCACGATGGTCATCCCCTCGCGGGCCAAGCCCAAGAGCACGTCCCACAGTTCGCGGCGACTTACGGGGTCGACCCCAGTGGTGGGTTCGTCGAGCAGCAGAACGTCGGGGTTGTGGACGAGGGCGCACGACAAAGCCAACTTCTGCTTCATGCCGCCCGAGAGCGCGCCCGCCCGGCGGTGGCGAAACGGCTCAATCTGCGAGTAGACGGGGCTGATGCGGCTGTACTCCGCCTGAACCGTTGTGCCAAACAGCGTGGCGAAGAATTGCAGGTTTTCCTCGACGGTGAGGTCCTGATAGAGCGAGAACTTGCCCGGCATGTAGCCGATGCGCTTGCGTATGCTGGCCATGTCGGTCACGGTGTCATGCCCCATAACCGAAGCCTTGCCGCCGTCGGGCAGGAGCAGCGTGGCGAGGATGCGGAAGAGCGACGTCTTGCCTGCGCCGTCGGGACCGATCAGTCCGAATATCTCGCCGCGACCTACGGAGAAACTCACATCGCTCAGGGCGTGAACCTTGCCGTAACGCTTGCTGACGGATTGCACTTCAATAGCCTTGTCCATAAGCTCAGAACTTCACTTCGCCGTACATGCCCATTTTGAGATACCCGTCGTTGCGCACCGACACCTTGACGGCATAGACCTGGTCGGCTCGCTCGTCGTCGGTGAGGATGGTCTTGGGCGTAAACTCAGCCGCCTGAGCAATCCACGTCACCTTGCCAGCATATTCCCGACGCTCGCCGTTGCCATAGTCAGCAAATACCTTGACCGACTGACCGAGGCGGACGCTTTTGAGTTGGAGGGAAGTAACATAAGCACGGAGGAACACGTGGCTAAGGTCGGCCACCTTGAAAAGCGGTTTGCCCGCAGTGGCAAATTCCCCCTGTTCAGCGTATTTCACAAGCACTGTGCCCGATACGGGCGAGGCAATGTGGCACTTGCGCAACTGGTCGGCAAGGATGCGCCGCTGTGCATCGGTCGTACCCATCTGCGCATTGAGTCCCTTCGTGGTGGTGGAGAGCGTGGACAACTGGCCTTCGAGTTGCCGTTCCAGTACCTGCACTTGGCTGCGGGCGTCGTCAAGACTCTTTGTGCCAGCGGCACCGTCCTTCACCAACTGGGCGGCACGGTTGTATTCCTCCCTTGCCTTGGCAAGCTGCTCCCTTGTGGCAGCCACTTGCTTGGACTGGTCAGGACGTTGTGCGGCGTAGACATTCTTTGTAGCCCCAATCTGTTGCATTTGCAGGGCGAGCTGCGTGGTGTCGACAAGAGCCACCTGCACGCCCTGCGCCACGCTGTCGCCTTCGTTGAGGGAAAATTCCAGGAGTTTGCCGTTCTGCTCAGCCGATACCGTTACTTCGGTCGCCTCGAAAACGCCCGTGGCATCGTATTCGCTCTCCTTCGTGCCGCACGCTGCGAGGCATAAGGCAGCGAGGGCAAGGACGGGGACACATAGTTTATTCTTCATCGTTGATATGCTTTTGGTTGTACGTTTCCTTTAATAGTTGCAATTCGTGCAAGGCTTTCTGCGACCGTGCCGTGCCGACGGCAATGAGTTGGCGCAGAAGTTCGTTGACGCTCTCCGTGCCCAGTTCAGCCTTGCGGCGGCTGGCGGTGTAGATGCTTTCGCGCAGTCGCACCATCTCTTCGTCGTGAGCAATCTGCTTGCGCAAGGAAGAGGCTACGCCGGCAGACTGTTCGTTCTGCAAACGATTGTTGAACAGGAACGTGGCGCGCTGGACATCGTTCGTGGCACGTTCCACGTCCAACTTGCGGAGGTCGTTGCGCCGGGTGTAGAGCGCGCCGATGTTCCACGACAACGAAACGCCTGCCGCCAGCCAATTTTGGTGCACAAGGCTGCTCACCTGCGTGTGCGTCATACCTGTGCCAAACAGTGCCACGGTGGGGAGTAGACGCGTGCGGAGCTGTTTGCGCTTGGCATTGGCCAGACTGTCCAACGAGGCGTAGTACTGCAGTTCTGGGTGTTGGCTGCTGGGAACGCTCGTGGCAATTGAAACCGAGGCGGGCTTTTGCAGACTAACGTTCTCTGCAAGTTCCTTGCCTGTGAACACACCGAGCATTCGCACGTAGGCTTTGTGCGAGGCGAGGAGAGCCTCCTTTTGCTGAAACACTTTGAGCCGTTCCGCACAGAGGGCATCGTGGTCGCTCTGCGTGGCAAGTCCGTTGCGGATGAGGCTTTGGACAGTTTGCTCACTCGCAGAAAAATCGTTCAGGAGCAAGTCGCACTGCCGCAACTGTTCATCGAGCAGGAGAATGCCGAAGAAGATCTGCTCCACCCGCTCGCGGAGGGCGTGCAGGGAGATGTCGAGCTGGTGTTTCTGCACTTCACTCTGCGCCGCAATGACCTCTCGTTGCGCTGCGGTCTGTCCGCCGTCGTAGACAGTCTGCCGAACGGTGAGCGAGGCACTTGCCAGGGCGTTGTCCATGTCCACGCCCATCTGCTTCATGGCTGGGTTGCTTTCCAATATGTCCGTGAAGGCGTATGCGCCCGCCTCGACGCTAAGCTTTGGCAGCCAGGCTTTGGCGGCGTTGCTGAGGGTGAAGTCGCGGCTTTGCTCAATGAACCGGTATTGTCGGACGACGGGATAATTTTCGTGTGCAAGCTTTTGGCACTCGTCGAGGGTAAGGGCAGAGTCGGCTGTCTCAACCGACTGCGCCTCGGCTTTCATCATCGTTAGCGTGCATGCAAGGAGAATAAATAGGAGTTTGTTCATGCCTTTCCGTATGTGATTGTTTACGGGGGCAAAGGTAGGAGGGACGGGTGGGGGAGTGCTTATCCTTAAAAGGTGAAGAATGTTCTTTTTGTTCGTTATTGTCGCAGAAAGCCACCGCAAAGGCTGTATTTAGTTACCTTTGCGACATACGCACTGCGTAGAACAACCAAACGGAAAGAATATGAAAGAACCCTTGTTGCTCACACTTCAAAACGTCTTTGACGCACTCATTAAAGAACAGACACTCCCCGTGAAGCACTTCTTCAACGGCGGCTTTGGGGTTGTAGTTAGCATGAGTCGCTTTTTGCAGCCGTTCATCAGGGCCGATGGAAGTCCGTACCTGTTGGAGGACTACCGCCTGGGCTACGTGACAGGCGGTTCCATGCACGGCATCATTAATTTGCAAGAATATACCATCGAGGCAGGGCAACTGGTGTTTGTTACCCCAGGGACGATCGTGGAGCCATTGAGCATGAGCGATGAGTTTCAGCTCGTGGGCATGGGAGTGTCGGCCGAACTCTTCCACGTGGCGCATTCGGGACAGTTGCCCGAACTGTTCAACGGCAAACAGAAACACGGGATTATCCGTGTGGACGATATGCAGGGAAAATTGCTCAGCCGTCTTTACGACTTGCTTTGCGACATCGTGACTGAACGAGAACGGGAGAACAAAGAGCGGAAAACGGAACGCCCGGAAGACAGGCAGACTGCGTATCACCTGATTGCGGCTATTACCACGAGCTTTGACAGACTATTCGCGCAGAACCAGGCGGCGATAAGTGGCACAGCCCTGGGACATAGCGTGTTCGACCGCTTTATCCGTCTGGTCAACGCGCACTGCAAAGAGGAACGGAAACTGTCGTTCTACGCCGACAAAGTGTGCCTAACGGAACGGTATCTCGGTACAGTGGTGAGGCAGACGAGCGGCGTTACGGCAAAGGAATGGATAGACAAGGCAGTAGTGACCGCCGCCAAGGTGATGCTCAGGCACAGCGACAAACAAATAGCTGAGATTGCGGACGTGCTGAATTTTCCCAATCCCAGCTTTTTCTGCAAGTACTTCAAACGCCTTGCGGGCTGCACGCCTCAGGAGTACAGGCAGGAGAAATAGCGAAAAACCTCCCCTTCGTTTGAGGAGAGGCAAAAAAGAATTGGCGGCTGCTTATGCCTGATGCATAAACAACCGCCAATAATTTGTTAGGATGTCAGTATGTGCCTTTCAGCACGCACTGTTGATTACTTGCCTTCGAGCTGAGCCTTGAGAGCTGCGAGCGTGTCGTTCTCACCGAGAGAAGTAGTGGCAGCCTGGTTCTGGATAGCAGGGATGTCGCTTGACTTCTTGCTTGAACGTGACTTGCGGGGAGCGCTTGCAGTCTCGCCACGCTGTGCGTCCTCGAACGTACGGCTGTGAGAGAGGATGATGCGCTTGCTGTCCTTGTTGAACTCGATAACCTTGAAGGGGAGCTTCTCGCCTTCATTAGCGTGAGAGCCGTCTTCCTTAACGAGGTGCTTGGGAGTAGCAAAGCCCTCTACACCGTATTCGAGCTGAACAACGGCGCCCTTGTCCATCAGTTCGGTGATGGTACCCTCGTGTACGCTGCCTTCGGTGAAGGTAGACTCGAATACATCCCAGGGATTTTCTTCGAGCTGCTTGTGACCGAGAGAGAGACGACGGTTGTCCTTGTCGATTTCGAGAACAACAACTTCGAGGTCTGCGCCAATCTGAGTGAATTCAGAGGGGTGCTTGATCTTCTTAGTCCAAGAGAGGTCAGAGATGTGTACGAGGCCGTCAACACCTTCTTCGAGTTCAACGAACACACCGAAGTTGGTGAAGTTGCGAACCTTAGCGTGGTGGTGTGAACCAACGGGGTACTTGATCTCGATGTCCTTCCAGGGATCGTCCTTAAGCTGCTTGATGCCGAGAGACATCTTGCGCTCCTGACGGTCGAGGTTGAGGATAACTGCCTCTACTTCGTCGCCAACCTTGAGGAAGTCCTGAGCAGAACGGAGGTGCTGGCTCCAGCTCATTTCGCTTACGTGGATAAGACCTTCTACGCCCGGAGCAATCTCAACGAATGCACCGTAGTCTGCCATAACGACAACCTTACCCTTAACCTTGTCACCAGCCTTGAGGTTGGGATCGAGAGCGTCCCAAGGATGGGGAGTGAGCTGCTTCAAACCGAGGGCGATACGCTTCTTCTCTTCGTCGAAGTCGAGGATAACCACGTTGAGCTTCTGGTCGAGTTCTACGATTTCGTGCGGATCGTTTACGCGGCCCCAAGAGAGGTCAGTGATGTGAACGAGACCGTCTACGCCACCAAGGTCGATGAACACACCGTAAGTAGTGATGTTCTTGACAGTACCTTCGAGTACCTGACCCTTCTGCAGCTTGGAGATGATCTCCTGCTTCTGAGCTTCGAGCTCGGCCTCGATGAGTGCCTTGTGCGAAACGACAACGTTCTTGTATTCCTGATTGATCTTAACAACCTGGAACTCCATCGTCTTGCCTACGAATACGTCGTAGTCGCGGATGGGCTTCACGTCGATCTGCGAACCGGGCAAGAAAGCCTCGATGCCGAAGATGTCGACAATCATACCGCCCTTCGTGCGGCACTTGATGTAGCCCTTGATGATTTCCTTGTTCTCGAGAGCGGCGTTGACACGTTCCCAAGACTTGCTTGCACGCGCTTTCTTGTGCGAGAGCACGAGCTGACCGCGCTTGTCCTCCTGGTTTTCGATGTACACCTCAACGGTGTCGCCTACTTTCAGGTCGGGGTTGTAGCGGAACTCGTTGACGGAGATGATACCGTCGCTCTTGTAGCCGATGTTGACAACGACTTCGCGCTTGCCGATAGCGATCACAGTACCTTCAACAACCTCGTTTTCGTTTACACGGCCGAGAGTCTTGTCGTAAGCCTGTTCCTGTTCTTCGTGGCTCTGCGTAGATTCCGTAGTGCCGTTTTCAAATGCGTTCCAGTCGAAGTCCGCAAGTGGTGCAATGTTCTTTAAATTCTCCATTTAAATTGTTAGTAATAAAGTGAATAATGAAAATCCTGACCGCGACGGCGTGAGCTTCGTGGGGAACGGGGTGGGTAACTCGACCCTTAGGTTGGAGAGGTTGTTCGGCACGTCCTCTGTTCGCCTTCTCAGTCAAAATCGGTTGCAAATGTACGCATATTTTCGATACGCTTTTCCTTTTCGCCTGATTTTCCGATGTTTTTCAATCAGAGCGACGTCTGGAAATGGTTGTTATTTATTGTATTTTCCTTTGCCTATTGGTATGCCAAACGTAATTTTGCAAGGAATTTTTGAAAACTGAATTATACTGCATGGAACAAACACAAAAGCTTGTACAAGAGATAATTAAAGGAGTCAAGGAGAAGAAGGGCAGCGACATTGTCGTGGTTGACCTCCGCCACATCCTCACTGCGCCCTGCGCCTACTTCGTGATTTGCACGGGCGGCTCGCCCCGACAGGTAGATGCCCTGACCGACTCGGTAGAGGAATTTACGCACAAAGCACTGGGTGAGAACCCGTCGGCCATAGCTGGGCGCGACAATGCCGAATGGGTGGCGATGGACTACGGAACCGTCATGGTGCACATCTTCGTTCCCGAGGCACGCGATTACTATGACTTGGAACACCTTTGGGACGACGCAGAGCTGACCGAAATAGCAAGCGAAGACTGAACGGAACAGGGCTTCGGCCTTCCATAACAAAGAACAAATACACATATATATAATATGTCTCAGTTACCCAATACGAACAACCAGATGAACCCGAATGGCGGAAAACGGCGTCCGGGCTTCAATCTTTCTTGGCTTTACTTGGCCATTATCCTCGGCCTGGCCTACATGCTCTACCAAGGCAACAAAGGCTCGGCCGGCGGCATCGACAAGGAGGTTGACTACAGCACGTTTCGCTCCTACGTCGTTAAAGGCTACGCCAAAGAGGTGGTGGTGAACAAGACCGACGGCGACGTTCGCCTGATTGTCACCCCCGAAAAGATACGCGACATCTTCAAGGCCGGCACAGACCAGACAGGTTCTGCGCCCACGGTTTCGGCGAAATACCCCAACGTAGAGTCGGTGAACACCTTCCTTGACGCAAACTACAAGGGACGGGTGCGCTACGAGGAGAACGACAAATTCTTCTCCAGTCTGCTCGGTAGCCTGCTTCCCATCGTGGTGCTTGTTGGCCTCTGGTACTTCCTGCTGCGCCGAATGGGCGGTGGCAGCGGAGGCGGCGGTATATTCAGCGTAGGCAAGAGTAAGGCCCGCCTCTTTGAGAAGAACGGAAAAAACACCACGAATGTCACGTTTAAGGACGTGGCCGGACAGGAAGGGGCTAAGCAGGAAGTGCAAGAGATTGTGGACTTCCTGAAAAATCCCCACAAATACACCGAGCTCGGCGGTAAGATACCCAAGGGCGCACTTCTTGTGGGCCCTCCGGGAACGGGTAAGACGCTCCTTGCAAAGGCTGTGGCAGGCGAGGCCGACGTACCCTTCTTCTCCATGGCCGGTTCTGATTTCGTGGAGATGTTTGTCGGCGTGGGTGCAAGCCGCGTGCGCGACCTTTTCCGTCAGGCTAAGGAGAAAGCACCCTGCATTATCTTCATTGACGAAATCGATGCCATCGGTCGTGCCAGAGGCAAGAACGCCACCATGGGCGGCAACGACGAGCGCGAGAACACCCTCAACCAGTTGCTCACGGAGATGGACGGCTTCGGCACAAACTCGGGCGTCATTGTGTTGGCAGCTACCAACCGCGCCGAGATACTCGACTCCGCCTTGCTCCGTGCCGGACGCTTTGACCGACAAATACACGTCGACCTGCCCGAACTCTCTGAGCGCGTGGCCATATTCAAGGTGCACATGAAGCCCTTGAAGCTCGACCAAACCGTGGACATTGAGATGCTTGCGCGCCAAACGCCAGGTTTCTCTGGTGCCGACATTGCCAACGTGTGCAACGAGGCTGCCCTGATAGCTGCGCGTCACGACCGCAAGGAAGTGGGCAAGCAGGACTTCCTCGATGCCGTGGATCGCATCATTGGCGGACTCGAGAAGACGTCGAAGGTAATGACCGAGGACGAGAAACGCTCCATCGCCATCCACGAGGCGGGACACGCCTCCGTATCTTGGCTCTTGCAATACGCCAACCCGTTGGTGAAGGTGACCATTGTGCCGCGCGGACAGGCTCTGGGCGCAGCGTGGTACTTGCCTGAGGAACGCTCTATCACTACGCGTGAGCAGATGCTCGACGAGATTTGCTCGCTTCTGGGTGGCCGTGCGGCAGAAGAGCTCTTCACGGGGCATATCTCGAGTGGTGCGCTCAACGATTTGGAGCGTGTAACGAAGCGTATCTACGGCATGGTGGCCTACTTGGGTATGAGCGACAAACTCTCCAACGTGTGCTACTACGACGCACAGGGTGAGTACAGCTTTACCAAGCCTTACTCCGAGCGCACGTCTGAACTGATTGACGCAGAGGTGCAGCGACTCATCAACGAGCAGTACAATCGTGCCAAGCAGTTGCTGAGCGACAACGCCGCCAAGCATAACGAACTCGCCGACTTGCTCGTTGAACGCGAGGTGATATTCACCGAGGACGTGGAGCGCATCTTCGGCGCTCGTCCCTGGAAGAGTCGTGCGGACGTGCTTATGGAGGAAGAAGCCCTCAAAATGGCCGACGATCGCGCGCAGAAGTTAGCGGCAGAGAAAGAAAAGAACGAAACTCCCGCTGCCGAGGCAGAGGCTACGGAGAAACCGAGTGAAGAACCTACAACGGACGAAAACAATGAATAACCTGATATTACGCACACTGACGGGCATCGTCTTCGTGGCGGTACTTGTGGGCGGTGCATTGTATTCGCCAATGACGTTCGTGCTGCTGTTTGCCATCGTAACGGGTTTGGCCACGTGGGAGTTCTCTGAGAATGTGAACGCCCATGCCGGCGCATCGGTCAACAAACTCATCAACACCGTGGCGGCAGTCTACCTGTTCGTGGCATTTGCGGGCTTTAGTGCCGACTTTGTTCCTTCAAAGTCGTTCATCCCTTACTTGCTCTCCATTATCTATCTGCTTGTAAGCGAACTCTACCTGAAGAAGTCCGACCCGCTTAAGAACTGGGCTTACGCCTTTGCCTCGCAGATTTATGTGGCTCTCTCGCTGAGTTTGCTCAATGTACTGGCATTCCAGTTCAATCCCTTCACCAACCAAACGGAGTTCCAGCCAATTTATCCGCTGAGCGTCTTCCTGTTCCTTTGGGCAAACGACACAGGGGCTTATTGCGTGGGCTCGTTGCTTCACAAGCGTTTCCCAGCTAAACTGTTCGAACGCATTTCTCCCAAAAAGTCGTGGGTGGGCAGCATTGGCGGCGGTGTGCTATGCGTAGTGGTGTCGCTGGTTCTCGCTCACTTCTTTCCCGACAAACTCTCCCTGATCCACTGGATAGGCCTCTCGCTCGTGGTCTGCGTGACCGGCACGTGGGGCGATTTGGTGGAAAGTCTCTTCAAACGCCAGCTCGGCATCAAGGACAGCGGAAAGATTCTCCCAGGTCACGGCGGCATCCTCGACCGTTTCGACTCGTCGCTGCTTGCCATCCCCTCGGCAGTGCTCTACCTATACACGGTATCCGCATTTTGAGGATCGGCGACAATTGTTCCGCAACGATCCAGCTAACGAATAATCCCGATTTCCAATCCTTGCGCTTACGGGGTGCAAAGACGGAAATCGGGCTTTTTCGTGCCGCAAAATGGCAAAAAGAAGGCGGAAAACATACTTTTTTGAGAAAAACACGCGGGGATGCTTTGTTGTAAAGGATAAAAACCATACCTTTGCACTCGCAAAAACGGAGAACAACGTAACGCACTCTTAGCTCAGTTGGTAGAGCAACTGACTCTTAATCAGTGGGTCCAGGGTT
>CAVKGN010000047.1:0-9672 GCA_963655595.1 uncultured Oscillospiraceae bacterium
TAGATGGTAAAAGCCCTGCCGGGAATGAACAGGTCTTGCTCCTTGCCGCACATCGTAAGTCTCACCAACAGTTTTACCACCTCCCTCGGTGTATAGTACTGACCGGCCTTGGTATTGGTGGACTCCTTTGAACGACGGATAACAATCTCGAAGATTGTACCCATCATGGCGTTGCTCACCTTGCTCGGGTGAAGGTCGGCCTTCTCCACAAACTGCTGGATAACGGCGAACAGCTTGTTGCCTCTGTCCAAACGGGAGTATATCTTCGATAAGTCCGCCACCTCGCTCTCACCGTCCTCATGTACAAAGTTGGCGAGGATATCCTTTACATTATCCGTGAAGCCCTCAATATAGGTCTTGAAGGAGTCGCCCACATGATCAGGGGCGTTGAGTATCTTCCTTAGCGACAGCCCCGACAGATTGAAAAATGTAAGGCCATTCTTTTTCATCAACGCCGTTAGCATGTGCTTGCGCATTTTCTCGTCGCATTTATTTAGTTCGTCGAGAATCGCATCGTATTTGTCTTCAAGCACACAGTCCAAACGCCGCAGCAAGGTGAAAGGCAAAATCACATCCTCCACCTCAGAGTCATCATATGAGTTACGGATAACCTCCTTGATATCCCATATAACGTTAGATAGTTCCTGTTCTGTCATATCTTATGTTTCTTTTAATATTTTCCTAAACGATTAGAAGGAAATAGGGGCTAAGTAGAACACACAGCCGAGCATCACCTCATTTACCTCCTATGGCAAATGTAACTCTTTTCATACAAGCAATCAGCACGTGGCCAACATGAAAGGCAAAGACTTTTATGCAAAGAGCCGAGAAACCATCTGCTATTTGTAACTCTTTGCGGCTAAATTACCCCCCCCGGCCGAATAAGCCTTCTCCAAACTTTTCCAATTTGAAAACTGAGCCACAAAAATGTCGAAAAAGACCGTGGAAAGCCTTTTTGCGCAAGATAGAACCGCAAAAAGGCCTAACACCTCGCAAAAACTGCCAACCATAATCCTGAGAACATACAAGGATAACTTGGGCTCTTCATAACTTGATATAATATAGGACAACATTGCCTGAATCTTATTCCTGCGGGGATAATTGGAGGACCCAACAACGCTCTTTTGGGAGATGCCAGACAGACACATTGCGGAATTAAGGCTAACTTCGCAGCATGAACACAACTGGTAAATGTCCTTCCACACCGAATGTGCGTCCCTGCGGTACGGGCCGGAAGCGGCGTCAGACTCTCGTCGGCAAGGCTTTTGGCAAACGTACGGCGGAGGAACGGTTCAACACGCTGACGCACCTGCTCGGCGTGCTGTTCACCCTTGCTGCGGCGTGGTTCATCCTGCGGCTCGGCTATTCGAGCGGGTGGAAGAATGCGTTCGGCACAACGTTCTTCACTTGCGGCATGCTACTGATGTACGCTGCCAGCACGCTCTACCATTGGCAAATGCCGGGCAGGGCGAAACGGACGCTCCGCATATTCGACCACATCAGCATCTACGTGATGATTGCCGCCTCGTACACGCCCATCTGCATCGGCGTGGTGGGCGGTGCGCTGGGCTGGACGGTGTTCGGCATTCTGTGGGGCGTAGCCGTTGCGGGGGCGGTCTACAAGATTACCGCCATGGGGCGCTGGCCCAGGCTCTCGCTGCTGCTCTATCTCATTATGGGCTGGGCTTTTGTGTTCATAGCCGAACCCGTTTGCCGCAACATCACGCCGGGCGCACTCATTGCCATTCTCTGCGAGGGCGTGTTCTACACCTCTGGCACGTACTTCTTTGCCCACGACTCGCACCCCTTCTACCACGGCGTGTGGCACATCTTCGTATTGCTCGGTTCGCTGAGCCACTGGGTGGGCATCCTGCTCATTCTCTCCAACCCGTAAGAAAACATCAAACACAACACACATACACTGTCACATGAAACAACCCATTTCAACCCCCAACGCTCCGGCCGCCATTGGCCCGTATAGCCAGGCCGTAGAAGCCGGCGGAACAGTCTACGTATCGGGCCAGCTGCCCATCGATCCCGCTACTGGCACATTTGCCGAAGGCGGCATCAAGGAACTCACCGCTCAGTCGCTCACAAACATCAAGAACATCCTTGCCCAGGCCGGTCTGACCATGGACAATGTGGTGAAGACGAGCGTGTTCCTCGCCGACATGAACGACTTTGCCGAGATGAACGAGGTGTACGCCACGTTCTTCTCAGCCCCCTTCCCTGCGCGCTCTGCCGTGGCCGTGAAGACACTGCCCAAGAACGCACGCATCGAGATTGAGTGCATCGCGGTGAAATAGTCCGCCCGGTGCCACCTGTGCGCCACCCGTTTTCCATAAGGCAAGGAGTCTGCGCTTTGTGCGCCAAGCGGCTTCTTGCCTTATGTCTTTTTCTATACGTATCTTTGCACGGCAATGAAAACAGCCTCAGCGCAATGAAACACAAGACCAAACTTTTCCTCGTCCTCCTCTATTCCCTTCTGCTTCTCATCCTTGGTGCGGCCACCGTGGTGGAACACCTGTACGGCACGGAAGTCGCTGCCAGCCACATATACCACACCTGGTGGTTCTGCCTTGTATGGGCGGTGCTGGCACTGCTCGCCGCAGCCGTCCTGGTGCGCTTGCGCCTGTGGCGGCGATGGGGAGTGTTCCTGCTCCACGGGGCATTCCTCGTCATTCTGCTGGGAGCATTCACCACGTACCTCACGTCGAAGAAAGGCTATATACACTTACAGACGGGCGTTCCCGTGCGCTCATTCGTCCTTTCCTCGGAGGGCGAGAGCCAGTCCCTACCCTTTTCCCTTGTGCTCGACAGCTTTGCCGTGCAGTGCTATGCCGGAACGCAAGCCCCGTCGGACTATCTGAGCTACGTCACCGTCATTGAAAGCGAAAGCCAACACGAGCCTCAGCACGCCTGCATCAGCATGAACCATATACTAAGCCTCAAAGGCTACCGCTTCTACCAGTCCTCGTTCGACGAAGACTACCAGGGCTCCTACCTTACCGTCAACTACGACCCTTGGGGCACGGGCATCACCTATGCGGGCTACGTTCTGCTCCTCCTGGGTATGATTGCCACGTTGGTCGATAAGCGGGAGGAGTTCCGCAAACTCCTCCACCACCCCCTGCTCCGCGGCGGTCTGGTCGTGTGTCTGTTCTTCATGATAGGCGGGAGCGAGGCGCAGGCCAAGCGTTCCCTGCCCGCCTTCAACCGCGAGCGGGCCGACTCCCTGGCGCGGCGACAGGTGGTGTACAACGACCGCGTGGCGCCGTTCAGTACCCTTGCACACGACTTCTTGCTTAAACTCTACGGCGGCACTTCCTATGGCGGCCTTACGCCTGAGCAGGTGGTGAGCGGTTGGCTTTTCAACCCCGAGGTGTGGCAGAACGAGCCCATGATACTCATCAAGAACGCCGAACTGCGCTCGCTGCTCCATATTGAGGGAAAGTACGCCCGTCTTACCGACTTGTTCCAGGGCAACGACTACATTCTGCAACGCTACTGGAAGGGGGCGAACAATCCACAATTCACGCCGACTGACGCCCTGCAAAAGGCAATCCTCGAAACTGACGAGAAGGTGGGACTCATCATGATGCTGCAAAAGGGCTCACTCATCCAGCCCCTTCCGCGCGACGGCAGCGTGCGCCCCCTCTCCTCCCTGCGCGTAGAGGCCGAGGTACTCTACAACCGCCTCCCGTTGACGAAGGTGCTCTTCATGGCCAACCTCCTCCTGGGCTTCATTGCCTTTTTCTGCACCGTCCGGCGGCAAACGAACGGCGGCAAATCCTCGCTGCGCACAGCGAACGACTTTCTTCTCCGCACGTTCCTGCCCGTTTGCCTCTACCTGTCCACGCTGCTACTCGCGGCTGGCTACGCCCTTCGTTGGTACGTTGCCGGACACGTTCCGATGAGCAACGGCTTTGAAACCATGCAGTTCATGGCACTCGTGGTGGCATTGGTGGCCTGTGCGCTCCACCGCCGTTTTCCCGTGTTGCTCCCCTTCGGATTCCTCCTTTCGGGCTTTGCCCTGCTCGTTGCCCACCTGGGGCAGAGCAATCCGCAGGTGACCAACCTCATGCCCGTGCTGTCGTCGCCCTGGCTCAGTCTGCACGTATCGGTAGTTATGGTGGGCTACGCCCTGCTCTCCTTCCTGATGCTTACGGGCGTGATGGGCCTGTGCCGGCCCCAAAGTGCCGAACGCCTCATGCTGCTCGGCCGCCTGTTGCTCTATCCTGCCGTGTTCTTCCTCGGCACGGGCATATTCCTCGGCGCTGTATGGGCTAACCAGTCGTGGGGAAGCTACTGGAGCTGGGACCCTAAGGAGGTGTGGGCGCTCATCACGTTCATGATTTACGCCGTGCCTTTCCACAGTGGCTCGCTCACGTGGCTGCGGACGCCCCGGTGGTTCCACGTCTACTGCGTGGCGGCATTCCTCTGCGTGCTGATGACCTATTTTGGCGTAAACTTTGTGCTTGGAGGCATGCACTCTTACGCTGGCTGACATCCAAAAATATATTAATCCGTTTGCGGGTTAAGCCGAATTGCATAGCTTTGCCCCCTGAACAACCTCAACACAAACAAGAAAACAATGAAGAACCTAAGACTATTCCTCACCCTCGCTCTCGCCGCGCTGCTCAGCAGCTGCGTGAGCAAAAAGCAGTTTGCCGAGGTGCAAACCTCCTACAACAACCTGAAAACCGAGCACGCCGCCCTGCAAAAGGACTACAACGACGCACAGGTGCGCATAGCCGAATACACTTCCGACTCGAAGAGCCTTGCCGCTCGCTTGCAGGAAGAGCAGGAGCGCAACAAGGAACTGCGCGAGGCATACTCGCAGCTGCAGAAGTCGTACCAAAGCAACGTGCAGCAGGGCAACGTGAACATTTCGAAGCTCGTCGACGAGATTAACGCCTCAAACAAGTTCATCAAGCAGCTTGTCGACGCCAAGAGCAAGAGCGACTCGCTCAACCAGGCACTTACCGACAAGCTTACCCGTTCGCTCACCCGACAGGAAATGAACGACGTGGACGTACAGGTGCTCAAGGGCGTGGTGTACATCTCCCTGGCTGACAACATGCTCTACAAGAGCGGCAGCTACGAGATTGGCGACCGCGCAAGCGAGACCCTCGCGAAGATTGCGAAGATTATCACCGACTACAAGGACTACGACGTGCTCGTAGAGGGCAATACGGACAACGTGCCCATCTCGCAGAAGAACATCCGCAACAACTGGGACCTCTCGGCCCTGCGCGCAAGTTCCGTGGTACAGGCCTTGCAGACGCAGTACGGAGTTGACCCCAAGCGCCTGTCCGCCGCCGGCCGTGGCGAATACAACCCCGTGGCATCCAACACCACCGAAGTGGGCAAGCAGCGCAACCGCCGCACGCAAATCATCATCACGCCGAAACTCGACCAGTTCATGGATCTCATCGACGAGGCTCCCGAGCAGGAACAACAGTAACAGACAAGTTCCCTACAACCACAGCGATGGCTGGCAAGGCACCCCAAGGGGAAACCTTGCCAGCCATCGTTGCGTTTGCGCCTTCCCGCCCTTCTACTAAATGCTCCGCCGCCTAATCGTAGTCCCCCCGCGGAGGATTTCAGTCCCCCCGCGGGGGACTGGAGTTTCCCGGCGGAGGACTTTACGAAGAAGACTATTCGGCGCGCTTAGGCAGCTGCGTGGCACGAAGAATGCGCACGTCCTCAAAAGGACGGTTGTTCTCGTCGCGCGCCGCCCACTGAATGAGGTCGGTCACGTCGAAGCCTTCTACCACTTCGCCGAACACGGTATATTGCCCGTCAAGGTGGGGAGCGCCGCCAAAGGTTCGATAAACCTCCTTCTGCTTAGGCGTGAGTTTTACCTGCCCGTGCGTAACGGAGTCGAGCCGTTCCTGCACGGCGTCGAGGCTGGCGTCGGTGAAGATGCTCCCCGTAACGATGTAGAACTGGCTGCACGAAGAGCGGCGCTCGGGGTTGACATCGTCGCTCTCGCGGGCTGCCGCCAATGCGCCGCGGCGGTGAAAGTGCGTGGGAAACAGAATTTCAGCCGGCAGGGTATAAGGCTCAGGCGACGAGCCGAGCAGTGCGCCCTCGGGAGCGTGGCGACTTGCGGAGTCGCCAGCCTGAATCATGAAGTCGGGGATTACGCGGTGGAAAAGCAGACCGTCGTAATACCCCTCGTTGACCAGTCGGAGGAAGTTGTCGCGGTGAATGGGCGTATCGTTGAATAGGCGCAGGCGAATGTCTCCCTTGGTGGTTTGGAGGAGGACTTCGGGTTCATCCCCCGAAGCCGTTGTCTGTGCCTGCGAGGCAGACGAGAAGAACAAGCCCGCCAGGAGGGCGAGCGTAAGGCGTAAGGCGTTTTTCATCGGTTAAATTTTATCCAATCCCTTGGTGAATTTCTTCCAGTAGTACTTCAAGGGGTTGGTGTATTTGAGTTGCTTCCACGGACGACTCTGGTGAGGGCGGTGGATTACGGGGAGCGTGGTGAAAAGATAGTTGTGAAGTCCCTGGCGCAACGACTCGTGCGAGATAGTTACGTCGAACCAATTCTTCTCAGGGTTGAGCTGCGTAAAGGGAAAGGCTTGGAGCAGAGCGGGCGTGAGGAGCGAGCAGCAGAAACTGCAATGCTTCTTGGTGTCGACCACCTGGTTGATCCACTTCTGCGCATAGAGGTAAGGATAATTTATCTCGCCCTCGTCGTTTACCGTTACGCTGGCGGCTATGCCTGTTCCAGGTCGTTCACTCGCGCCGTCGAAGAGGCCCTGAAGCGTATCGGGGCGCACCACTACGTCGCTCTCGACGATGCACAGCGCGGCATCGGCCTGCAATGCCTCGCGCTGCGCCGTTTGCAACACGAGCAGGTAGTTGGGCGAGGGGTGGGACGTGAGTTCGCTGAGGTTGACCAGCCGGAAGCCCCACTCCTGGGCCGCCTGTTCCAGGCGTAGCGTGTTCTCTGGGGTGGAAAAGTCGTTGTATACGGTATAGGTGAATGGCACTCTCAGTTGGCTCTTCATCACAGCCTCGATGGTGAGCAAAGTAGAGGCGATGGAGTCCTTCACAGGAGTGATGATGTGCAGTTCGTTCATGGGTCTGGACGGTTAAGTAATCGGGCAAAAGTACTTATTTTCCACGAAAAAACTTTTACCTTTGCCGTGTAAAAGCCCGCCGTGCGGCAGGCTAAAATCTCCACGAATTTCAAACGAACATGACCGACAATTATAGTTTAAGCCACCTGAAAGAACTCGAAGCGGAGTCGATACACATCATCCGCGAAGTGGCGGCAGAATTTGAGAACCCCGTGATGCTTTACAGCATTGGCAAGGATTCGAGCGTAATGGTACGCCTGGCCGAAAAGGCATTTGCCCCCGGCCGTCCGCCCTTCCCCCTGATGCACATTGACTCAAAGTGGAAATTCAAGGAGATGATTGAGTTTCGCGACTGGTACGCTAAGGAACACGGCTGGCAGCTCATCGTGGAAAGCAACGAGGAGGCCTTCAAGGCTGGCGTTGGGCCCTTTACGCACGGTTCGAAGGTGCATACCGACCTGATGAAGACGCAGGCGCTGCTTGCTGGACTTGATAAGCACCACTTCGATGCAGCCTTCGGCGGCGCACGTCGCGACGAGGAGAAAAGCCGTGCCAAGGAGCGCATATTCTCCTTCCGCGACCAGTTTCACCAATGGGATCCAAAGAACCAGCGCCCCGAACTTTGGGACATCTACAACGCTCGCATCCATAAGGGCGAGAGCATTCGCGTGTTCC
Organism: uncultured Oscillospiraceae bacterium; assembly: GCA_963655595.1. Classification (GTDB taxonomy): domain Bacteria; phylum Bacteroidota; class Bacteroidia; order Bacteroidales; family Bacteroidaceae; genus Alloprevotella. The sequence continues at coordinate 7,770 of CAVKGN010000047.1, forward strand.
CCCTGAGCAACTGGACAGAGCTTGACATTTGGCAGTACATCCGCCTGGAGAACATCCCCATCGTACCCCTGTACTTTGCCAAGGAACGCCCCGTGGTGGAGATTGACGGACAGCTCATCATGCCCGACGACGACCGCCTGCCCGAGGAATACCGCGACCGCATAGAAATGCGCAAGATACGCTTCCGCACACTTGGCTGCTGGCCCCTTACGGGAGCCATCGAGAGCGAGGCCGACACGATTGAGAAGATTGTGGAGGAGATGATGACCACCACAAAGAGCGAGCGCACCACCCGCGTGATCGACTTCGACCAAGAGGCCTCAATGGAACAGAAAAAGCGCGAGGGCTACTTCTAACCTCACCCCTCGCTCCCATACATACACATAAGCATAAAAAAGAGCTGCTTCGCGCCTCTCCGCCCAATGACGGAAATGGTTGCGAAGCAGCCTTTTTGAGTTAAGTTGACGTGTGCTGACGAATTATTCGCCCGGAGCGATTGCACCCGAGGGGCAAACGTCTGCGCAAGTGCCGCAGTCAACACATACGTTGGGGTCGATAGAGTACTTTTCGCCCTCAGAAATTGCGCCAGAGGGACATTCGTCGATGCAAGTACCGCATGCAATGCAGTCGTCACCAATTACGTAAGCCATAATAGTAGAATTAAAATGATTGTTGTGAGTGTGAGTTGAGTTGTTGTCCTTTGCCTTCCCGCTGAACGCCGCCCTGCACTGCGGACAGGCCGTTAAAGGCGCAAAACGGCAGGGGAAAGCGGAGCAAAGTTACATATTTCTTTTTCATACAAAAGACACGGCGCAAAGTTTTATTACTTTTGCAAAAAGCACGTTTTCGGGTACAATAAAAGCCCCGGAAACGTGTTTTTAGAGCATACACAAACACTCGTTCATTCGTTGAAAAAAGCATTCACCCTCCTGCTGCTTGTCCTTTGCAGCCTCCCCTGCGTATTTGCGCAGGAACGGCGCGTGCAGAACAAGCCCTACATAGACGAGCGTCGCTTTCACTACGGCTTCTTCGTGGGCGCACACGACCAATCGCTCAAGCTCGCCAACAACGGCTACATCGCCCCCGAAGGCGAGGCCACGGCTGGGCAGCAGTGGGTGGCGCAGACCGACCAGACGAACTTCGGCTTCTCCGTGGGCGTACTGGGGGAGTGGCGCATGAGCCGCTACCTGGGACTGCGCGTAATGCCCTCGCTCCACTTCGGTTCCCGCCACATCACCTTCCGTGAACTATCCTCGGGGCAGACCGAGGTGCAGGACATGAAGTCGTGCTACGTTGGCGTGCCGGTTGACCTGAAGATTGCTGCTCCGCGCTTCAACAATTACCGCCCCTACGTGGTGGCAGGCGTTGCCCCCATGTACGACCTGGTCACGTCCAAGCAGGGAAAGATACGCACAAAGCCATTCAACCTTATGATTGAGGCAGGCATGGGCTGCGACCTATATATGCCGTTCTTTAAGTTCATCCCCGAGTTGAAGTTCTGCTTCGGCCTGGGCAACGTGCTGCAGAAGAACCGCAGCGACATCACTGAACCGTCGCAGCTCATCTACACTCAGAGCCTCGACCGAGCCACGGTGGGCATGGTGATACTTACCTTCTATTTTGAGTAAAAGCGTTTGCAGCGCATAATAGCGAGAGCGTCCAATTCAGGCAGCCATTTGGCCTGAATTGGACGCTCTCGTTCCTTTATATTACTCTTGTCGCCGTTGTGGAGCGCAAGGTCAATGGATTTCCTTGACTTGTTCTACAGAAAGCCCGGTGTAAAGTGCAACCTTCTCCACGCTCAGTCCGTCGGCCAACATAGTGCGTGCAGACTCCATGAGCTTTTGAAGATTTTCCTTTTGAGCTTCGGCTTTTCCTTCGGCACGGCCTTCGGCTATGCCTT
>CAVKGN010000047.1:9895-15550 GCA_963655595.1 uncultured Oscillospiraceae bacterium
GCCCTCTTTGAGGTAGCGCATCCATTCCTCCATCGGCGACACGGCCACCTTGTCGAAGTTGTTCACGCGGATAAGGTAGTAGGTGGGGAATACCGCCTCGGGGGCCTTGCGTACAATCGTGTCGCGCTCCTTGGTGGTGATTTTCAGTTCGTCGTTGGTGTGCAGTCCCACAAAGTGGTTCTGTCCCTTATAGATGTAGTCGTCGCCCTTGCCGAGGTCGAAGTAGAGTATACTGATAGAGTAGACCTTCTTCACGCCCTTATAGGTGTCCCCAAGGTTGATGTGTTCGGTGATGGCCTTCGCCACGCCGTAGAGGATGCGCTCAAGGTAGAATACCTCCGTGGTGTTCTGCACCTCTACGATTATAATCTCGCCCTTGCTGTTGCGGGCCTTTATGTCTACGCGGTTGAACTTGTCGTCGGCGTCAGTCTGGTTTCCCTCGCTTTCAAGGATGTCCACCACTTCCACCTTCTCACCGAGGAATACGGTGAGGAAGCCTTCCAACACTCCGAAGTTTGCTTTCTGTCGCAGCAGGCGTTTCACAGCCCAGTCAAAGCGTATGTATTTGTCGTGCATACTCATTATATATATGTATGTGCTTAATAGGTTCGCTGTACTGTTGCAAAGGTAGCGCAATTTAGAGACAATCAAAAACGGGGAAGACTCTGACCAGCGGCAAGGGCGTCAACTCCGTGATATACAGACTGCCCGTTGGCGCATTTTTCAAAAGGGAGAACTGCGCCAACGGGTTAAATTTGTACTTTTGCACATCATTAACAAGTAAAGCACAACCAATCCATGAGTTTACAATGCGGCATAGTGGGCTTGCCCAACGTGGGCAAATCCACCCTCTTCAACTGCCTGAGCAACGCCAAGGCGCAATCCGCCAACTTCCCCTTCTGCACCATCGAGCCCAACGTGGGTGTCATCACCGTGCCCGATGAGCGGCTTACGGAACTGGCCAAGATTGTGAATCCGGGACGCATTGTACCAACTACGGTGGAGATTGTGGACATCGCCGGTCTGGTAAAAGGCGCATCGAAGGGCGAGGGCCTGGGCAACCAGTTCCTTGGCAACATACGCGAGACGGACGCCATCATCCACGTACTGCGCTGCTTCGACGACGGCAACGTGGTGCACGTGGACGGCAGTGTAGACCCCGTGCGCGACAAGGAGATCATCGACACGGAGTTGCAGCTCAAAGACCTTGAAACCGTAGAGAACCGCATTAAGCGCGTGGAGAAGATTGCCAAGGTGGGCGGCGACAAGAACGCCAAGGTGGAGTACGAGGTACTGCTCGCCTACAAGGCCGCACTCGAAGAGGGACGCAGCGCAAGAAGCGTGACCTTTGACACGCAGGAGGAAGAGAAAGCCGCAAAAGGCCTTTTCCTGCTCACTTCGAAGCCTGTGCTTTACGTGTGCAACGTTGACGAAGCCTCAGCCGCCACAGGTAATCACTACGTGGAGGCTGTACGAGAAGCCGTGAAGGACGAGGGCGCAGAGGTGTTGGTACTTGCCGCACAGACCGAGGCCGACATTGCCGAACTCGAAACCTACGACGAGCGCCAGGTGTTCCTGCAAGACATCGGCTTGGAGGAGAGTGGCTGCAACCGCCTGATAAAGGCTGCCTACCACCTGCTCGACCTGCAAACGTTTATCACCGCTGGCGAAATGGAAGTGAAGGCCTGGACTTTCCACAAGGGATGGAAAGCTCCGCAGTGCGCTGGCGTTATTCACACCGACTTTGAGAAGGGATTTATCCGCGCCGAAGTGATAAAGTACGATGACTACATCCGCCTCGGCTCCGAGGCTGCCGTACGCGATGCCGGCTTGCTCCACGTGGAGGGCAAGGAATACGTGGTGGAGGACGGCGACATCATGCACTTCCGTTTCAACGTGTAAGACCGTCAGTCATTAACAATCCAAAATGATTATCTGGGACCCCTCAATAGTGGCTTTCTCCATCGGGAAGTTCGATGTGCGCTGGTACTCCCTGTGCTGGTGCATCGGGCTTGCCCTCGGCTACGTCGTAGTGTATAAGCTCTACAAACGTCAGCAAATACCGCAGGAGAAGTTTGAGCCTCTGTTCTTCTACTGTTTCGTGGGCATCCTCCTCGGCGCACGCCTGGGGCACTGCCTGCTCTACGAACCGGGCTACTTCCTATCCCATCCCCTCGAAATGATATTGCCTATGCACCGCATGGCAGACGGCTCGTGGAAATTCACGGGCTATGCAGGTCTTGCCTCGCACGGCGGCACGCTCGGACTGATGATAGCCCTGTGGCTCTATGTGCGCCGAACGGGTGTGAACATCCTCCGCGTGCTCGACAACATCGCCATCGCCACGCCTATTTGTGCGTGCTTCATCCGCTTGGGCAACCTTATGAACTCAGAGATTGTGGGCAAATATACGCAGAGCGACTTTGGCTTTGTATTTGTCCACCTCAACGAAACGGCACCGCGCTATCCAGCGCAGCTCTATGAGGCCATTGCATACTTCGTGTTCTTCCTCATCGGCCTGGTCATCTATTGGAAGAAGTCCGACCGCGTAGGCACAGGTTTCTACTTCGGCTACTGCCTGACCACTATCTTTGTATTCCGCTTCTTTGTGGAAATGCTCAAAGAGGTGCAAGAGCCGTGGGAACTGCGTATGCAACAGCTCATTGGCCTAAACCAAGGGCAGCTGCTCAGCATCCCCTTCGTCATCATCGGCCTCTATTGCCTGCTGGGCGGCAAGTGGTGCAAACGCCTCGCACAGTAGGCACGCGCAGAGCGGCGCACGGCTCTGTCATTCGTCTCCTTTTATACCTCAGACACACATGAAAGTCATCAACCTCGGCGAGAAAAGTTCGGTTATAAACTCCTATATGGCTCAACTGCGCGACGTGAACGTGCAGGGCAATCGCACTCTCTTCCGCCGCAATCTGCAACGCATTGCACGAGCCACGGCTTACGAAGTGAGCCACACGCTCTCCTACACCGAAAAGAACATCACCACGCCGCTCGGCACAAAGCTCGTGCCCACCTACGACGACCGTATCGTGGTGGGCACGGTGTTGCGCGCCGGTCTGTCGTTCCACGAGGGCTTCCTCGACACGTTCGACCAGGCTGACTCAGCCTTTGTGGCCGCCTATCGCGAAGAAAGCACTGGCGGACGCGACGAACTGAAAATCCACGTGAACTACATCGCCGCTCCTGCGCTCGACGGCTGCACCTTCCTCATGGTGGATCCCATGCTGGCCACGGGCGGTTCGCTCGAACTCTCGTACAAGGCTTTCCTCAGCCACGGCACACCGAAGACGCTGCACATCTGCTGCGTGATAGCCGCGCAGGAGGGCATTGACCACTTGAAGAAGGTGTTCCCCTCCGACGACGTAACCCTCTGGGTGGCCGCAGTCGACCCGCAACTCAACAGCGATGCGTACATCGTGCCCGGTCTGGGCGATGCGGGAGACTTGTCCTTCGGCCCGAAGCTCTAAAATACCGAAACACTCACAATAGCTAACTTTGCAACGCGGCAGGAAAGTGCGTCCTTTCTGCCTTCCGCCGCCATTCCGATCAACCATCGATACACTTACAAGCAAGCAATGAAGAAGTTCCTTTCGCTTACCCTGCTCCTGTTTGCCGCTCTGACGGCCGCCGTGGCACAGGTTAGTTTCACCGTAACATACAAGCGCGTAAACCCCACCACCATCGACATCGTCTTCAACGGGACGGCTCAACCGGGGTGGCACATCTATTCCACAAACATTGGCGAGGGTGGCCCCACGCCCGCCTCATTCGGTCTGGACAATATCAAGGGCGCAAAACTCAAGGGCGGTCTCAAAGCTGGTCCTGGCGCAAAGACCATGCAGGACCCCATCTTCGAGATGCCTGTGTCGTTCTTTGAAGGTCACGCCACCTTTACGCAGACCGTAACGCTCCTCGACAAGAACTACGAGGTGAAGGGCTACCTGAAATACGGCGCTTGCAACGATGAGAACTGCCTGCCGCCAACCAGCGTGAACGCCACCGTGAAGGGTACTGACGGCCCTGAGCCAACGGCTGAAACGAAGAAAGAGGAGGCCGCTGCAGCCGCCAACGCTGCCACGCCCAACGAACCGACAGTGGGCGACACCGCTGCCAATACCCAACTCGTTGACACCGCTGCAACGACAGCCAACGTGCAGCAGCTCGACTCCGTAGCGGCTAAGGCTCTGTGGACTCCCGTCATCAAGGAACTCAAAGCTTTCGGCACCGATGAAAACGCTGACGTAACGGGCAAGGCTTGGTACTACATCTTCTTCCTCGGATTCGTGGGCGGACTCGTTGCCCTGTTCACTCCCTGCGTGTGGCCCATCATCCCTATGACGGTAAGCTTCTTCCTGAAACGTTCGGGCAACCGCCGCAAGGGCATCCGCGACGCCATTACTTATGGCGTGTCCATCGTGGTTATCTACGTGGCTCTGGGCCTCATCATCACCACACTCTTTGGGGCAAACGCCCTCAATAACCTCTCTACAAACGCCATATTCAACATTCTGTTCTTCCTTATGCTGGTGGTGTTCGCCGCAAGCTTCTTCGGCGGTTTCGAAATAACGCTCCCCTCAAAATGGGGCGACGCAGTGGACAACAAGGCCGAACGTACAACGGGACTGCTCAGCATCTTCCTCATGGCGTTTACGCTCTCGCTCGTTAGCTTCTCCTGCACGGGTCCCATCATTGGCTTCCTGCTTGTAGAGGTCAGCACGTCCGGAGCTTCGGCGCTCGCACCCACCATCGGAATGCTCGGTTTCGCCATTGCCCTTGCCCTGCCGTTTACGCTCTTCGCCCTTTTCCCCACGTGGCTCAAGAGCGCACCCAAGAGCGGCGGCTGGCTCAATCAGGTGAAGGTGGTGCTTGGCTTCCTCGAACTGGCATTTGCCCTGAAATTCTTCTCCGTGGCCGACCTTGCCTACGGCTGGCACCTGCTCGACCGCGAAACGTTCCTCGCCCTCTGGATTGTCATCTTCGCCCTGCTCGGCGTTTATCTGCTCGGGGCTATCAAGTTCCCGCACGACGATGAGGACGACCGCCATACTTCTGTGCCACGCTTCTTCCTGGCTCTGATATCGCTGGCCTTTGCCGTATACATGGTGCCTGGCCTTTGGGGTGCGCCCGTAAAGGCTGTGAGCGCATTCGCTCCGCCCATGTCGACGCAGGACTTCAACCTCGACCCCGTGAAGATTGAGGCTAAGTTCACCGACTACGAAGCCGGCATGGCCTATGCGCGACAGACGAACAAGCCCGTAATGATTGACTTTACCGGTCACGGCTGCGTAAACTGCCGCAAAATGGAACTCGCCGTATGGCACGACGCAAAGGTGCGCGACCTCCTCACCAAGGACTACGTGCTCATCTCGCTCTACGTAGACGAGAAAGCATCGCTCCCGCAACCCGTCGAAGTGACGGAGAACGGACAAACCACAACCCTGCGCACCGTGGGCGATAAGTGGAGCTACCTGCAACGCACCAAGTTCGGCGCAAACGCCCAACCCTTCTACGTATTGCTCGACAACAACGGCAAGCCCCTCAACACGTCCTACTCATACGACGAGGACGTAGACCGCTTCGTGAAGTACCTCAAAACAGGACTCACAAACTACCAGAACGCAGCCCAGTAAACAATATAGGAAC
>CAVKGN010000048.1:0-13028 GCA_963655595.1 uncultured Oscillospiraceae bacterium
AAAGGAAGAAAAGTCGTCTGACGTATATGCCCTGCGCATCGTGAGAGATTTCATCAAAAAAAGACTGGACGGCGACATAGACAAGTTGCGCAACTTTGACTTGGCGACATTGACGGAAGATGAGAAGTACGGAAGAGAGTGCTGGCCGAAGAACGAATTGGCGAAATCCATCATGGCATTGGTGTTCGGAAACGCTTGGCCCAATCTAACCGTAGATTCCATCAATCACTATGAGTATAGCAGCAGTCAGATGGTGAGTTTCCAAAATCTGTTTGGCAGCAACATACTGGACCAGTATTTCAAGGGAATGGAGAAATTCAGCCCGAGCGAGAAACAGTTTGAACGAGCATTGCACGTAGCGCATCTATTGAACAGCATCGGAAATCTCTGGGTATTGCCCAACAAACTGAATGACAAAGAAACCATGGCAACCTACAAGGACAACCCTAAGTTCCGTGGCTATATGGACAGGTATCTGCAAGCAATGTATACCGTGACCGTAGACGGGAAGAACTCCGACATGCACCTAAAAGGCATCTATTACAAGAACCGCAAGACGATGACAGAATACCAAGGTGCAGAAGGTTGGAAACTCTTTGTCGAGAATATGATGCTGCAAGACTTTGTAGATGAGGACTACAAGCCAAAGGAAATATTTGATTACGTCTGGAACTACATGAAATTCCTCGACAGAGAAAGCTATTTCCAATCGGTAGACAAGTTCTGCACGTTCTGCGAAAAAGCAATCCCCAAGCGAGCAGACCAAATAATAAGCAAACTAAAAACGATATTGAATCAAGGTTGTTCTACATAAGATCCAGGCGCAAAGAGAATGAGGCAGTTACGATAAGTACCCCCCTTTATATGGCAAACGCCGAAATATTTGTTTCCGCTTCGCGCTTTTTCCTTGAACACGAATTACACTAATTTGTCGTGAATTTTCATAGAGAAATGTAGGTACACAACGACAAAAGCTAGTGTGACTCCGCCTTGAAATTGCAGTCCTCCGCGGGAGGACTCGAGTTTTCCCCGAGAGGACTCGAGTCCCCCCGCGGGGGATTGTCATTGGCTGGCGGTTCGTTGAGGAACTTTGCCGCCTCAGAACGGTACGGGGCCGTCGGCGGGCATGGGGGGGAAGTTGCCGGCGTCGGGGAGCGGGGGGAAGTCGTCGGGAGCGGCGGGCATGGGGGGGATGCCGTTGGGGGAGACTGAGGCGGAGGGGGCGGAACCGGAGACGGCGGAGTCGAACGTGTCGACCTCGTCCTCCTCGGGATTTTGGAAACGAGCGTACTCGCCCCTGAAACGGAGCAGGATGTTGCCCACGGCACCGTTACGATGCTTGGCAATGATAATTTCTGCCTTGCCGCGGACGTCGCGACCGTTGTCGTCGGTGTAAATCTTGTAGTATTCAGGGCGGTGGATGAAGAGCACCATATCGGCGTCCTGCTCGATGGCACCAGATTCGCGGAGGTCGGAGAGCTGCGGACGTTTGTCGTTGTTCTCGCGCGTCTCCACGCCACGGTTGAGCTGCGAGAGGGCCAGGATGGGGATGTTCAACTCCTTGGCAAGTCCCTTCAAGGAGCGCGAGATGGTTGACACCTCCTCCTGGCGGCTACCGAAGTTCATGCCCGAAGCGTTCATGAGCTGGAGGTAGTCAATCATGATGGCCTGCACGTGGTGCTCGCGTACAAGGCGGCGCGCCTTGGTGCGGAGTTCGAAGACTGAGAGCGAGGGCGTATCGTCGATGAAGAGGGGCGCGCCCACAAGCTGCTTGATGCGCTGGTCGAGCTGCGCCCATTCGTAGGGTTTGAGCTGTCCGCTCTTGAGCGTTTCGCCCTTAATCTCGCACACGTTGACAATCATACGGTTGACGAGCTGCACGTTCGACATTTCGAGCGAGAACATTGCCACGGGGATGTGCTGGTCCACAGCCATGTTCTTGGCCATACTCAGGGCAAAGGCCGTCTTACCCATGGCGGGACGGGCGGCGAGGATGATGAGGTCGGACCGCTGCCAACCGGACGTCATCTTGTCGAGCGCGTGGAAGCCCGAGGCTATACCGCTCATACCATCGGTGCGGGCGGCGGCTACTTGCAGCATCTCGTACGCCTCCTTAATGACGGGGTCGATCTGCGTGTAGTCCTTCTTCATGTTGGTCTGCGAAAGCTCAAAGAGTTTGCCTTCGGCGTACTGCATGAGTTCGTCCACGTCCTGCGTGCTGTCGAACGCCTTTGTCTGTACCTCGCTGGTGTAGCTGATGAGCTCGCGCGCCGTGGCCTTTTGGGCTATGATGCGGGCGTGGTACTCGATGTGGGCCGACGAGGCAACGAGGCCACTCAGCTCGGTGATGTAGAATGGGCCGCCCACCTCCTCGAGCTGGTTGGTGCTGCGGAGCTGCTCGGTGACGGTGAGGATGTCGACGGGGCGTTCCTCAATGTTTAGGCGACGAATGGCCTCATAGATGATTTGGTGGCGGCGCTCGTAGAAGCTTTCGGGACGGAGAATTTCGCTCACTTGGAAGTAGGCGTCCTTCTCAACCATCAGGGCACCGAGCACGGCCTTTTCCAGTTCGATGGCCTGCGGCTGAAGGTGGCCGTAGTTGTCGGTGAGGGGGGCTTGCGCGGCTTTCTTGTTGTTATAGTTTCCGCCGCGCTTGGAGTTGTTATCAGTAGGCATTATAGGGATAATTCGTATGTGGGAAGACAATGGGGGGAATTACTGGTTACCGTCCGAGGAGGCCTGACGTTGGAGGCAGCCCGCATCGGGGGCATTGCCGCGCGTACGGCCAAGAAGGTCGGTGGGATAGTATTGTTGCGTGAGCTGCGCATTGGCTGCGCCCACGGCCTGGGAGCGTTCGGCAAGGTCGAAGTTGAAGATCAGTCGCGTGAGGTCGAAGTCGGGCGTAAAGTTCTTCTCGCGGATGCAAGCCTCCTGGCCCTGCGACGTGTCGAAGGCCGACTTCTGGTCCCAGCGGCACTGCACGAAGCGGCTGTACTCCTCGCTGTCGGTGGCGGGCTGCGGCGTGTTGATAAGGCAGTTGACAAACGAATAGTTGAACGCGTCGGCGTCCTTGTACTTCTCGTTCTGTCCGCCCATCAGTTCGTCGTCCTGATAGCCCGTCACAATGCTGTTGGCCATGTAGAGGTTGGTGAGTGGCAGACGTGATGAGCCGTCGTAGTTGGCAAAGTCGAGGGCTGCCCCCGAGCCGCCGGTGAACACGTAGAAGCGCGCCACGGTGCAGTGAACGACGGAGACGTCGCCGCCGCGCACGTGGAGGCAGTCGCCCCCGGCGTTGGCTATGAGGCTGTTGCCGATGAACGCCTTTGCCATGCGGATGTCCAGGGCGTGCGACGTGCAGGTGTGCAAGCGGCTGTTTTCCATTCGCAACTTCTCAACGGCTACGTCGGAGGAGTCGAGCCTCAGCCCGTACTTGCCGCCGTGGATGTCGGCGTACTGGACGGTGTTGCCATACGACTCCGCAGTGAATGTTACGCCGCCCCATGTGCCGGGCGTGCGGTCGTAGGGTTGGTTGGTAAACATGTAGTCGAGGCGGTCGCCGCGGAGCGTTACGAGGCTGTCGGCCGTGCCTTCAATCCTCAGCGTGCCGTGCACAATGAGCGAGGCGTTGGAGTGGAAGAGCAGGGTGACGCCCCTTGCGAGCGTGAGCGTTTGTCCCTGCTCCACCACGAGGCTGTCCATCACGCGGTACGGACGGCGGGCGGCAAACGTTTCGTCGGCAGCAATGCGCTTGCCGGTGAGCGTCAGCACGTCCTGCCCCGCAGCCGTGAGTTTGACGCTCTGCTGCACGCCTGCTTCGGTGACAAACACGAGTTCGTCGGTGAAGGCGGTGGGCAGGTCGCTGTCCTGCTCGGGCACGTTGGCCATGAGGTAGACCACCATGCTGTCCTTGGCGGCTATCTCGAAGTCGGTGGCCGTGCCGCCGTCGAGAGCTACGCCGTCGACGTTGACCTTAAACGGCGAACTGGCGCCGCCGCGCAAGCTCACCTGCGGAATGCGCAGGGCCTTGGAGGCGTGGTTGTACACGGTGAAGGAGTAGGTCTTTGTAGGCGAACCGCTGATGATGGTGTCGAAGGCGATGGAGTCCTTGCTGAACGCCAGGCGGTCGGAGGGCGAGGTGGTGTAGTCGTCGTCCTTCATACAGCCGGCAAGGCAAAGGGCAAAAACGAGGAGGAGGGGAAGAAAACGCATAACGATGAACATAGAGCCGCTCCGTAGGCGGCATAGCGAAAAGAAAGACAAGCAACGGGACGCAGCCACGGGGCGTGGCGAAAGAGCAATGCGCCCAGTTGCTTGCCTATATATTATATGTGTAGGAAGGAGCCCGCAGGGGGAAGTGTCCTTACACGCGTTTCAGAATTTCGAGCAAGTGGTCCCAAACCATCTGCACCGTGGGGATGTGCAGTCGCTCGTCGGGCGAGTGAACGCCGCGGAGGGTTGGACCGAAGCTCACCATGTCCAGACCGGGGTACTTCTCTGAGAACAGGCCGCACTCCAAGCCGGCGTGGATGGCCAGGATAATCGGTTCCTTGCCGAAGAGGTCAACGTAGCTCTCCTTGGCTATCTGCACGATCTTGCTGTTGGGGTTGAGTTTCCAGCCGGGGTAGCCCTCGTTGGTCAGCGTCGTTGCGCCACCCAGCTCGAAGGCTGCACGCACGATGCTCGCCATGTTCTCGCAAGCACTGCCTATGCTGCTGCGCTGACTCGTGGTGACGGTCACGTGGTCGCCCTCGCGGCGGATGCTTGCCAAGTTCGACGACGTTTCTACCAGCCAGTCAATGTCCTGACTCATGGCATATATGCCGTTGTGCACAGCGTGGAGCGACAGAAGCATGGCTTTCATGGCCTTCACATCCATGCCGATGGTGGCAGGTTCGGCGGTGTCGAGCGTAAAGGTGATGCTCTTCTCCGTCACGGAGTATTCCTCGGCTACCGCAGCCTCGTACACGTTGAGGTCGGCGCGGAGCTGATCCTTAAAGCTCATGGGCACGGCGCAGAGGGCGTGTCCCTCGCGGGGAATGGCGTTGTGCAGACCGCCGCTCTGAATGTCAACGAGGCGGAGGTCGGTCTTCTGCATTTCGTTCACGAGGAAGCGCACAAGGAGTTTGTTGGCATTGGCGCGCTTCTTGTTGATATCGTCGCCTGAGTGTCCGCCCGTCAAGCCCTTCACGCCGAGGCTGAATGTGTAGAAGCCGCTGGGCAGGGCTTCTTCGGGGAAGGGATAGGTGGCCAGGGTGCGCACGCCGCCAGCGCAGCTCACGAATATCTGCCCTTCGTCCTCCGAGTCGAGGTTGATGAGGTAGTCGCCGTGCATAAAGTCACTCTTCATGCCCATTGCGCCAGTCAGGCCGGTCTCTTCGTCGCGTGTAAATACGCACTGGATGGGGCCGTGCTCAATGTCGTTTGATTTGAGCAACGCCATCTCCATGGCCACGCCGATGCCGTCGTCTGCGCCGAGCGTGGTGCCCTTGGCGCACATCCACTCGCCGTCGATGTAGGTCTGAATGGCGTCGGTCTCAAAGTTGAAGTCGACGTTCTTGTTCTTCTCGCACACCATGTCCATGTGGCTTTGCAGGATGACGGCTTTGCGGTCCTCGTAGCCGGGCGTGGCGGGCTTGCTGATGCACACGTTTCCCGTCTCGTCTACCTTGGTGGGCAGTCCGAGGCTTTCGCCAAACTCTTTGAGGAAGGCTATCATCTTCTCCTCCTTCTTCGAGGGGCGAGGTACTTTATTTACTTGGGCAAAGCAATCAAACACGACGCTTGGTTGCAACTTAACGGCTTGTTCCTTTTCCATTGTGCTATATATATAATGTGTATCGTCCGGCAAACGGAGGCGCTGCTGCTTGCGGCTGCGTCTCAAAAACCTACGCCGGAGAAAAGTTTGTGTTTTTCGTTTTGCTTATCGTGTTCGTTGCACTAACTTTGCCGCCGCATTCTGCAAGCGAAACACGCTCAAACGCAAGCAAAAGTAAGAAAAATATTTATGAAACTCTTCCTGCTGACATTAGTAATCGTGGCGTTCTGCGTGGCCCTGCTGGCAGTGAGGCTCTTCTTTGGCAAAGCGTTTGTAAAGACGCACGTTGACCAGAGCAAAGCTATGCGGCAGCGAGGCATCCACTGCGTACAGGCGCAGGACGCGGAGCAACGCGCCGACCACGCCCCTCACGCTCAGGAACGAACCCGCTAAGGCAGAATGCCCCCTACCCTACACGAAACACTACATCACAATGAAAATAGCAACGTTCACAACTGCTCTGTGCATCGCCGCCCTTTGCGTGGCTTGCAACAAGAAGGATCCCGCTCTCCAAGTAAAATCGAACAATCTGCCCAAGGCTGCCGCCGCTGGCGACTCCACCGCTGCGAGTGCAATCGCCGTGGTCGACATCGACTCGCTGGCAGCTAAGTGCGAGTACTGCAAGGATGGTCAGAAGTCGCTCGAGGCTAAGCAGAAGAGCTACCAGCAGCAGCTGCAAGCCAAGGGTCAGGCTCTGCAAAACGCCATGGTGAGCTTCCAGCAAAAGGCTCAGAGCGGCGGCTTCACCTCGCAGCAGCAAGCCGAGAACGCACAGAAGCAGCTCGAAAAGCAGCAGCAGCAACTGCAAGCCTTCCAGCAGCGCATTGAAACGGAAATGAGCAACGCCACCAAGAACTATCAGGAGAAGCTTCGCCACGACATTAGCGCGTTCCTCCAGGAGTACAACAAGGACGGGCGTTACAAGGTAATTATCAGCAAGAGCGGCGACAACGTGCTCTACGCCGATCCCGCCGTCGACATAACCAACGACGTGATTGCCGGCCTGAACAAATCGTACAAAAAATAAAAGGCAAAGCATATCGGAACAAAAATTATCCGTATCTTTGCAACGCTTTCGGGAGAAACACCCCGAAGCTATGGAAAGTTGCCAGAGTGATCGAATGGGGCGGACTCGAAATCCGCTGTACGGTTTATCCGTACCGGGGGTTTGAATCCCTCACTTTCCGCCAAGCGCAAACGGCTGCGTAAGCCTGCCTCAGGGTGGACGAACGACAGAGCCAAGCGCACAAAAGTTATCCGCTATGTATACCGCAACAAACACACGGCTGCATAGCGGTTTTTCGTTTTACTAACTTCCAACTGCGACAAAGAGACCGGCACGCAGCTGCCCGAAAGCCTGCAACTGGGACGACCTAAACCGCTAATATTTGGGATGTTACGAAAACGGGAAAATTCGTTTCTCCGTTTTGCTGTTCCTTATTTAGGGACTATCTTTGCACGAGTTATTACATATTTTTATGAAAAGCGAACATTTAGTTCCCGACTATATATTTGAAACGAGTTGGGAGGTGTGTAATAAAGTGGGCGGCATATACACTGTGCTGTCATCGCGTGCTAAAACGCTCATGTCTGAATACCGGGACCGCGTCGTCTTTATTGGTCCCGACTTGAAGCAACCTACGGCCAACGTAGATTTTTGTGAAGATGAAGGGTTGCTGCCGGCTTGGAAGAAAGCCGCGGCCGACTTGGGCTTAGCGTGCCGCATTGGCCGTTGGGCCGTACCTGGCAACCCCGTGGCCGTACTCGTTGACTTTTCCCCACTTTTTGAAATCAAGAACGATATTTACGCCGAGGCGTGGGACTTGTTCCGCGTGGACTCCCTCAATGCCTATGGCGACTACGACGAGGCTTCGATGTTCTCGTACGCAGCGGGCCGCTTCGTTGAGGCGGTGGTTTCGTTGTGCCTGAAACCTACGGACAAGGTGGTGTATCAGGCGCACGAGTGGATGTCGGGTCTGGGCATGCTCTTCCTGAAAAAGCACCTGCCCCACGTGGCAACCATCTTCACCACCCACGCCACGAGCATCGGTCGTTCCATCTGCGGCAACGACAAGCAGCTCTACGCCTACTTCGACGGCTACAACGGCGACCAGATGGCGCGCGAGCTCCACATGGACGCCAAGCACAGCATTGAGAAGCAGAGTGCCTGGCACGCCGACTGCTTCACAACGGTCAGCACGTTCACCGACCGCGAATGTAAGCAGCTGCTCGACAAGCCTGCCGACGTGGTGCTGCCCAACGGCTTCGAGAACGACTTTGTACCCAAGGGGGCAAAGTTCACCGCCGTGCGCCGCAAGGCTCGCCGCCGTATTCTCGACGTGGCAAGCGCGCTGACGGGCTGCGTCATGCCCGACGACACGCTCATTGTGTCGACCAGCGGGCGCAACGACTACCGCTGCAAGGGCTTCGACGTGTTCTTTGAGGCAATGGCTCAACTGCGCACGCAGCTCAACGAGCAGGGCAAAGACGGCCAGCAGGTGCTCGCCCTCGTGGAGGTGCCGTGCTGGATGGAGCAGCCCCGTGCCGACTTGCAGGAGGCCCTGAAACACAGCCCCGCAGGTTGCGGCGCGCCGTTGGCAGAGCCCATCATCACGCACACGCTCCACAACTTCAACGACGACCGCATCGTTGCCACCATCCACAGTCTGGGCCTTCAGAACCGCCCCGAGGACAAGGTGAAGGTGATCCTCGTGCCGTGCTACCTGAACGGCAACGACGGCATATTCAACATGGAGTACTACGACCTCCTCGCCGCCAACGACCTGGCGCTCTACCCCTCCTACTACGAACCCTGGGGCTACACGCCGCTCGAAAGCTGCGCCTTCCACACGCCCTGCGTCACGACGGACCTCAGCGGCTTTGGCCAGTGGGTGAACGACACCTTGCAACACGAGGGCACGCTCGACGACGGCGTACGCGTCATTCACCGCGACGACAGCAACTACTTCGACGTGGCGCGCGACATTTGCCAAACCGTGCGCGAGGAACTCAACGCTACGGCTAAGCAGCGCACCGCACAGCGCGACAAAGCTAAGGCCCTGGCCGACAAGGCACAGTGGAAGAACTTCATCAAGCACTACTACGCTGCCTACGACTTTGCCCTTCGCCGCGCAGCACTGAAATAAACACAACGCACAATCCTACCTGTAAACAGATTATATCACATAACTTTATGAACATCAAAATTAGCAACGCCAACCAACCGTCATGGAAGGTGGTGAACGTGAAAAGCCACATCCCCGAGGCTCTGAAGAAGCTGGACGAAATTGCCCACAACCTTTGGTGGTCTTGGAACAACGACGCCATTCAGCTCTTCCGCCATCTTGACAGCGACCTCTTCAAGAAGGTGAACGGAAACCCCATCGATATGCTCCGCAGCATCGACTACGACCGCATGATTGAGCTGTCGAAGGACAAGGAGTTCATCGCTCACATGGACAAGGTCTACGACGAGTTCCGCAAATACATGGACGAGAAGCCCAACCCCAAGCGTGCTTCCGTTGCCTACTTCTGCATGGAGTACGGCCTTAGCCACGTGCTCAAGATCTACTCGGGCGGCCTCGGCGTTCTCGCCGGCGACTACCTGAAGGAGGCTTCCGACAGCAACGTCGACATGGTTGCCGTGGGCTTCCTCTACCGCTACGGTTACTTCACTCAGACGCTCTCGATGGACGGCCAGCAGATTGCCAACTACGAGGCTCAGGACTTTGACCGCCTCCCCATTGAGCGTGTAGTCGACAAGGAGGGCAACCAGGTGGTAGTGGCTGTGCCCTACCCCAACTTCATGGTTCACGCTGCCCTCTGGGTGGTAAACGTGGGTCGCATCAAGCTCTACCTGCTCGACACCGACAACGAAATGAACTCTGAGTTCGACCGTCGCATCACGCACTCTCTCTACGGCGGCGACTGGGAAAACCGCATCAAGCAGGAGTACCTCCTCGGTATCGGTGGTATGCTCGCTCTCAAGCAGCTGGGCATCACGAAGGACATCTACCACTGCAACGAGGGCCACGCCGCACTCTGCAACGTGCAGCGCCTTGTTGACTACGTAGAGAGCGGCCTCAACTTCGCCGAAGCTCTTGAACTCGTTCGTGCTTCTTCGCTCTACACCGTACACACCCCCGTGCCCGCTGGTCACGACTACTTCGACGAGGGCCTCTTCAACAAGTACATGAACCAGTTCCCCGGCCGCCTCGGCATCTCCTGGGACGACTTCATGGGCCTGGGCCGCACCAACCCCGGCGACAAGGGCGAGAAGTTCTGCATGTCCACCTTCCTCTGCAAGACGTGTCAGGAGGTGAACGGCGTAAGCTGGCTCCACGGCCTCGTTAGCCAGCAGATGTTCAAGGACATTTGGCCCGGCTACCTGCCCACCTACACACACGCTGACCACATTGAGCGCAGCCACGACGAGTGGTTCAAGGTGTACAACAAGCACCCCGAGGAGAGCCACGTTGGCTACGTAACGAACGGTGTGCACTTCCCCACTTGGTGTGCCAAGGAGTGGCGCGCTGTTTACGAGAAGTACCTCGGCGCCGAATACATCACCGACCAGAGCAACGAGTCCATCTGGCAGAAGATTCACAACGTGCCCGACGAAGTTATCTGGAACACGCGCGTCACGCTGAAGAACAAGCTCATCGACTACATCCGCGCCCGCTTCCGCGAGAACTGGCTGCGCAACCAGGGCGACCCCTCGCTCGTTGTTAGCCTGCTCGACAAGATCAACCCCAACGCACTGCTCATTGGTTTTGCACGTCGTTTCGCCACTTACAAGCGCGCTCACCTGCTCTTCTCCGACCTCGACCGTCTGTCCAAAATCGTCAACAACCCCGACTACCCCGTGCAGTTCCTCTTCGCCGGCAAGGCTCACCCCGCCGACGGCGCAGGTCAGGGCCTCATCAAGAAGATCTACGACATCTCGCAGCGTCCTGAGTTCCTCGGCAAGATTCTCTTCATCGACAACTACGACATGCAGGTGGCTCGCCGCCTCGTTTCGGGTGTCGACATCTGGATGAACACGCCGACGCGTCCTCTCGAAGCCAGCGGTACGTCGGGCGAAAAGGCTCTGATGAACGGTGTAGTAAACCTCAGCGTACTCGACGGCTGGTGGTACGAAGGCTACCGCGAAGGCGCAGGCTGGGCACTCACCGACCGCCGCACTTACGAGAACCAGGAACACCAGGATAAGCTCGACGCATCGACCATCTACTCCATGCTCGAGCAGGAGATTATCCCCCTCTACTACGCTCGCAACCGCAAGGGCTATTCTGAGAACTGGGTGCGCACGGTGAAGAACTCCATCGCCAGCATTGCTCCCCACTACACCATGAAGCGCCAGCTCGACGACTACTACGATCGCTTCTACAACCCCGAGGCAGCACGCTTCAAGGAACTCTCTGCCAACAACAACCAGCAGGCCAAGACGCTCGCCGCATGGAAGGAGAGCGTGGCACAGCGTTGGGACAGCATCACCGTGGTGAGCAGCGAACGCAGCGAAAACCTCCAGAACGGTGCCCTCGTAAGCGGCAAGCAGTTCAGCGTGAAGCACGTGGTTGACGAACAGGGCTTGGAAGACGCCATCGGCATCGACCTCGTCATCATGTCGGGCAACGACGGCAACGAGGAGATTTACGCCGTTATGCCTATGAACGTCGTAGGTCACGAGGGCAACCTCTACACCTTCGAGCTCACCTCGAGCGTCGACCTCGCCGGTTCTTACAAGGTGGCATACCGTATGTATCCCAAGCACAAGAGCCTGCCCAACCGTCAGGACTTCTGCTACGTACGTTGGTTCAACTAATCCCCGCGAGCCGTCCCTAACGGCTCCGCACATATCCCACAGCCAAGGGCTGCGTCCGAGTGTCAACAACTTGGGCGCAGCCCTTTCCTTTTCCCCCTGCCGTTCCGCCGCGCCGCCGGGGCGTTGCAGCCCTCGCCGGGCAAATCCAGCCTGTCACGCCCCGCAGTAAAGTTCCCCGCGGGCGGATTGTAGTCCCCCGCGGGAGGACTCGAGTCCCCCCAAGGAGGATTCGAGTCCTCCCAGGGAGGACTCTCACCAGCGCAGTGACAATTTTCACGGGCGCAGTGACAGTTTTCACCAGCGCAGGGAGCGTTTTTCCCAGCCCAGCAGACAGTTTTCCCCAGCCCTGACAATCGCCTGACTTCCCCTGATTTAGTAGACACGTCCCCTCACCCCAAACGGTTTTCGTAGACACTCCCCTTCTCCAGCCCTGCTTTCGTAGACACAACCCCATCCGCCGCTCGGAATTTGTTGTCAGGGGAAAGCTATTCCCTCCGAGCGATTGGACAAATTTCCCCTACAAGGGAAACTTTTAGCCAATTTCTTTCCCCTATAAAGGAAATTTTTGGTGCATTTTCTTCCCCTATAAAGGAAATTCTGCATATTTGCATCCAAGTTTCAGTCAATGCATGATACGATGGACAAGAATATTGCAAAGAAAATGATACTGGAAAACCAGCGCATGGTTAGGGATTTGAGCTTCGTGCGGCGCAACGTCGTGTTTGAGCCAAACTCTTGCTATGTGCTGGTAGGACTTCGTCGCGCAGGGAAGTCATACATGCTTTACCAACGCATGCACGACCTGTTGCAAGAAGGACATTCCATTGAAGAATTCCTCTACTTTAATTTTGAGGACGACCGTTTGGCAGACTTACAGCTCGCGGATCTCGACCTTATCAAGCAGGCGTATGAAGAAGTGTTTGAACACAAACCCATCTTTATGCTTGATGAAATACAACTGGTGGACGGCTGGGAAAAGTTTGCTCGCCGACTGGCTGACCACAAATACATTGTGTACATAACAGGAAGCAACGCCAAGATGCTGAGTAAGGAAATGTCCACAACGCTTGGCGGACGCTACATTGTGCAGAACGTATTCCCCTTCTCATTTCCAGAATTTCTCAAAGCCAAGGACATTCAGCTGGAAAACCAATGGGAATATCTTGACAACGCACACGTTAAGCGAGCCTTCAATGAATATTTCCATTTCGGAGGTCTGCCAGAATTGGTTCTTCGGGCAGAGCCGTTTAAGCGCCAATGGCTGGGAAATCTGTACAACAAGATTTATTTTGGTGACTTGATTAGCAGATACAACGTCCGCAACACGATGGGCCTTAAAGTGCTGATAAGGAAATTGGCTGAGAGCGTGAAACAGCCACAAAGCTACAA
>CAVKGN010000048.1:13038-15230 GCA_963655595.1 uncultured Oscillospiraceae bacterium
GCAGGTAAGGTGAAACAAGAAACCATCGTCGACTACCTTGAATACATCAAGGATACTTGCATGCTCTTCTCCTTGGAAAACATAGAGGCTAAATTGCAAGACAAACTCTCGAACAGGAAATACTATTTCATCGATAACGGGATTCTCAACCTCTTCTTGCTCGACCCCGAAACCTCCTTGCTGGAAAACATGGTGGCCATCTATCTTTTCGAGAACTACGAGGATGACCTTTATTACTACAATAGCAACCTGGAAGTAGACTTCTGCCTGTTTGAGCACGGCAAAGCCATCCAAGTTTCCTACGCCATAGAGGATGACGACACATACAAGCGAGAGACGAAGGCGCTCCTTGCCTACGCCAAGCGTTTCAACTGCAAGGACCTATATATCATCACGATGGACAGCGAGGACGAAATCAGCATTGAGGGAAACGTGATTCACGTTATGCCCCTCTGGAAGATGCTGCTGAAAGGAATATAAGCAAAGGGGACGGAGCGAGACCTCCTTCTTATGCAGAAAGAGTTACATTTGCCAACAGAAAGTGAGTAGAAGTCGCGGGGGCTTTGTTAAGTTTGCACTGGCTTTATAACCTTTCGGCCTATTCTATCCGATTATATAACGAGAACGACAGCGGACCTTAACTTCCTTAAAAACATTTATGACAGAAAAAGCACAGAACGTACTTAGCCTCAACCATGAAGAGGCTATGGATTTCTTCCTAAAATCAGAACAATATCACGGATTTGAACTGCCGAAATATTTCGTATTCGACAAACTGCTTCAGAACGTAAGGGACGCCGTCGGCGAGACGCCCTATGAGGTTTGTTTACAGGACGGCGCTTCGCCAGAACAATTGCCAGACGTAAACCTCGACATATTGCTCAACAAGGACGGGCGCTATGCTGTCCGCCCTATTGTCCTGGCCAATCCGTATCTCTACTATTTCCTGGTCAGAGAACTTTGCAACGAGCAAGTATGGGCAACCGTCAAGCAACTGTTTGAGAAGTTCAACGTTCCGCACATCGCCTCTTGCGCCCTGCCCGTCCTCCCCAAAGAGAAAGAAGCATTTTCCAAATCGACGACCATACTCAACTGGTGGAGCAGCATGGAGCAGCGAAGCATCGAGCTGTCTTTGGAATATCGCTACATGTTCGTCACCGACATCACCAACTGTTACGGCTCGGTAAACCCGCAAGCCTTCGACTGGGCCTTCTCGCTGAAAGGAACAGAGCACGAACAGCGCGCCGAAAGCCCCATCGCCCGAAACATCCAAAAGTATCTCCGCGCCTTCCAGCAAGGGCGCAACATTGGCATTCCCCAAGGCAGCGCGCTGTTTGACTTTGCAGCCGAAATCATCCTTGGCTATTCTGACCTGCTGCTCCACGAGGCGCTTCAACGGGAAGGCGTCAAGGCGCCGTACGAGATTATCCGTTACCGCGACGACTACCGCATCTTCTGCAACGACAAGGACGAGCTCGAAAAGATATCCTATATCCTTCAGCACGTATTGGAGAGCCTGAACTTCCGCATGAATAGCAAGAAGACTATGATTAGCGAAAGCATCGTCACCGATGCCATAAAGTCCGACAAGCTTGCCTATCTCTACAACACGCCCATCTTCAACAAGAAAGGTTGCGACTTCGACAGCTTCGAGAAGCATCTGCTCTACATCTTGATGTTTGCACGCAAATATCCGAATAGCGGCTCCATCAAAACCATGCTCGCAGACCTCGACAAAAGAATAGAGAAACGTCTCAAGTATCTCGCCCGAAAAGCCGAAAGCGACGTAATTGAGAGCAAGACAAAAACGAACGACGCCTCAGAAAAGGCAGACGATTCGAAAAAGTCCGAAAACATTTTCGACAAGCAGAAGATATACAACCCCAGCTATCAACTTCCCGGAGGCACCGTCCGCGCCATGGCAGCAATATGCACACAGATTGCCTTGGAAAATGTAGGTTCGTGCCATTATGCCCTGATGGTTCTCAGCCGAATAGTTGACTCATTAACAGACAAAGCGGAGAAAAGCGACATCATTAACCTTGTCCGTTCCAAACTCATCAGCCAGCCCAACTCAGCCTACACCCAGCTCTGGCTGCAAAACATCACGTACAAGCAAGACAAGGAAAACAGAACCTCGCCATACGACATGAGACTCTGCTGCATAGTTGCTGGAGACGAGGACGTAGAAC
>CAVKGN010000049.1:0-15035 GCA_963655595.1 uncultured Oscillospiraceae bacterium
ATTTTTGGTGGCTCGGGGAGCTATTGCTTTTCGAGCTTGATGCCAACGTCGGTTACGCCTTGGAGGATGTCGCGGCGCATGATGTGGGTGATGGTGATGTCGGCGGAGCTGCCTTTGGGGAGTTGCAGCGTGCGCCAGGGCTGGGTGCTGGTGTAGAGGCTCGTGCCGTTGCCCAATGCGTCGCCGCGTTCGTTGGCGAGCTGACATTCAAGCGTGTCGCGCGAAAAACTTTCGGGATTGTGGCGGTGTTGGCATATCAGTAGCCAGATGGAGCGGAAGGGATAGGGCTTTGAAGCCGACGTGCGCACGCCCACCGTGAGCAGGTAGTCGCCGCCCTCGCGGATGGTGTCGATTGGGAAGTGGAGCGTGTCGCCGGTTTCCCATCCCTCCACTGGCACGGGGGCATACTGGAATGCCGCTGTGCGCTTCTCCTGACAGGAGGAGAAAGCGCACAGCGACATGAGCGTTAAGCCAAGACAGGCTTTACATATTCTTTTATACATAGGGTGTTCGTCTCGCCTCAATCCTGATTTCCCTCGGGCTTTCCGTGACGGTTGCCGCGCCGCTGACCGTTGCCCTGCTGACGGCGGCTGCGGTCGTCGTTGCGCTCGCGGCGTTCGTTGCGGTTGGGGCGTTCGCCGTGCCCGTTCTTCTCGTTTGCCTTGCGTTCGCCCTGCGGCTTGTTGTTGCGGCGGTTTCCCCGCTTGTTCTGCTTGGCGCGGTCGAAGCGCGTCAGGTCGTCCTGCTCAGCCAGGTCCACGTGGCGCTTTTGCGGCTTCTGTGCTTCCTCCAACAGCGAGTCGGGCTTCTGTCCCATCGTATTCATCTCGATTACTTCGAGTGCGCGGTCGGTGGAAATAGTCACGAGGTTCACAGCCATGCGGCGGTCGGTGCTGTAAGTCACCTGTCCCGTCAGGATGTCCGCCTTAAAATAGTAGTACGTGCCGTCAATCGTTTCGAGCGGCATGTTGCGTTCTGGCAACTTGCGGGCAGCCTCCATGTAAGTGTCCACCTCGTAGTTGAGGCAGCATTTCAGCTTTGCGCACTGGCCAGCCAGCTTCTGCGGGTTGGGCGTGATGTCCTGGAAACGTGCGGCAGCGGTGCTTACGGAACTGAAATTCTTCATCCACGTAGCGCAGCAAAGTTCCCTGCCACAAGGGCCGATGCCCCCGATGCGGCCAGCCTCTTGACGTGCACCAATCTGCTTCATTTCGATGCGCACGCGGAAAGCCTCGGCAAGCACTTTGATGAGCTTGCGGAAGTCAACGCGGCCGTCGGCAATGTAGTAGAAAATAGCCTTGTTGCAGTCGCCCTGATACTCCACGTCGCCAATTTTCATTTGCAGCTGCAGGTCCTTGGCTATCTGGCGTGAGCGGATCATCGTGTCGTGTTCGCGCGCCTTTGCCTCCTCGTATTTCTCCAAGTCAGCCGGACGGGCTTTGCGGTAGATGCGCTTAATCTCCGTGCCGGGCTTGAGGTTGGCCTTCTGCATTTGCAGCAGCACGAGTTTTCCCGTGAGCGAAACAACGCCGATGTCGTGTCCCGGTTGCGCCTCCACTGCCACGATGTCGCCCTTCATGAGGTCGAGGTGGTTGTCGTTGCGGTAGAAGCCCTTGCGCGTGTTCTTGAACTGCACCTCCACGAAGTCGGTCACGTCCTGATTGCCCGGGATATCTGCCAGATAGTCGTAGGAGTTCAGCTGGTGGTCACTGCGAGCGCAGCCGTTGGCGGGCAGTCCGCGCAGAGCGGCGTCGCCCCATTGGCAGAAGTCGCAGCCACGGCGCTGGCAGCCGCACTCACCGCAGTCGTTGCCGCAGTTGCCGCCCTGTTGGCAGTGCTGGCACGTTGCGGACTCCTGCTGAGCGGCAAGGTTGGTTGTATCTTGAATGTCTTGTTCGGAAGTCATGTAGTGTGTGAGTATGTTAGTGTAGTGTGTGCTTGGTTTGTGCGTGTTTTCCGGCCGTGCTACTGAATGAGCAGCACAATCATTTTCAGGGAGAAGTCGAAGAAAACCATCTGTGCGTTTACGTTGCCCTCGATGTCGCGTTGGGCGGCTTCCAGCTCCTCGCTGATGCCGATGACGTTGCGTTCGTTGATGAAGCGTGCGAAGTTGCGCGAGAAGTCGCTCTCCTGCTGGTTCATATAGTTCAGTTCGGGCTTGTGGAAGTTGTAGATGAAGTTTTCCCGAACAAGCCTCTGCGCGTAGTTGAGGAAGGCCTTCTGCCTTTCGCGCCCCCAGCCAGCGAGCTGTGCCGACCATTCGTGCAAGTCCTTAATCTTGCGCATGTAGCAAAGGCGCATGAAGAGCACGAAGAGGTCGAAGAACTGCGCATCGTCTGTCGTTGCCGTCACCTGTTCAAGAGCCTTGATGTAACTACCCGCTGCGGCACGAGCCACCATGCGCGCGTCCTCCTCTTGCAGTCCGTTGAGGCGTTGCACGGCCTGAGTGATGTCGTCGGCAGTGAGCGGTGCAAAGTCAATGCGCTGCGTACGACTGAGAATGGTGCTGAGCAGCTTTTCCGGGTGGTCGGCGGTGAGGATAAACACCGTTTGCTGCGGCGGTTCTTCAAGGATTTTCAGCAGCTTGTTTGCGCACTCCGTGTTCATCATTTCCGCCAGCCACACCACGACCACGCGGTAGCCGCCCTGGCTGCTCACGTTGGCAAGCTTCTCAATGATACGGTTCGCCTCCACGGCGAAGATGGTGGCTTGCTGGTTCTCAATGTCAAGTGCTTTGAGCCACGTTTGCAGACTGAAGTAGGGCGACTGTTTCAGCACGTCGCGCCACTGCGGCAGGAACTGGTCGCTGAACGCCGGCCCAGTCTGCCCCTTGGGCTTAAAGGTGGGGAAGATAAAGTGCAAGTCGGGGTGAGCCCAGTTGCGCAACATGTGGCAGGAGCGGCACTCGCCGCAAGGCTCGCCGTTGGCGGTGGGACTGGAACAGAGCAAGCGCGAGGCAAGAGCCAACGCCATGGGGAGTTTGCCGCACCCCTCAGGCCCTGCAAAGAGCAGTGCATGGGGCATTCGCCCCTCGTTGAGCATTTGCTCAAGTTGCCTTTTTACGCCCGTCTGGCCGATTACATCATTGAAGAACATAGGTGCAAAGTAACTCAATTTTGGACAAATGTAAAGTTTGAAACGCGATTTTCAGCGGTCAGGTAATATCTTCAAGCTAAATTTGCGGCATAATCACAGCCTCGGTAAGGCGTTTTACTTCCCCTTGTCGCGCACGTCCCCCCTAATCCATCCCCCTCCCATGCACGTTCCCTTCACCCCCGCACCGAGCCGCCCGTCGTCCGCTTCGCTGGGCTACGTTGCGCGCCTGCGCTTCCCCCTGGCAGCCCTTGTGGTGCTTATCCACTCCTACAACAGCTCGTGGCGAGGCGAGGGACACGAGGCACTGGCGGACACGGCCACGTTTCTCTCCAACGTGCTGCCCACCTTCGCCGTGCCCCTGTTCTTCCTCCTCTCTGGCTACCTGTTCTTCCGCAATATGCAGCGGTTTACGTGGATGGCGTACGGACAGAAACTCCGTCGGCGCACCCTTACGTTGCTCTTGCCCTATGTGGTGTGGAACGTCATTGCCTACATCCTCTACGTTGTGCAAGCTAAGGCTACGGGTGCGGCGGCTCCGGCATTGTCGCCAAACCTCCTGTGGGGACACACCGCCATGGGGACAGACGGCGTGAACTGGCTCGGCTGGCACGTGTGGGGCAGTACGGGGCCCGTGCATGAGCCGCTGTGGTTTGTGCGCGACCTCATCCTGCTCAACATCCTTGCACCTATAATATATGTGTGGCTGAAACGCTTGCGCCTCGTTGGCGTGCTGCTCCTGGCCGCGGTGTTCTACGGCGGACTGTGGTGCAACTGGGGCGGCGTGTCGTTCACGGGCCTCTGGTTCTTCTCGCTCGGTGCGTACTTCGCCCTTAGCGGATACGACTTGGTGCGAGCTACCCGTCCCGTACTGAAACTCTCCCTCGCACTGCTTGTCCCCCTGCTGATGCTGCTCGCCCTGTTCCAAGGCTCAGGCGAATGGTTCTGGCAGGGAGCGTTGAGCCTCTACGTGTTGGTGGCCATGGTCTGCGCCGTCCACCTTGCCCACGTAGCCTCCGCCGCCTCGGCGAGCCGCTGGGCAGATAGCAGTTTCTTTGTGTACGCCTGCCACACCATCGTAATGCTCCCCGTGTCGCGCGTAGCGGCAAGCATGGTGGCTGGGCGGTGCTTAGGGTGGCAGTTGTGCGCCTTTCTGGCTTGTCCCGTCGTTACGCTCGCACTGTGCTGCGTGGCCTACGCCCTGCTGCGCCGATTCGTTCCACGCCTGAGCGGCTGCCTCACGGGAAAGTACCAGTAACCGACGGCAAAGGCTTATTTTCACGCCGTCCCCTGCGGGCTTGCTCTTTTTTTCCTACATTTGCAACCAAGACTATAACGAACAACAACCGCTAACTATGAAAAAGAAATCATTGCTTATAGGAATGGCTGCGCTGCTCTTCCCCCTGGGGCTGAGCGCGCAGTATTCGATTTACCCCGTTCCGCACCAGCAGACGGCCGGCACGGGCACGGTGGCCTTCACCCCCACGGTGACTGTGGTGTGCGACAACGGCATTGACCAGTACACGAAGAACCGCGTACAGAGCGTGCTGAAGGAAAAAGGCCTCATCGTGGAGTTTGCCGACGCTGCAAGCGCTGACAACTCCAATATATATATAGGTATAGGCGGCCAGGACGGCAAGGCCAACGCCATGGTGACGCAGCTTGGCCTCAGCACCGACGTGCTGACGAAGGAGAACAAGTTCGACCGCCACGTGCTGTCGCTCAGCGATGCCGGCGACGGCAAGGCACAGGTGGTCATCGTGGGTGAGAATACCGACGCAGCCTTCTGCGCCCTCGCCTCGCTCGAACAGATATTCGACGGCGGCACGAGCGGACTCCAGCCCGTGGTTATCAACGACTACGCCGACTTGAAGAGCCGCGGTATCATTGAGGGCTACTACGGCTTGCCTTACTCCATGGAGACGCGCAAGGACCTGTTCCGCTTCATGATGCGCTACAAGATGAACACCTACGTGTACGGTCCCAAGAGCGACGTGTACCACTCTGGCTACTGGAAGGATCCTTACCCCACCACCATCACCGACGAACAGCGCAACAACGGCTACCTGACGCAGGACGACATGAAGAGTCTCTGCGACGTGGCTCACGACTGCAAGGTGAACTTTGTGTGGTCTATCCACCCGGGCAACGCCATTCTCAACAGCTCCACCGTGGTCGACGACATCATGACGAAGTTCACGAGCATGTACTCGCTGGGCGTTCGCCAGTTCGCCGTGTTCTGCGACGACGTGAGCGTGCCGAGCACTACCGACGCCATGAAGACCAACGCCGACCGCATTGGCGCTATCCAGACGGCCATCGAGGAAAAGTGGAACAAGGACTTCACCGACCCCAACGACACCGTGAAGCCCCTCCGCTTTACGCCTCAGATCTACTGCCGCTCCTTCGCAGGCAGCGACACGCAGTACAACAACTTCTTCCAGTCGCTCAGCACGCTCCCTGCCAACGTCACCGTGTTCTATACGGGCGGCGCAGTGTGGTCAGTGCCCAACGACAACGACCTTAACCAAGTGCAGAACCAGTTTGGCCGCCAAGTGGTATGGTGGTGGAACTATCCCTGCAACGACAACGGTACGGGCAAGAACGAGATTTACCCGCTCGACATGAAGAGCAACTTCTACGACATGCCCAACGTAAACAGCAACAGCTCGCTCCCGAGCGAAATCACTGCCAGCAACCAGGGCATCATCTGCAACCCCATGGAGCAGGGCGAAGTGTCGAAGACGGCCGTGTTCTCTGCCGGCGACTTCTCCTGGAACAACAAGGCATTCAACAACAACAGCTCTTGGGAGGCTTCGTTCAAGGCACTCTTCCCCGGCAACGAGGCTGCGCAGAAGGCCTACCGCTTCCTTGCTCCCTACCTGAGCAAGAACGACCCCGAGTCGCTTAACACGCTCATTGCCAACTACAAGAGCAGCGGCACCACCACCGCCCTTAAAGAGCTGATGGACAACATCGTGACCAACTGCGACGTGATGCTCACGCTCGAAAACTCTGAAGTGGACGGCGAACGCCTCCTCTACAAGGACGCTAAGCCCTGGCTGCTCCGCCTGCGCAACATGGCACAGACTACCAAGAACCTTCTGCTGGCCAGCGAAACCACTGACGACGTAGAGGCGTGGTCGATGTACCAGACTCAGAAGACGGAGGCTGCTGCCCTCTCCACCGCCGACGACTACTTCACCATTCACGGCTGTGGCTTCGGTAGTGGAACGATCGAGACGGAGAAGCACCTTACCCACGCCTCGTATCGCTACCTCACTCCCTTCGTTACGGAGTACCTCGTTAAGCATGCGGTCGACAACGTCTTCGCTTCCTCCGCAAGCACTTCGGCCAAGCTGTTCACCAACGTTAGCAACGTTAAGTGCACAATCTCCTCGTCTGCCGCAAGCGCCAAGATGAATATGTCGAAGGCTTACGTGATTCCCGCAGGAGGCTATGTAGGTGTGGAACTCCCCAAGCCCGTCCTCGTGAGCAGCATTGCTATGACCGACACGCTGTTGGCAAGCAAGGACTTCCGCGTAATGGTGAGCAACGACGCTAAGACGTGGGACTGCGTCACTGAGAACAACGCCCAGCCCGCCTCCTACGTGCGCTACGTTGCCGTACTCAACGCCGCCGACGATAGCCGTTCGCTGCGTATTCGTTCCAACACACTCACCATCAACTTCGCACAGAAGGCCGAGGTAGAGAGCGTAACCGTGCCCAGCGGCAATATCTGGCAGAGTCACAACGCAGACCTCCTGACCGACGGAAACTACAACACCTACGTGGTTGTTCAGAAGGTCCAGGCCGTGGGCGACGTGTACCAGATTAAGCTCAAGGAGTTGCAGGATGTGAAGAGCGTGCGCGTTTGCACAGCCACTACCAACGGAGACAATATCTTGAAGGGCACGGTGCAGATCTCTGAGACCGGCAACGACAACGACTGGTACACGCTCAAAGTGGCTGGCACAAAGTCTGCTGACTACAAGATGGGACTTGCCCAGAACTTCAAGGTGGGTACAGCCGACGGCGCCGATGTGATCGCTACCGACTTCATCCCCGCAACTGGCGCAGGTGTGCCCATCACTAAGAAGGCACTCTACGTACGCGTCAAGGTGACGGAAGCCCCCGATAACAAGTGGTTGCGCCTGAGCGAGATTGAAGTGAACGGCGCAGCAGTCAACGAAGAGGCAGCCTTGCAGGACGCAAACGGCATCTTCCTCAACACGGCAGCCGACTCCGACCCCACTACTTCAACCACAGGCTATGCACTCGGCACCACGAAGGGCGGCGAGTTCGTTTACAACTTCCTCAACTCCGCTCCCGTTCAGGGCGTGAAGCTCTTCTGCGAGAACGGCACCGTGGACAACGTGACCTACTCTGTGACCACCGACGGCGAGACCTGGACCGACGTGGACGCTGAAACAGCCAGCGGCGTGGTGAAGATTACCCTCACCGACGCTGTTAAGTATGCCAAGGCCTTGAAGATTAAGTGGACCACCTCCACCGTTCCCGCCATCTGCGAAGTGACGGAAATCTCTGCCGACGACAGCAGCAAGCCCGTCATCTCAGGCATTGAGGCCGTTAGCGGCGACGAAACGACAACGGAGGCCAACGTGTTCAGCGTGGAGAACGGCACCCTCGTAGCAAAGTCTGCCATTGGTCTGCGCGGCGTGGAGGTGTTCACCCTCGACGGCAAGCTCGTGGCACGCCAAACGCTTGGAGGCGCGAAGCAAGCCGTGCTCCCCTTGACGAAAGCCGGCAAGGCAGTCCTCGTTAAGGTGACGCTCGTCAACGGCACGGCTCAGACGGTTAAGGCCGTACAATAATACATACAGCTTTCCCCACATCTCAGGGAAGCGTAAATCAATCTACTCCGAGGCGGAGCAACCTGTAAAAGGGCTGCTCCGCCTCGCTCGTTAGTGGGCAGCGGTTCACGCTATCTTAACACGATGTAAACACCAGCGTAATGCGTAGGTCGGAACTTTGCAACCGAGAACAAAGCATATACACATTCACTTACGCATTATACTTTATGAGACTGACAAAACGTTTCCTTGCGCTGGCGTGCCTTCTGTTCGCAGTGTGCGCCACGGCTCTGGCCGACGTAACAGCCACGTTGCGCGGCCGTGTGGTCGACGCCAAGACGGGCGAAGCCCTTGTGGGAGCTACCGTGCAGATTTTGCAAGCCGGCAAAACGGCCGTGAGC
This sequence comes from uncultured Oscillospiraceae bacterium, assembly GCA_963655595.1. Lineage (GTDB taxonomy): Bacteria > Bacteroidota > Bacteroidia > Bacteroidales > Bacteroidaceae > Alloprevotella. Next base: position 8,309 of record CAVKGN010000049.1, read on the forward strand.
GACGTCAAAGGCGAGTTCACACTGCAAGGCCTTGGGCAGCGCAATTACACCCTTACCGCCGTTTACCTTGGCTACAACAAGCGCACACTCACCGTGAACCCGGCTCGGCTCGATAGCGTGCTGGTGGTGACGATGGAGGAGCGCGAGGAGATGCTCGGCGTGGCAACCGTTACCGCCAAAGCCAAGCACAACACCGAAAACGCCCAGGTGGCCGTGCAGCGGCAGAGCCTGGTGGTGCAAAACGGCGTTTCGGCGCAGCAGATTAGCAAAACGCAGGACAAGGACGCCTCCGAGGTGATTCGTCGCGTGCCGGGTATCTCCATCATCGACGATAAGTTCGTGATGGTGCGTGGCCTGTCGCAGCGTTACAACAACGTGTGGATAAACGGTGCGGCAGTGCCTTCGAGCGAACCCGACTCGCGCGCCTTCTCGTTCGACATTATCCCCTCCTCGCAGGTGGACAATATGCAGATTATCAAGTCGCCCGCTCCGCAGTATCCCGCCGACTTCTCGGGCGGCTTCATCCTCATCGACACCAAGGACGTTCCCAACACCAACGGCGCACGCATCTCCGCCGGCGTCTCCGTCAACGACCAGACCCACTTCCGCAGCTTCGCCTCGGCAAAGGGGAGCGGCACGGATTTCCTCGGCTTCGACAACGGCTTCCGTTCGCTCACGGGCGGCTTGCGCCACAATATGACCAGCACGCCGGGCGGCAAGGGCATCAGTCTGACCGACAACGCCCTCAACAACGACTGGACCGTGAAGAACCGCCATCCCTGGACCGACTTCAACCTCTCCGCCGACGTGAACCGCTCGCGCGACTTCGACAACGGCGCCGTGCTTGCCCTCCTTGCCTCCGTCAATTACAGCAACACTTACCGCACTTACGCCCCGATGGAGAACTCCTTCTTCGGTGCGTACGACCTTACGCACGACGAGAGCGTCTACCTTCACCACAACGTGGACCGCCAGTACAACCACAAGGTGCGCCTCGGCGGTATGTTCAACCTCACCTTTGTGCCAGCCAAGGGCTCAGGCCGATACGAGTGGAAGAACATCTTCAACCAACTCGCCACCGACCGCTACACCAGCCGTGAGGGCACCGACGCTCAGAGCAACCACGTACGCGAGGCAGAGTACTACTATTCCAGCCGCACCACCTACAACACACAGGTTACGGGTAAGTACGTGTGGGACAAGGACCGCTTCGACTGGAACGCCGGTTACGCCTACGCCAACCGCAACCTGCCCGACCGCCGTCGGTACAGCACCGACGACCAGCTCGAAACGGGGCTCATCGGTCTGACCACGGGCAACGAGCTGCAACGCGAGTTTACCCGCCTCGACGAACACATTGCCTCGGCAGGTGTGAACTATCGTCGCGACTTCGAGGCGCGCCACATTGCTCCCCAGCTCTTTGCCGGTGCCTACGGCGAATACCGCACGCGCAGCTACAACACCCGCAGCTTCATCTACGCCTGGGATCCCTCCGACAACACGCTGCCCGAAGGCTTCCGCTACCTCGACCTGCCCACGCAGCTGCTCACCACGGACAACTACGGCGACCAGGGACTTTACCTCATCGACGACACCAAGCTCACCAACGACTACGACGGCCACCAAGTCATTGCTTCGGCCTACGCTGCTGTAAACCTGCCTCTCGGCGCGTTCAACGTCTATGCCGGCGCACGTTTTGAACACTCTCGTATGACGCTCGTGAGCAACCTCAGCGACACGGAGCGCCGTACGGCCAAGCGCAACTACGACGGCAACGACCTTTTCCCCTCGCTCAACACTACTTATAAGATAAACGACAAGCACCAAGTGCGACTCTCGTACGGCCGTTCCATCAACCGCCCCGAGTTCCGCGAAATCAGTACCTCCGTGTTCTACGACTTCGACTTGGCAAGCAACGTGCAGGGCAACACCGACCTCAAAGCGTGCCACGTGGACAACCTCGACCTGCGCTACGAGTGGTATCCCTCGCAGGGCGACCAAATTTCGCTGGCGGCCTTCTACAAGCACTTCGACTCGCCCATTGAGTGGAACTACACCGTGACGGGCGGCACCGACGTGGTCTACTATTACGTCAACGCCAAGCAGGCGAAGAGCCTCGGCCTGGAACTCGACGTGCGCAAGAACCTTGGCTTCATCGGTTTGAAGGACTTCACCCTTGTGTTCAACGGCTCGGTCATCAAGAGTCGCGTGAACTTCGCAGCAGGTTCGCGACAGAAGAGCCGCCCCATGCAGGGACAGTCGCCCTACTTGGTCAACCTCGGCCTCTTCTACAACCACGGACTGTGGAACGCCTCCGTGCAGTACAACCGCATTGGCAAGCGCCTCGTGGGCGTGGGTCGTACCCTCGGCTCCACGGGCGACCAAACGGTGAACATCCCCGACTCCTACGAGATGCCGCGCAACTCGCTCGACCTCTCCGCCTCCGTGGCCCTCGGTCACTTTGAACTGAAAATGGGCCTGCGCGACGTCCTCGCCGAAAAGGTGCAGTTCAAGCAGTTCAACGACGTGACGCTCGCTAACGGAACATCTAAGACCGTCGAGGAGGTGACGCGCTCCTATCGTCCCGGCCGCGACGTGAGCCTCACCGTGTCGTACAAGTTCTGACAGATAGCCATCCAGAGCGAGGCTATCCCCCCCGACACGCATATTTCATCCCCCTGCAACAGTTCTGTAACCCCTGCGGCGGAACTTTGCAGCAGAAAAATCAAGAACCTAACTAAATTCAAAACAGTTATGCGAAAACAAACTTTCAAGGTGCTTGCCCTCACTGGTTTCATGGGCTTGGCAACGGCTGCCGTGTTTACCTCATGCAGCGACAACGATGACACTACTCAGACCGACACGCGCCACTGGGGAACCAACGGCGGCATTAAGTCGGCCGACAACCTTCTCTTCGATGGCAACCAAATTGGCAACGGCGACAAGGAGTTCGTGTTCACCGGCAAGCAAACTTTGAAGAAAGGCACTTATACGCTCAAGGGCTGGGTGTACATTGCCGACGGCGCAGAACTCACCATTGAGCCGGGTACGGTCATCAAGGGCGAGACCATGGCCTCTATCATTGCCGAACGCGGTGGCAAGCTCATTGCCCAGGGTACGGCAAGCGAGCCCATCGTGTTCACTTCTGCCAAGGCTAAGGGACAGCGCAAGCCTGGCGACTGGGGCGGTATCATCCTTTGCGGCAAAGCTCCTCACAACGCTGGCGAGGCACAGATTGAGGGCGGTCCGCGCACCAAGCACGGCGGTTCCGACGCTCACGACAATTCGGGCGTGCTGAGCTACGTTCGCGTTGAGTTTGCCGGCTATCCCTTTGCCACCGACCAGGAAATCAACGGCGTAACCCTCGGTTCCGTGGGCGACGCTACCAAGGTGGACCACGTGCAGGTGAGCTACTCCAACGACGACTCCTTTGAGTGGTTCGGCGGCACGGTGAACTGCAAACACCTCATTGCCTTCAACGGCTGGGACGACGACTTCGACACCGACAACGGCTTCTCTGGCCACGTGCAGTACGGCCTTGCCGTGCGCGACCCTCGCATTGCCGACAAGAGTCAGAGCAACGGCTTCGAGAGCGACAACGACGCCAGCGGCTCTACCGCAACGCCCATCACATCTGCCACGTTCAGCAACATCACCTTCATTGGCCCGAAGCAGGGTGCCTCTGACTTTGCCAACACCGAAAAGTATATCACCGCTGGTTCAATGAACCCGAACAATGGTTCCGGTCTCGGCAAGTTCCAGGCTGCCATGCAGATTCGCCGCGGCTCGCGCCTGAACTGCATCAACTCCATTGCCCTGGGCTGGCCCATCGGTCTGATTATCGACTCTGAGAAGGGCGACACCCGCGAACAGGCTCAGAACGGCAACATCCGTCTCCAAAACATCTGGTTTGCCAACATGGACGTGACTGGTTCCGACGCAAACAAGGAATACCGCGACGTGCGTGTGAACTACGTGGAAAAGAAAGCCGTCGTTGACGAGACGCAGAAGTCGTGGTCGTCCACCTTCTTCCTCGCCCAGAACGGCAACAAGGTGGCTTCCGTAGCCGAGATGCTCCTCACGGGCAAGGGCCTCCTCTCTGGTCTGAACGTCGACTTCATGCCCAACGCAGCAAGTCCGCTCCTCACGGCTGCCTCGTTCACTGGCGTGTCAAGCTCTTGGTTCGACCAGGTATCCTACATCGGTGCCTTCTCTGCCACCGACAACTGGCTCCAAGGTTGGACAAACTTCGACCCTGAGAACACCGACTACTAACGGCTAATATCCCAATCACATACAGGGAGTTGGGGGCGCAAAGCCTCTGGCTCCCTGTGTTTTTGATGGTCAGCAAAGGATAGGCTGAAGACTTTGCAAAGCCCCATAGAATAAGCCCAAGATGCTTCCCGTTCAGGGCGAGTATCTTGGGCTTTTTGGGGGCAAAAGAAATTTTTTTTGCAGAAAAGTGCATTCTAACACTAAATTTTCAAAAGTACTTGCTATATGAATTTGTAAACAACAAATTAAAGAACAGTAATTATGACAAAGACTAGCATTCAGTACATTAAGGAAGCAGCAACTAAGTTGGTAGACAGCAAACTCCAAAGACTGACCACGCCTAAGGCGAAGGAGATCTTCCAGGGTGTTATGCAGGCGGTGGGATTGAGCACAATGGAGGAGGTCTACCTCTTCGTGGCTCTGTTCGACCTGAGTTGCCGGGATAGTATGGCCGAGATGGAAGACTTGGCGCGCTATTTCGAGTGCTCGTCCCTCGACATGGTGGAATATGCCCCCGCGCTGAAATCCCTTGAAAGCAAGGGCTATCTTGTGCGGCGCGGCAGAAGGGAAGAGAATATCCTTCGGCAGAATTTCGTTGTCAGCGACGCGGTAATGGCGGCGATTATCGACAATGAGCCTGTGACAGCCCGCCCGGTGGAGGTGTGCGAAGTGAAGACGGACAAGTACGAGTTTTGCCGTGCGATTGCGAAAAAGGCGGAGGACGACGATGTGGTGACGGACGACCTGACGCTTTTCGTACAAAAACAGGAACTCAGCAACCCGCACCTTTCTTTCGTGAAGAAACTGAAAGCCGACGTTCCCGACCTCCTCGACCGTACGTTCTTTTACATCCTTTGCTACGATAACTTCATCCACGACGGCAGGGGAACATCCAGCGTTTGCGGAACGACGAGCAGCATGTTTACGAATATGTCCCAGCGCATGTCCGTGAGGAAAAGCATCTTGGAGGGTGAACACACGATGGTGAAGATGGGATTTTGCGAGATGGAGGACTCGGACGATATTGCTCTGACCGACGAGGGTAAGGAGTTCTTCTACGGCGAGGACCTCAAAGCTTTCACCAGTTCGCTGAAATGCGAGGACATCTACGAATTCTTGGAGAGGATGTTCGAATTCTTCCACGAACGCAGTGAATTCAACGTCAATGAGCCGCACGCCGAGAAAAAGTTGAAGAAGCAACTGAAGAAGTTCGAGGAAGTCAACAAGCACTTGCCGTGCGTAAAGCGCATCAAACGCCTCGTGCCAGACGAGCGCGACAGGGTACTGCTGTACTCCGTTGGTTTCGCTCTGACGGAAAACGCCACTGCCTCACTGTCACGCGAAGTGCGGTTCATCTATCAGCGCAAGTCGCGAAACCAGGTGATGGAGGATTTCAAGAACAACTGCCATCCCCTTCAGAAACAGGAATTGGCAGTAACGGTAAAGACTTCCTCCATGTTCGGGGATAGCCTGGGCCTTGAACTGACCGACAAGGGAAAGGAGGCTATCCTGGGCGAGGATGCCAAACTGTTTATCAAGGACGAGTCGGACAAGAACTTGCTTCCTTCCGACAAGATTACGGAGAAGACGCTCTTCTTCTCCAACGACCTCGAAGAACAGCTGTCGAGCCTGCGCAACAGCCTGAGCCAGGAAAACTACCCAGAGCTTTGCGCCCGCCTCGAAGCCAACAAACTGCCCAAGGGCATCGCCGCATTGCTCTACGGCGAGCCGGGTACGGGCAAGACGGAGAGCGTCATGCAGATAGCCCGTGCCACGGGGCGCGCCGTGATGCACGTGGACATCAGCGCCACCAAGTCCTGCTGGTTTGGCGACAGCGAGAAGCTCATCAAGAAGGTGTTTACGGACTACCGCAAACTTTGCGAGAAGAGCGAGGTGAAGCCAATTCTGCTGTTCAACGAGGCCGATGCCATCTTCTCCAAGCGCAAGGACGTAAGCAGCAGCAATGTGGCACAGACTGAGAACGCCATTCAGAACATTATCCTTGAGGAAATGGAAAACCTCGATGGCATTCTCATAGCTACCACCAACCTTGCCGACAACCTCGACGGTGCTTTCGAACGTCGTTTCCTCTTCAAGGTTCGGTTTGACAAGCCCACCCTCGATGCCAAGAAGAACATCTGGTTGAACAAGCTGCCGTTGCTCTCCGAAGCCGACGCAGAGACCCTCGCCGCCAGCTACGAGTTCAGCGGAGGCCAGATAGACAACATCGCAAGGAAGGCCCTCATGCAGGAGGTGGTGAAAGGTGAGCAACCCACCCTCAGCCAGTTGGTGAAGATGTGCAGCGAAGAGAGCATATCAAAAACCTCCCGCACCCGAATCGGTTTCTGATAACGGGAAGCGATAGTCCTCCCCCCAGAAGTTCCCATCCTCTCCCAGGAAGTTCCAGTCCTCCGCGGGCAAACTCCAGTCCCCCGCGGGAGGACTGGAGTCC